>JALXAG010000237.1 GCA_026992315.1 Sneathiellales bacterium | reverse complement strand
GGCAAGAAGCTTTGCCGGCAGGGGACCGGAGGATGCTTCCGGGGTTCGCTTTTGGCTTTCGGCCAAAGAAAATGCGGCCTTTTGGGCACAGGGTGACAATAATCACACATTTTTGCCTTCAAATTGTGGAAAGTTATTTTTCCCTGTGATAGGCAGGGAGTTGGATTCAGCGCCTCCGTTAAGGTTGCGTTAGTGGCTGGCATTATAGTTTGGCCCTGCCCGCGGATCCGGTCGGGGGATGTCCGGAGCGACCGTGCCGGCACTTTTACGCAGGCCGGCGGTTTGCGCGGGGCGCGCAAGTCCGGAAGTGTAAGCGAGTGCGAAAATGCAAGCAGGTCCGGCAGGGCAAGCAGGTTCAATTAGTTGGGGAACAGACTGGGTGGTCATGAAAAAAGATAATCTCCTGAAGAACACGGCCAGATTGTTCGGGGTTCTGGTGATCGGTCTGACCCTCGGTGCCTGCGCATCGGCGCCCAGTGAGCCGGAAGCCCGCGCCGAATACGAGGCCCAGAACGACCCGCTGGAGCCGATGAACCGCTATTTCTTCGAGGTCAATCGCGGCCTCGATCAGCTTCTTCTTCGCCCCGCTGCCGAGATTTACCGCGGTGCCGTGCCCGATATGGTTCAGCAGATGGTGCATAATTTCCTGCTGAATCTGAACGAGCCGATCGTTTTCACCAACAGCCTGCTGCAGGGCGATCCGGATAATGCCGGCAAGAGCTTCGGTCGTTTCGCGGCCAATACCCTTATCGGTGTCGGCGGCCTGTTCGATGTTGCCGGCATCGATCGTCAGGAAGAGGATTTCGGCCAGACCCTGGGGGTCTGGGGCCTGGGCGAAGGGCCGTATCTGGTGCTGCCGGTCATCGGCCCGCGTCCGCCGCGCGATCTGGCCGGCATGGTTGCCGATACCTATATCGACCCCTGGAACTATCTGGCCCGGCGCAACGATATCGACTTCCCCGAACAGACCGTGCGTTTCATTGCCGAGGGCGTCGATGCCCGCTCGCGCAATATCGAAGCCATTGACGAGATCGAACGTTCGTCGATCGATTTCTATGCGACGGTCCGCAGTCTGTACCGTCAGCGCCGCGCCGCGCTGATCAGCAATGGCGATGTCACCCCTGAAATGGAGCTGGAGCCGGTTTCCTTCGAATTCGAGGACGACCGCTCCATGGAAAACAAAACCGCGGCCGTGGCCGAATAACGGGGCGGCTTCCGTCACCTGAAAGATGCGCGACATGTTCCAGACAGTTTGTTCCCCGCGGCAGGGCCTGCGCCTGATTTGGCTGCCGGTGGCGGTGCTGCCGCGTCGGGGCGTCTCCTTTCATGCTGCCGCAATCATGGCATTGGTGCTGTTTCTCGGCGCGGTGGCGCTGCAAAACGGGGCGCAGGCGGCACAGGGTGCTGACACTCCCCAGGGCTTCATCGATCATGTCAGCCATGAAGCTTTCAGCCTGCTGAAGAACACGGATCTGACGGAAAAGCAGCGTATCGCCGAATTCGGCCGCCTGTTTCGCGAAAATTTCGATGTCGATCGCATTGCGCGTTTTGCGCTCGGCCGTTATTGGCGGACGACGCCGGCCCCGAAGCGGGTTGAGTATCAGGCGCTGTTTGCCGATTTCATCGTCAATACCTATGCCGCCCGCTTTGGCGTTTATGAAGGCCAGAAGATCGAAATCACCGGCGCCAAGCGCCTGAATGCAAAGGAAACCATGGTGCATTCGAAGCTGATCATGCCGGACCGCCCCCCCGTCCGTGTCGATTGGCGGGTGCGCAAGGGCAAGGACGGGCGTCTTCGCATCGTCGATGTGGTGGTCGAAGGGGTCAGCATGGCGATCACGCATCGTTCCGAATTCGCTGCCGTGATCCAGCGCGACAACGGCAGGATCGACGGGCTGTTGCAGCGCATGCGCGAAAAAGCGCTCAAGATCAATTACGACAAGCCGCAGAAACAGTAACCCGCCTTCCGGCCTTGTCCGGGGCAGGGGAGGGAAAGCGCATGAGCGGGATTATATTCACATCCCATGCCGCTGCCGATACCGAAGCCGTCATCGATTTGTGGCGGCGTTGCGACCTGCTGCGCCCGTGGACGACCCTTGCCACGATATCGATCTGGTGAAGCGCAGCGGCCACGGAACCCTGCTGATCGGCCGTCTGGCGGCGGGCGGGCCGGTGCTTGCCACCGTCATGGTCGGTCATGACGGTCATCGCGGCTGGATCTATTATCTGGCGGTGGATCCCGATTACCGAAGGGGCGGGCTGGGGCGGCAGGCGGTGCAGGCGGCCGAAGACTGGTTGCGGCATCGCGGCCTGGCCAAGGCCATGCTGATGATCCGCACAGAGAACGAGGCCGTGCGCGCCTTCTATGAGCGCTGCGGCTACGGCGTGGAAGAGCGCATTGTCATGTCGCGGCGCATCGGATCCGGATCCTAGGTCCCGGATTCTGGAATCTACCTGCCTGTGTGCGTTTTCAATGGGCCTCCGCCCAGCTTTGGCCGATGCCGGTTTCCACCTCCAGCGGCACGGAGAGCCGGGCGGCCCCTTCCATCACCTCGCGCGCAAGGGCTGCGACCGCTTCGGCCTGATCCGCCGGTGCTTCGAAGACCAGTTCGTCATGCACCTGCAGCAACATCCGGGCATCGAGCCCGGCCTCGCGGATGCGTTCGGGCAGGCGGATCATCGCCCGTTTGATCACATCGGCGGCGGTGCCCTGTATCGGGGCGTTGATCGCGGCCCGCTCGGCGAAATTGCGCCGCATGGGATTGCGGTCGTTGATGCCGGGCAGATGGCAGCGGCGTCCGTAGACCGTTTCCACATAGCCCTGCTTGCGGCAGGTTTCCACCGTTCTGTCCATATATTCCCGAATGCCGGGATAGCGTTTGAAATAGGTGTCGATATATTTCTGGGCATCGCTGCGCGAGATGCCCAATTGACGCGCCAGGCCGAAGGCGCTGATGCCATAAATGATGCCGAAATTGATCGCCTTGGCGGAGCGGCGGATCATCGGATCCATATTCTCCACCGGGATGCCGAAAACCTGCGATGCCGTCAGCGCATGGATGTCGATACCCTCATGAAAGGCCTGTTTCAGGCTGTCTATGTTGGCGACATGGGCGAGGATGCGCAGCTCGATTTGCGAATAATCGGCGCTGATCAGGCGGTTGCCTTCCTCGGCGACGAAGGCGCGGCGGATCTTGCGCCCGTCTTCGGTGCGGATGGGAATGTTCTGCAGGTTGGGATCGGTGGAGGACAGCCTTCCCGTTGCCGCGCCGACCATGGAATAGGAGGTGTGGACCCGCCCGGTTTGCGGGTTGATCTGTTTCTGCAGCGCATCGGTATAGGTGCTTTTCAGCTTGGTCAGCGCCCGCCATTCCAGCACCCGCGCCGGCAGTTCGTGCCCGTCGGCGGCCAGTTTCTCCAGCACATCGTGACCGGTACCATAGGCGCCGGTCTTGCCCTTCTTGCCGCCCTCAAGCCCCAGTTTCGTGAACAGGATTTCGCCAAGCTGCTTCGGTGAGGCGATGTTGAATTCCTCACCGGCCAGTTTGTGGATCTCCTTTTCCAGTGCCCGGGCGCGGGCGCTGAAATCCTCCGACAGGGCGGCCAGTTCCATGCGGTCCACACGCACGCCGGCCCGTTCCATATCCACCAGAACCGGCAGCAGGGGCCGTTCGATGGTTTCGTAGACGGAAACCATATGTTCGCGCACCAGGCGCGGCTTCAGGATCTGATGCAGGCGCAGGGTGATGTCCGCATCCTCGGCGGCATATTCCGCGGCCTTGTCGATGGGCACCAGATCGAAGGTGATCTGCTTGCGCCCGCTGCCGATCAGTTCCTTGATCGGGATCGGCCTGACGCCGAGATAGCGTTCGGAAAGTTCGTCCATGCCATGACCGTGCAGCCCGGCGAAGAGGACGAATGAAATCACCATCGTATCGTCCAGCGGCGCAATGCGGATGCCATGGCGCGACAGCAGCAGATCGTCGTATTTCAGGTTCTGCCCGATTTTCAGCACCCCCGGATCGCTCAGCAGCGGGCGCAGAACCTCCAGCGCCGCTTCAAGCGGAATCTGCCGGGCTTCGGCGGCGTTGCCGCCGTCGTCCTTTTCATCGCCGCCGAAATCGAGCCCGCCGTCGCCGCCTTCCTCCGCCTGGCGGTGGGCCAGGGGGATGTAACAGGCCCGTCCCGGTGCCAGGGCCAGGGAAACACCGACAAGCGCCGCCTGCATGGCGTCCAGCCCGGTGGTTTCGGTGTCGATGGCGACATAGCCCTGACGGCGGGCTTCATCGGCCCAGCGCTGCAGTTCGGCGATGTCGAAGATGGTCTGATATTGCCTTTCGGCGGTGATGATGCGGTTTTCGGCCTCGGCACTGGTGCCGGCCTCGGCCCCATCCCCGCCGCCGCTGCCGCCGAAACGGGCACGGGCCTTGGCCAGCAGGCTGTTGAAACCCTGTTCGCTGAGAAAGGGAATCAACACCTTCGGATCCGGCGGGCTGATGGCGGTGGAGGCAATGCTGTCATCGACCGGGGCCTTGTCGCAGAGCTGAACCAGCTTGCGGCTGATGCGCGCCAGATCGGCGTATTCGAGCAGGTTTTCCCGCCGCTTTTTCTGCGGGATTTCCTCTGCATGGGCCAGCAGGTTTTCCAGATCGCCATACTGGTTGATCAGCAGCGCCGCCGTCTTGACGCCGATGCCCGGCACCCCCGGCACGTTATCGACCGAATCGCCGGCCAGGGCCTGGACATCGACGACCTTTTCCGGCGGCACGCCGAATTTTTCCCGCACCTGTTCGGCATCGATGAGGCGGTTTTTCATCGGATCGAGCATCACTACCCCGTCGCCGACAAGCTGCATCAGATCCTTGTCGGAGGAGACGATCACCGCCTCCATCCCCGCTTCGCGGGCACGGCGGGCATAGGTGGCGATGATATCGTCGGCCTCGTACCCCTCCATCTCCAGCGCCGGAATGCCGAAGGCGCGCACGGCCTCGCGGATCAGGGGAAACTGCGGGACCAGATCTTCCGGCGGCGGTGGGCGCTGGGCCTTGTATTCGGGATAGATATCCGAACGGAAGGTCTTGCGCGCGCTGTCGAAGATGACCGCAACATGGGTCGTCACCCCGTCTTCGAGCATGTCGTCGATCAGCTTGTAAAGCATGTTCGAGAAGCCGTAGACGGCGTTGACGGGGGTGCCGTCGGGCCGTGTCAGCGGCGGCAGGGCATGATAGGCACGGAAAATGTATCCCGAACCGTCAATCAGGACCAGCCGTTCCCGGCGGCGGGCGTCATCGTGGCTGCCGTTCCGGTGCCCGTCCTCGTGCCGCCCCGCGCCCTGGCGGCGGTTTTCCTGCTGCCCGTCGTCGCTCATGCTTTATCCGTCCTTGTCCCGGGCCTTACCGGCCGGTATTTTTCCGGCGGTAAACGGTGCCGCAATAGGGGCAGGTCACCTCGTTTTTGTCGCCGAAGGCCAGATAGACCCGTGGATGACCTTCCCGGCCGCCATCGCAGGCCACGGTCTGCTGATCTGCCGCTACTTCAACGATTTCTTTCGCTTCCATTTTTCTGGCCTATCCCTGTAAAAGTTCCTGTATAACCCAAAAGACTTTATATAAGCCTCTGCACCATGCCGGCTGCCGGGCGGGGATGGGTCCCGCCGCCCTGTTATAGACTGCCGGGGGGAGAGCGAAAACCCCATAAACGGTCCGAGAAGCCCTTGTGAGCCATGAAGAAACACTTTGCCCAGGCCGCCCGCGAAGCGCAGAACCCCGATAACGCCATCGAATTGCGGCAATTGTCCAAAACCTATGACGCTCAGGGGCGCAGCCCGGCAAAACGGGCGCTGATCGATGTCGATCTGGATGTTCCGCGCGGATCCTTCTTTGCCCTGCTGGGGCCGAACGGGGCCGGCAAATCGACGCTGATCAATATTCTGGCCGGGTTGGTGGTGAAAAGCGGCGGTCAGGCGCGGGTATGGGGCTATGACATCGACAGCAACCCCCGCCGGGCCAAGGCCTGTATCGGCGTGGTGCCGCAGGAGCTGAATCTGGATGCCTTCTTTACCCCGCGCGAGGTGGTGGAGATGCAGGCGGGCCTGTACGGCGTGCCCAAGGGGCAGAGACAGACGGACAGGATTCTCGCCGCTGTCGGCCTGACCGACAAGGCCGAAAGCTATGCCCGCAATCTTTCGGGCGGGATGCGCCGCCGCCTTCTGGTGGCGAAGGCCATGGTGCACGAGCCGCCGGTGCTTATCCTCGACGAGCCGACGGCCGGGGTCGATATCGAATTGCGCCAGCAGCTGTGGGATTACGTGCGCGGCCTGAACGAGGCGGGCGTGACCATCGTGCTGACCACCCATTATCTGGAAGAGGCCGAAACCCTGTGCGATCGCATCGCCATCATCAATCACGGCCAGGTGGTGGCCTGCGAGGACAAGCGCGATCTGCTCGGCCGCCTCGATCGCAAGGGGCTGGTGCTGACGGTGGACCGGGATATTGCCGGTATCGCTGAGCTGCCCGAATCCCTGCGCCGCTACAATCCCGAAATCCGCGGCAGCCGCCAGATTGCCGTCAGCTACAGCCCGTCGCGGATCAGGGTTCAGGACATCCTCTCCGCCATGGGGGAGGCCGGGCTGACCATCACCGATCTGAGCACGGAGGAAGCCGATCTGGAGGATGTGTTCCTGTCGCTGACCAGCGGCGCCCACGAAGGCGGCAGCACCGCTGCCTGATGGCCTATGCCGGGCGCAGATAAACGCGGGCGGACCCTTTCGCAGCCTCGATTTCCGACTTTTCCATCAGGCAGAAGGCGGTGGACAGCCCATCAGCCACGGCGGCCGAGCGTTCAACCACGCTGACGCCGGCCCACCGCCCCCCCGGCCTGCCGGTGCGCGGATCGATGATGTGGCCAAGGGTGCCGTCATCATCGAAGGTGGTGCCCAAAGGCGCCGATGTGGCGACGGCAAGATTGCTGAGGGCGATTTTCCGCCCCCCCGGTCTGCCGAGGGTGATCTGCCAGTCCCGGCCGTCCGGCCCATGGCCAAGGGCGGCGATTTCACCGGCGTCGATCAGCACGTCCTTGATGCCGCTTTCACGGAATATCGCCGCGACCCGGTCGGCAATATAGCCTTGGGCGATGCCGTTCAGTGTCAGCGCCATGGCAGGGCGGGAAAAGGCAACCCGTTCGGCGGAGAAACGGACATGACGCCAGCCGGTGCGTGCCCGGGTCCGGGCCAGAAGGTCTTTATCGGGGCTGGCGCCCTTGACGGATGCTTCGGCCCAGACGGCCCACAAAGGCTGTATCGTCGGATCGAAGGCACCGCCGGTGCGTATATGGAGGGCGGCGCAAAGCGACAGCAGCTCGGCCATCTCGAAGGAGGGTTCCTCCAGCACCCCCGTCCGGTTGAGGCGGGATAATTCGCTGTCGCGGCGATAAAGGCTGAAGATGTTTTCCAGCCTGCGGATTTCGGCGGTGGCCCGGGCGATCAGAGCCGGCGCGTCGGGGTGATCGACGATGATGCGTGCCTGCGCGCCGAGGGCGATGCCCTTCCATTGTGCCGGTTGCGGCGCGGCCCGCGCGGCGGTAACGGGCATGGCGGCGGCGCCGGCCAGTATGGTCAGTAAGCGGCGGCGGGTGATCATTGGGCAGCCTCCTTGGCTGAAAGGTCGATTTCAACAGGGGAAAGAACGGTTGCGGCGGGAATTTCATCGAGCCGCATGATTTTTCCGCCATGATCGCGGATGAAGGTTTCTGCGCCCTGCCAGCTGCCGAAGGGGACGAGTTCAGGCGCGCCCATTCCGCCGCGGGCATCGGATCCGACGACATAGAAGGCGTCCGCGGCGTCGATCCAGTTATCCGCCCCCGGATCGTCCCATGAGCGGGCCCTGCCCATGTCGTTGACATAGAGCACCAGCGGCTCGCCGTCCCGTTCTGGCGATTTGAGATAGGCGATGCCGTCGCGCACCTGGCTGAACCACAGCGGTTCCGGCATGCCGGAAAGGAAAAGCTGTGCCTTGGGGCCGGCATGATCGAGCACGACCATCTGACAGTAATATCCGGCGGCTTCCTCGCTCAGATGGCGGGGGGCGGGCAATTCGTTCTGCGCGGCCTGTTCGTTGCAGGCGCCCAGCAATGCCAGGGGCAGGGCCAGGATCAGCAGCGGCTTCAAGGTTCCAAGCTTCATGGTTCCAGCCTCCTGAAGACCAGCCAGGCTGCGAACAGGGTCAGCAGGGGCCACAGCATCAGCGAGGCAAGCGCCATACCCGTACCGACGACACTGCCCGCGGCGCCGAGGTCGGAACTCAGCACCGAGACGGTTTCAGCGGGCATGTTGATCAGGCGAAAGGCGTCCGCCGGATTGGCGGCGAGAAGCCAGGGGAAAACGTCCCTGGTGAACGTCCCGCCCTCATCGGCGATGAGAATGCCGAGCAGGCCGAGATCGTAAAGAACGATGCATACAAGCCAAATCAGGATGACGATTCCCGAAGCCACGGCCGAGCGGCGTACCAGCGCAGATACGAAGTAACCGATACCGAGGAAGGAAGCGCCGAGGGCCAGTGACGTCGCGAACAGTTTCAGCGGCCGTTCCGGCGACAGGCCTGCGCTGCCGTGGCGCCACAGGATCAGCCCCACCATGACCAGCAGGCCGATGGCCACGGCAAAGGCGAGCACGGCAAGATGAGCGGCGAATTTGCCGAGCAGGATTTCCCTGCGCGACAACGGATAGGTCAGGCCAAGGGCCAGGGTGCCGCGTTCGGCCTCGCCGGCGATGGCATCGAAGGACAGCAGCAGGCCGATCAGCGGAATCAGATAGACGGACAGGGTGGTGACCGAGGTTGCGGCGACCGTCAGCGGATCGGCGCCCAATGTGCCGGTGGGGGCGCCGCCGGCCAGGGTCAGCACGAATGTGAACAGGGCCATGAGGATGACCGATGTCGCCACCCACATGTTGCGCCGGGCGATCAGCAGTTCCAGCCTGGCGATGGCGAAGGCCTTCATTCCGTCTCTCCTCCCCCTTCCGGTGCGCTGTAATGGCGGTATAGCTCTTCAAGGCTGGCGGGAATGATATCGACATCCCGGACCGCTTCGCCGAAGCCGGTCACCCGTTCGAGCAGGGCCAGCTTTTCCTCCTGCGGGCAGGACAACAGTACCGAGGCGCCGTTGATGCGCTGCCCGCCAAGGGTTCTGGCAATGTTTTCCGCGCTTTCGCGGCGGGCCGTCACCTGTATTCTGACGGGGAGATGCGCCTGCCGGCGCAGATCGGCCAGACTGCCGTCAGCCAGGAGGCGGCCCTTGCTCAGAATGGCGATGCGGTCGGTGCGGGTTTCAAGTTCGGTCAGTGCGTGGGAAGAAAGCAGCACCGCCGTGCCGCCCGCGGCCAGTTCATCGATGATGTCGTAGAATTCATGACGGGAGATCGGGTCCAGGCCGCTGGTCGGTTCGTCCAGCAGGGCCAGCCGCGGCCGCCCGAGCAGAGCCTGCGCCAGGCCGACACGCTGGCGCATGCCTTTGGAATAGGTATGTATTTTGCGGTCCGCGGCATGATCCAGGCCGACCCGTTCGAGCAGGGCATCGGCCTGCGTCACCGGCACCGATTTCAGCCGCGCGAAATGATGAAGTTGTTCCCGTCCGCTCAAGGCGCCGTGGAAAGCCACGCTTTCGGGCAGAAAACCCGTCAGCGCGTGGGCGGCGCGCGATCCGGGCGCATGGCCGAGGACATCGATCATGCCCGAAGTGATGGCGGTAAGGCCGAGAATCATCCGCATCAGCGTCGTTTTACCCGCGCCATTGTGGCCGAGCAGGGCAACGCGTTCGCCCGGCACGATGCGCAGGCTGACCCCGCGCACGGTTTGCAGCGTGCCGTATGTCTTGCTGACATTATCGATGCGCAGGCAGCTCATTGCACGGTATCCTTCCATGCCGGGGCCGCGATGGCCGGCGGTTGCATCAGCGGCGCCCGGTCGATAACCCCGCCGGGAAGAATGGCGGGGAAGGCGGCCTGTGCCCAGCGGATCAGCTGCACGGCGGGCGATCCGAGAAGAAGCTTCGCCGAGGGCTGGCTCCAGAGCACCTTGTCCATGATGTCGTTGGGACGGTACGCCGCATCGGCGATGCCGTCGCCGTTCAGGTCATAGGCAGGATGGTCCGACCAGTAGTTTCCGCGTCCGTCCTTGCTCCAGTCGACCCATTTGGAACCGACATATTTCACCTGTACCCGATTGCGGATAAAGGCATTGCCGCTCATGACGTTGCGTTCCGATCCGGCGGTGAAGTGAATGCCGATGCCGCAGCCTTCGAAGCGGTTGCCGCGGAAGACGTTCTTGTGGGCGTTATAGATGAAAACGCATTTATTCTTCACATTTTCAATGAGGTTGCCCGAAATGGTGCTGTTGTTGGTGTAATTGAGCATAATGCCGTAATTGCGGTCGCCGCGTGAGAGATTGTTTTCTATGCGGACGCGATCGGAAAACATCACCGCATAGCCCAGGTGATTGCCGGTCGAGATGTTCCGGGCAACGGTGGAATTGTTCGCATACATGTAATGAACGGCAAAGCGCAGGTCGCGGAAGCGGTTATGTATGAATTCATTGTCGCGTGAGGTGTTGACGAAGATACCGTCCCGGCCCCAGCGGATATCGTTGCCGATGACCCTTGCGCCGGGGGCGTTCCAGACATAGACGCCATTGCCCCGGTCGTTCATTCTGCGATCCCGGCGGCCTTCGATCCTGTTGTTCAGAATCAGGGCGTCTTTCGCACCGTGAATGTCGATCCCGACCAGATTGCCGATGAGCCGGTTGTTTTCCACGCGGGCGCGCGTTGCCGCCTGGGTCAGGGTAATGCCGGCATCGAGCCCGTTACCGCCGGAACCCGATCCGATGATCGTCAGCCCCCTGATCGTTACATCGGCGGCCCTGACGGTGATGACCGATCCCTTGCCGCCGCCATCGATAACGGCGCTGCTGCCTTCCAGGGTCAGCGGCGTCGTTATCGTGACCGGGCCGCGATGGGTGCCGGGGCCCAGGCGGAGAATATCCCCCGCCCGGGCCGATTGCAGCGCGGCTGCAAGCGCGCCATCCGCTGCCGGAACGAAACGCTCCTCCGCCCCGGCCAGGACCGGGAACAGAAAAACGGCGACGGTCAGCAGATGGCGCAGCATGGCAGCCTTTCCTTATGCCGGTTCGACCAGCATGCGCCCGCGCATTTCCATATGCAGGGCATGGCAGAACCACTGGCAATAATACCAGTGCACGCCCGGCCGGTCGGCGGTGAAGGTGACCGATGCCGTGGCCTGAGGCGCGATCTCCATGGCGATGTTGTGATTGCCCAGGGTAAAGCCATGGGTCAGGTCGTCCACATCGTCGATATTGGTGATGTAGATGGTGACCTCATCGCCCTGTTTGACCCTGAATTCACTCAGCGAGAAGGTCGGTGCCGACGAATACATATAGACACGGACCTTGTTGCCGTCGCGGATAACGCCGTCATGGCCTTCTTCCAGGACAACGCCGTCGGCCTTGGCCTGGGCACGGGCTTCGGCCCACATGGGATCGTTGCGGTCCCAGACGCTGACCGGATTGACGATATCGCGGCGCACGATGATGCAGTCATGCGGTTCGGCGAAGGTGGGGCCGTCATGAACGACTTCCATCTTGTTGCCGGAGATGTCGATCAACTGGTCGTTTTCGGGTTTCAGCGGGCCGACGTTCAGGAAGCGGTCCTTCGAGAACTTGTTCAGCGAAACCAGCCATTTGCCGTCAGCCTCCTTGGTTTCACCCATGGAAGTGTGGTTGTGGCCGGGCTGGTACATCACATCGACCTTCTCGATGATCGGATCGACATCCTCGCCCTTGTATTTGCGAATGGCCTTTTCGATATCCCACTTCACCACCTGGCTGTCGAGGAACAGGGTGGTGAAGGCATGTCCCTTGCCATCGAAAGCGGTGTGAAGCGGGCCAAGGCCGAGTTCCGGCTCCGCCACAACGGCCGAACGCGGCTCGGCCCCCTGGAAGACCGCCTCGATCTTGTCCCATTCGATCACGGAAACCGTGGGCGACAGTTTGCCGTTGACCATGACGTATTTGCCGTCGGGGGCGGTATTGACGCCATGGGGGCTGTTGGGAATGGGGATGTAGACGGTGATGCCCAGGTCCGAAGTCTTGCGGCCGTCCAGTACCTTCACCCCGTTGTGGACCTCGTATTTGCCGGCCTTGACGGCGGCTTCGATCCTGGCAATGTCGAAAACGACGACATGATCCATTTCGGAAGACATCATGCCGGCCAGATCGGTGGCCTCTTCCGAATTGTAGCATGAGGACATGGCATAGCGGCCCTGATAGTCGCAATCGACATTGTCGAGATTGCCGGAAACCATCACCTGCCAGGCGATTTCCATGGTATCGCCGTCAATGGCGGTGAAGATGGAGACGTAATTCTTGACGTCATCCATATTGGTGCCGTCATTGATCAGCGGGACCCGATGCTCGCCATTGGCGAAGACGTAGCCGGTGCGCGGGTATTTCTGCGGGCGCAGGCCATGGATGTCCTTTGCATTCGGAATTTCGATGATCTTGTCCGGCTTCATCACGTCGCAGCGTACCCGGGCCACGCGGGTATTGGCCTTGTCGTTCATGAACAGGTAACGCCCGTCATAGGTGCCGTCGGTAAAGGACATGTGCGGGTGATGCAGGTCGCCGTGATCGTAGGTTTCCCGGCCCTGTTTGGCCAGAAATTCCTTGGTTTCCTGGGTCAGGCCCTCGGTCAGGATCTTTTTGGATTCATTGGTAATGCCCCAGCCGGTGGCCGAATCGCGGTTGAAGACGGGTACGCGCATCAGTTCGCGCATGGAGGGTACGCCAAGAATACGCAGTTCGCCTGACTGCCCGGAAGACCAGAAACCGTAATATTCATCGAGTTCGCCGGGGGCGACCTCGGTGGAACGGGCGGCCTTGGCGGGTGACGGCGTCAGGGCGGCCCCGCCGCCAATGGCGGCGGCGGCCCCTGCCAGTACGGCCCCTTTCACCGGGCCGGTCAGGATGTCACGACGCGTGAGAGCCGTTTTTTTGTCTTTACTGTCAGCCATGGTTAGTTCCCCTTCGGTTGCTGCGGGTGGGTGAGGCTCTTTTTCAGAGCCTCGTTTGATTTTGCTACGGCTGCGTGCCGGCGGAGACGCTTGATCACCACCGGGCACTTTTTCCTGTCCTGATACAGAACCTGGCAATGCAGGCAGGACAGGCATTCGTTCGGGTTGATCTCTCCCGTGGGGTGGATCGCCTGAACGAAACATTCATTGGCACAGGTCTGGCAGGGGTTGCCGCATTGGCGGTAACGCTTCAGCCAGTCGAACATGCGCATTCTGGCCGGAATGGCGAGGGCCGCGCCAAGCGGGCAGAGATAGCGGCAGTAGAAACGTTCGATGAACAGGCCGATGCCCAGCAGGATGGCGGCATAAAGCACATAGGGCCAGCCACGGGCGAATTTCAGGATGATCGAGGTCTTGAACGGTTCGACTTCGGCCAGATGTTCGGCCAGGGGGATGGAGACAACGGCAACGCCGATAAGGCCGAGGAAGATCATGTATTTGATCGGCCAGAGGCGTTCATGCAGCCCCCAGGGCAGCTTCCACTGCGGAACCTTAAAGAAGCGCGCGATCTGGTTGGTGATTTCCTGCAGGGCGCCGAAAGGACACAGCCAGCCGCAGAAGCCGCCGCGACCCCAGAACAGCAGGGTCACGGCCACGGATGTCCACAGGATGAAGACCAGCGGATCCATGAGGAAGGCATCCCAGCTGAAGCCATGAACCAGCGACGAACCCAGCGCCATCAGATTGACCACGGAAAGCTGGGCATTCTGGCTCCAGCCCAGGAAGACGAGGGTCACGGCGAGAAAGCCCATGCGGAACCAATAGAAGGCGCGGGCATTGCGTGTGGCCTGAACCTGGAAAAAGAACACACCGGTCAGAATCGTCAGCATGGCGATGAGCAGCCCGACTTCGACGATCTTGTCCTGCCAGATGCGTTTCCACAGCAGGGCCCGGCCATTGCCGTTGTCTGCCGCCGCGGGGGCCGCGGTCGCAGCAGGGGCGGCGGCCGGCATGATTTTCGTCAGGTATTGTGATGGCAGCGAATAACCGAGGTCATAGGTCAGGAAGGTTTTCTCCACCGGGCCGACGGCGCGTTGCACCAGCAGTTGCAACCGCCATGGTTTGGTGGGGTCGAAGCCCGATTTCGCCGGTATCCTGAACAGATCCACTTCCTTGAAGGATGGCGCATCCTCCGCTGCCAGCCTGCCGACGCGCCGATGATCGCGGTCGCGGAAGCGCACCGATATATCGCCCTGGACAAGCTTGATACGGTCGAAGATCCCGCCGCGCACATAACCGGATCCCTTGAAGGAATATTGTCCGCGCCCCATGACGAGGATCGCCTGATCGCCTTTCTTCAGCCACTTGCGCAGATTGGCGTATTCGGCCTCTCCCAGCAGGCTGCGGCCAATGCCGGGAACCGATACCAGGGCGACGTTCAGGTCGATGAATGTATCCGTGGGATCGCCCTTCGCGGGGTTTTTCTGGGCGCGCGGATCGCCGGATTCGGCAAAGGCCTTGTTGATCTGTCCGACATCGAGGGTCAGGCGCCGTACCGAGCCGTCGCCGGTCAGGGTCGCCCAGTCCTTGATGGTGGTTTCCTGCGTGTTCAGCACATAGGCGGGGCCGGTGTTTTCGGCCTCGGCCTTCAGGCCGCCCAAGCCCAGCGCCCGGGCCACCTTGATCGAGGCGCGCACGATGGAATCGTCGATGATCATCACCGTCACGGTCGCCCCTGAGATGATGTCCAGATCGTGGGCGGAGCCACCGGCGGCGGCTTCGCTGACGACATTCATGCCGCGATAGCTTTCGGTCAGGGCCTTCATCTTGCTGTTCGGAATCCCGACCAGAACGATCGGTTCGGAATGTTTCACCAGCAGTGCGCGAAGCAGCACGCCATTGGGATCGATGGCGACCATCACGTGAATGGGTTTGCCAGAATAGCCGGTGGTGCTGACAAAATCGGAGGTGATGAAGGCATAGCCGATGCGCTCATGCCCTTTCAGGATGGGCACCACAGGCAGGTCCTTTTCCATTGGCCCATAGGCCGTGGCCCCGGCAACGAGTTCCCCGGCGGGAATTTTCTTGATGTAATGAGCGATTACCGGCCCCGTCCGCGCCTGTGCAGGCATGGCGGAGGCGGCAAGAACCAGTACCGCCAGCAAAAGGCAGACGGCGGAAAATGCGCGACAGAATATTATGGTTTTTCTACTCAAGGGTGTTGTCCCTGTTCCAGGTGCCGGTTCCTGCAAGATACCGGCAGGGATTGAATATCGTTTCGCCGTCGTGGGCGTGAATTGCGAAGGGCCGGGCCTCGTGCGGCAGGTTAAGGCCCGGGCGGCAAAATGCCCGGCGTCGTTCGGAACCGGCGATGCCCGCTGTTACAAAGAGACGGGAGAAAAGGATGTGCAAACATGACTTCAACCCTGACTAGAGGTTCTGGCAGGCAAGATAGGAAGGCATTCGGACAGGCACATTGACCTCAATCAAATCGGAGCGGCCTTTTGCGCTTCCCGTGGCGGCGGTTCGGAAAACAAAGGCATTGTCAGGTCAATCCGCTTGCGCTATCAAGGCGCCAGGCACCCGTAGCTCAGCTGGATAGAGCGCTGCCCTCCGAAGGCAGAGGTCACAGGTTCGAATCCTGTCGGGTGCGCCATTTTTTCCATTTTTCATCCCTGTATTCTCCACCCTCCCTTTCCGGCGGTGTGTCGTTGCATCCTCAATCCCCGGCTTCCGGCGTTTTCTGCTGCCGCGCCATCCGGCAGAGCCGTGTCTTTCCCTGTTCGGATGCTGCGCCGTCCTTCGGGGCTCTTCCCAAGTTACAATAGTGTGACATTGTTGATAATAAAACCCTTGGTAGCAGAATGGTTGTGCGGCGGACTGTCTGCCGCATAGCCAGGAAGGAGAAAGCTATGTCGAAAATCGATGTGAAGCACGACAAGGTCAAAGAGGAAACCGCGACCGAGCACGAGGCGCTTGAAATGGATGACGAAATGGAAGTCATCCTGCAGGAAGACGCCCTGCCCGTGGGCCCCGGTTACTGATCCGGGTTTCGGTTCGGCTGCCAGAGAAATCTGGCAGCCTTTTATTTCAAGCCGTTCTGGTGGAGCCCGCAATGACCGATATCCTGCTGATCAATCCTCCGTTCCGGATCAATCCGCCTTTCAGGTACAACATGATCGATCCGCCGCGCAATTTGACGATCATTGCGGCCTGGCTCGAACGGCGGGGCATCGATGTCCGGATACTGGATGCGGCGATTCTGGAAATGTCCTTCGAAGAGGTCGAAGCGGAAATCCGCCGCATACGGCCCCGCCTTGTCGGTATCTCGAACCGTTCCACCTATAATTATCCGATGGTGCGCAGGGTCGCGCAGATATCGAAACAGATAGACGAAAGCGTGCCCGTTATCGTTGGCGGCACCTACGTCACCTGGGCGCCGGAGGATGCCCTGAAACGGGCCCCGGAGGTCGATTACGTCATTGTCGGCGAGGGGGATTATTCAGGCCCCGAACTGATTGAAACCTTATTGAGCGGGGGCGACGCCTCCACGGTCAATGGCATTGCCTATCGCGGCAGCAAGGGGGAGGTCAGGCGAACGCCGCCGGCCCGTCTTATCCAGGATTTGAGCGAGGAGCCTTTCCCCGCCAATCATCTGCTGCCGATCGACGTCTATGTCGAGAGGAAGGAGCGCTATATTCTGGCCCTGACCCGGGGCTGCCTGTTCAAATGCGAATATTGCACGTCGTCCTTCCAGCGCGGGGCTTACCGTACATATCCGCTGGACAGGGTCATGAAGGAATTGCGCTGGGCCTATGACAAGGGGTTCCGCTATTTCTACTTTCACGACGATATCTTCACCATAGACAAGAAACTGGCCGGGGCGTTGTGTGACAGGATAGCGGCCTCCGATATGGAATTTGCCTGGCATTGCATGACGCGACTCGAATATGTCGATCCGGAGCTGCTGGCGAAGATGGCCGCCGCCGGCTGCGATCTGATCGGTTACGGGGTCGAGAGCGGCGATCCGGAAACACTGAAGGATGTGGGCCGCAAGAACGGCAGCAATCCGAAGGCAGTGTTCGAAATGACGCGGGAGGCGGGGATACGGCCGCTCGCCTTCGCCATATTCGGACTGCCGGAATCGACGTTCATGAGCGATATCGCCACTATCCGCTATCTGCAGGACATCAGGCCGTCGATGGTCCGGGATTTTACCTACAAGCCCTATCCGGGCACGCCGCAATTCAGGAATCCCCAGGCCTCGGACATTCATATCTTCAATAACGATTACAGCCGCTGGTCGCAGCATGACGAGCCGATTCACCGTACTTCGATCATGGATGAGCATGAGATCATCGAAGCGAGGATGCTGTGCAGCTATTTCTTCCGGACCAAGGGCGCGCGCCTGCAGGACGGGGAATGCTACCGCCGCGTCAAGGGCGCCGTGCTGATCAGAACCAGCGATGGCGGGCTGTTGTACAATTCAGAGAATCCCCCTGAAAGAAAGACCACCGATCTCTATCAGAACTGCCTGAAGATCAGCGCCTTTCATTATGAGGTTCTGTTGCATTGCGATGGCTATAACGACAAGGAGCACATCAGCGAAATCGTTGCCAAGCTGTTCGATCTGAGCCGTGACGATGCGGCAAGAAAGGTCGATGTCGTTATCGAGGCATGCCTGAAGAAAGGGCTGCTGCAGAAAATGCCTTACCTCAATCCGATCGAGGAGGACGGGGAAATCGAAACCTATGCCGAGGACAAGGTCCTGACCATAGGCTGAAGCGGTGGATGACGGTGTCGCGCAGTTTTCCGGGGAATTCAGCAGGCGGCTGAAGGCGCTCAGGGACGAACACAACCGCGATGTCTGGAGACGCGCGACCGCGCGGGGCGGGGGAGGAAGCCGGGCCGGGCAGCGGCTTCAGGCATTGTTGAGCGACGGCAGATATCTTTCAGCCATCCGAAGCGGGGCATGGCGCGCTGACGGCGGCGCGGAGAGCAGACAGGGCCTGTATTACCGCCTGATCATAAGAAACCATCTGAAGACGGATCCGGAATTGAGCCGGATCCTGCAACGGGCCAACGGACTGATCGGCGCCTTTGAAAGGGGGCATGGCCGCGATACGCACAAGAATACATTGCATTGTCTTCTCAATGACGATGACAGGAAGAGAAGGCAGGGTGTCTGGCAGCGCCGCGAGCGGCTTGAAGAGAGACTGCATCCGCTGGTGACGGCCTGCATCGACCGGAGAAACCGGATTGCCCGTGACCTCGGCTATGAGGATTTTGCTGAATTATGGGCCGATATCTGCGGATTGAGCGGGGCGCAGACGGATGCCATCCTCAATGCGGCCGCTACCGCGATTGAACCGGCTTATGCGCGCCTTGCCGAAAAATGGCGCGGTCAGGGCGGAAGCCTGGCGCCGTGGGATATGCTTTATGCGGTCAACCGGCCGCTGCGCCCCTTCGACCGGCTGTTCAGTTTCAGGAATCTCATGCCGGTATATAATGATTTCACCCGCAGGGCCGGGTTCGACGGGCGGGCGCGGCGGCTGGCCGTTCATCCGCTGGACATGCCTTATAACGCCCTGACGTTCATCGAGCGTGTTCCCGACAGGATCCATGTTCTGTGCAATCAGACGGATGGCTTGCGGGTATGGAAAATCCTCTATCACGAATTCGGCCACTTCCTTTGTGCCCGCTATAACGCGCAGGACGATTATGCCTATCAGTGGGAGGATTCGCCTTGCTATCACGAGTGCATGGCGCAGGTTTTCAATCTGTTTGCCGGTAACGGGCGCTGGCTGTCCCGTTACTTCGGCACGGCGGGGGCGAAGATCGGCGAATATGACAAGCAGGCCGATATCTACCGCTACGGCGACTGGCTGGCCAATGCGAAAATGGAGCGCGATATCTACCGCTGTCCCGAGGGGGAGGGGATCGGCTTTTTGCGGGTCAGGCAAAGGGTGCGGAATTACACGTTTCCCTATCACTATTTTCTCAACGCCCCCTTTCACTTTATGCATATGCTTCTGGGGGAGTTTTTTGCTAAGCTGATCCACAGGGAGATGCAGGCCGGATTTGCACCTTCCTATCCGTTCGCTCCGGAAATGGCCGGTTTTCTCATAGAGAATTTCTATGCCGCCGGCAGCGCCGAAGACTGGAAGCGAAAGGTCGGAAGGGTGACGGCTGTCTCCTGGGATGCGGCCGGTCTGGCCAGGCAGGCCAGGCAGATATTCGAAGGGACGGGGGGAACGGCCGATGCCGCGGACGATCGAGTTCTGGTATGAATTCGCCAGCCCCTATTCCTATCTTTCGGCCATGCGCATCGACGATCTGGCGGCTGATTTTCAGTGAATAATCAGCGCTTTTACCCTGAAACGGCAACTGATTGGCCTCTGGTAGGGACTGCGCGAGCGGTCGTTCATCCCGCCCAATTTCCATCTCTTTTGATGTCTCACGTCCCGAAAATAACCGAGGATTGATTTCCTTCTCTTCCTTCTCTCATCCGGCGCAGTTTCCACAGACATGCGCCATGAAGAATGATTGACAAGGGTACGGCGAATGTCGGGATCATCACCAGAGGATATGCCGTCACCAGCATGTTGGGATTGTCGGAAGAGACAAAGTGCAAAAGCCCCGGTGAGGTCAGCGCGCCCATGGCGATGGCGACCACCAAGTCGGCAATGCCGAACAAACACCAGGCGTAGGCCGCATGGTTTGCACCTGGCATGCCTCTGAACAGCATGGCGGCGACGATCAGGGCAAGAATACCCGTAGCCACATCGCCGATACCTGCAGGCAAGGCAAACTGCCATGGCAGATATCCGTCCGCCCAAAGTGCCAGAAACACAATCCCCAAGGCACGATAGAACTGAATGCCGACGAGCCAGGACAAGGGAAGCGCGTCAATCAGTCGGGTGACACGTTCAGACCGGAACATGAACCAGAGGCCTGCAACAATCGGGATAAGAATTCCGAAGGCAATCGTCGGTACGTTTGGGTGGTTCGGTGTCCAGTAGACGTTTTGCGCACCGAGATACTCGGCTAATGCAAGCCATCCCAGCAGTATCCCCGACAGGATAACGGCATTCGCGATGCGTCCTGCTGCATGAGCCGGAATTCTGAATGAACCAACCCAGATCAGCATGAGTGTAAGTAAGACGGGTAGCGCACGCATCACGGGGTCGAAGGCGGAGAGATAATCTGGAATAATCAAATTCATGGTTTGCTCCTGGTCTGTAACTACAATTAGTGTATTGACTATATTTTTAATAGTCAATATCGTGTGCTGAGGGAAAGAGAAGAAAGGTTCTGGGTCATGGCCGATATGCCGTTAGTCAAATGCCCGGTTGCGAGAACACTTGACGTTATCGGGCAACGCTGGACTTTGCTGATTCTGCGCGATCTGCTGGTACATGGCGGCTGCCGTTTTCAGGATTTCCAGAATTCGCTCGATGGTATCGCGCCGACAACGCTCTCTGAGCGTCTTAAGACTCTGGAACGGCACGGCATTGTCGAGCGGCGTTTCTATACTGAGCACCCGCCCCGTGCGGAGTATGTCCTGACCCCGAAAGGCCGTGAGCTTGGACCGATCGTGCGGGCCATGCGTGATTGGGGGGAGAAGCACACCGAAACGCCGTAATGCGGATGTGAACCCTGAAGAGCGATGCCACAATCGTGCTGCCCGGGGATTGAACAGGGCATGCGGATTGCTGCCTTCGCTCTGCCCCGGGATACTGTGGATATCTTGGCTGCTTCGGTTCTCCCGGTAATTGCCCTCCCTCGCCTTCCGCTGCTTCAAAGGCTTTCGCCATGGCGCGGCTGGATGGCGGCGAGACGGTTCCTGCGCTTGAAAAGCGTCAAACGGTTTCTCTGGCGGCTATTTGATGCTTCGGCAATCAGCATCAATCTATTGTTTATGCATTATTGCTTTCGGGATATTATCCGAATTTGGGATAGCCTGTCCTGCTGAGAAGGAGGCAGGTAATGGAGAAAACGCATTACGGTGAAGAGCGGATGATCGAGTTCTGGTATGAATTCGCCAGCCCCTATTCCTGCCTTTCGGCCATGCGCATCGACGATCTGGCGGCGGATTGCGGCGTTACGGTGATCTGGCGGCCGTTTTTGCTGGGCCCGATTTTCAGGGAACAGGGCTGGAGCACGTCGCCTTTCGTTCTCTACAAGGCAAAGGGCGAATATATGTGGCGCGATGTTCAGCGCCTGGCGGGGCGGTATGGTCTGCCCGCCATCTCCCGGCCCGATCCGTTTCCCCAGCACAGCCTGCTGGCGGCGCGTGCGGCGATAGCCATCGACGATGCGGCGCAGCGCCGGCGTTTCAGCCAACTGGTCTTCCGTCAGGAATTCTGTTTGGGCAAGGACATCGCCAACAGGGAAAACATTCTTTCCTGTCTGGGGCAGGCCGGGGCGGATGGCGAAGAAATACTGCGCCGCGCTGCATCGGAAGAGATCAAGGGCAAGCTGAGGGATGCTGTCGGCAGGGCCGGGGAAATCGGCATCTTCGGTGCGCCCAGCTTCCTCGCCGACGGGGAATTGTTCTGGGGCGACGACCGTCTGGAACAGGCGCTGGAATATGCGGCCAGCGGCTGCGACCGGGTGTCGCAGTCGGACCGTTTGACCGGTCCCGGCAATCCAATGTAACGGGTCATAATGATCTTTAATTTATATCTGCGGCGCGTTTGGTCGGCGCGACGATGATTTCAGATATCCGCCCTTGGCGTGCGATGTGTCATCGTGCCCTGTTCCGGCGACCTGACCGGTTACCGGCAAGCCGCTGTTGTCTTCGGGGGTGCATCAACAGCGTCCCGGCCGTTCTTCCGCTACAGCGATGCCAAAAAGAAACATTCTGTAATTTTTAAAGCACATTGATTTCCCGGATGCCGTTTGTTTTTTCATGGCGTCCTCTTGACAACGTTCGTATCTGTTTATAGTTAGCAATTAATAACTAACTAAAGGCATTTCCCATGCGCATTCGTAAATCTGCCGAGGCACGCAAGGCTGAAATCGTAGACGCCGCCCTTCACCTGGCCGACAAGGTTGGCCCTGACCGGTTGACGACCAACAAGATTGCGGAGGCCGTGGGACTGACCCAGCCGGGGATATTCCGGCATTTCCCGACGAAGCAGGACTTGTGGGAGGCGGTGGCCTCGCACATCGGATCGATGATGGAAGCGCGCTGGAAGAAGGCCGGGAATGGCGACCGCCCGGCAACGGACAGGATACGCGTCCTCATCGGTACACAGTTGAGGTTAATCCAATCCACACCGGCGATTCCCGCCATTCTTTTTTCGCGAGAACTGCACACCAAGAACAAGGGATTGCGGAATGCCTTCTTCGGACTCATGAGCCGCTTTCACAGGCTGATTGCCGGGCAAGTGGCGCAAGCCTGTGCTGCAGGAGAGCTGCGTAAGGATATCGATCCCGACGATGCCGCTTTCCTTATCGTCGGGCTGGTGCAGGGGCTTGCCGTAAGGTGGTCGATCAGTGGGCGGAACTTCGATTTGACAGAAGAGGGAAGCCGTCTTCTTGAGCTGCAGCTAAGCGGTTTCTCTTACAGAAGTTTTGGGCCTGACGGAGAAAGAGACGCATCATGAGAAAACGTCTTTTCCGGTATCTTTTGCCGCTGCTGGGGATTGGCGGTGTCGGGGCAGCCGTATTTCTGTTCATGTTTTTCCGTCCGGTGACGGTGGAAATCGCGCAGCCCGCAGAAAACATACCGGTCAGGGTTTTCGGTCTCGGCACGGTTGAGGCACGCATCATCTCAAAGATAGGCTTTGAAGTCGGGGCGGCGCTCGTCGAACTGAATGTCGATCATGGCGACCGGGTGAAAGAAGGCGATGTGCTGGCGCGCCTGAACAGTACCGAGCAGAAAGCCCGCGTCGCCAAGGCCAGGGCCGGCGTGGTCAGTGCCGAAGCGGCGGTGAGAGCGGCAAAGGCAGCCGTCGGCAGGGCGCGCTCCGTTCTTGCCCGGAAGAAACAGGCAAACAAGCGTAAGCAGGCGCTGTTTTCCCGGCAAACAGTATCGGTCGAAATTGCCGAAGAAGCGCAGATGGAGCAGGACGTGGCTGCCGCCGATCTGGCTGTCGCGATCAGTTATGTTGATGTTGCCAGGGCCGCTCTTGAAGATGCCCGTGCGCAGTTCGATGTGGAAAAAGTGCTGCTTGATCATTATGTGCTCACAGCACCCTATGATGCCATCGTCGTCCAGCGCCACAAAGAGCTCGGCTCTGTTCTCGGCCCCGGCGAAGTGCTCTTCACATTAGTCGACCCGGAAACCGTCTGGGTGCTTGCCTATGTCGATGAAGCGCGTGCGGGGGACCTGCGCGTCGGTCAGCCTGCCGAGATTCGCCTCCGTTCCCTTCCCCGGCATATGTTTGAGGGGTATGTGGCCCGCATCGGTATTGAAAGTGACCGGGTTAGCGAAGAACGCCGTGTCTATATCGCCTGTGATCGCTGCCCGGACAGTTTTCATCTCGGCGAACAGGCCGAAGTCATCGTCACGACCGGCAATCTGGATAAAGCGCTTTTGGTACCGGAAACGGCTATCGAGAATTTCTCTGGAACCAAAGGTACGGTCTGGACCGTCGAGGATGGCAAACTGCGCCGCCGCGAGGTTACACTAGGTCGCCGAACGCTCGATTCCCGCCTTGAAATCGCCGATGGCCTGCCGGATGGGGCATATGTGGTCACTGTACTGCGGCCGGGCTTGCGTGAAGGACGCGCGGCCAGGGTGCAAGAAGGTTCATGGCCATGAATCTGGCGTATCGGGATATTCGGCACAATCTGGGGCGTTTTCTGCTCACCTGCTTCGGCCTGAGTCTTTTGCTCGGTGTTGTCCTGTCCATGATCGGGATCTACCGGGGTCTGGTCGAAGATGCGCTAACGCTGGTCCGCACCCCCAAGGCCGATGTCTGGGTTGTGGAATCGGGAACGCGCGGGCCGTTTGCCGAGTCATCGCGTATTCCGGGCGATACGCGTGAGGCGATTGCCCGTTTGCAAGGGGTTGCTGTGGCAGGCAGTGTGACCTATCAATCCGTGGAGACGCTCTACGGCGCGAGGAAGCTGCGGCTCTATGTCGTTGGTTACGAACCCGGGCGCCCCGGCGGGCCGGATCATATTGTCCGCGGGCGGTCTATCGGCCGCAGCCATTATGAAATGGTGGCGGACGTACGGACGGGCCTTTCCATCGGTAGCCGGGTCGAGCTTGGACGCGATACGTTCACGGTTGTCGGCCTGACAGACGGGCAGGTTTCTTCTGGTGGTGATCCGGTTATATACATCACACTGAAGGATTCCCAACAGCTTCAGTTCGAGCTGGCCCCGCCTGCGGCTCGACGGGAGCTTGCACGAGGTGCCGGCCCCGGCAACACGGATATAATCAATGCCGTTGTGGCCCGTGTCTTGCCGAATGTGCTGCCGAAAAGCGTGGCTGAAGCGGCGCGGCGCTGGAAACATCTTGCGGCCATGAGCCAGGCTGAACAGGAACTCATCCTGACGCGTTCCGTTGTCGAGCGCGCGCGCAAGCAGATCGGGCTGTTTACGGCCCTGCTGTTGATTGTTTCGGCCGTTATTATCGCATTGATCCTCTATACGATGACCATGGACAAGTTGCGGGAGATCGCCACTCTCAAGCTGATTGGCGCGCCGGATCGCACCATTGTCGGGCTTATTTTGCAACAGGCCCTTGCAATGGGAACGATCGGCTTCGGATTCGGGGCACTGCTGATCTCGAGCGTCAAGGACTATTTCCCGCGCCGTGTCGTGCTCTTGCCGGAAGACGGGCTTGCGCTTGCGGCTGCGGTGATTGTCGTTTGTGTTCTCTCCAGTGCCCTCGGCGTGCGCCTGGCACTCAAGGTCGATCCGGCAACGGCACTGGGAGGGTAGCAATGAGCGCATCTCAAGGCGAAATGCCGCTTGTCCATGTGCGCAATGTTTCCAAGCATTTTGGCGAAGGTGAAACCCGTGTTGATGCCCTGCGCGATGTCAGTCTGAAAGTCCATCCCGGTGAGGTGGTGGCACTGCTCGGACCCAGCGGATCGGGAAAAACCACGCTCCTGAATGTTATCGGCTGCATTGTCGAGCCCAGCAGCGGTTGGGTCAGCCTCGATGGCGAAGTGGTTTACGACGGGCGTTGGCTGCGTTCCGATCTGCGCAGGCTCCGGCTGGAGAAAATCGGCTTTATATTCCAGTTTCACAATCTGCTGCCCTTCCTGAATTGTACCGAGAATGTTGCCGTGGTTCTCAGCCTGGCCGGATTTGACAAGGATGAATCGAAACGAAGGGCTATTGAACTGCTGGAATATCTGGAAGTCGGGCACCGTAAAGATGCCATGCCGGCCAACCTTTCCGGCGGCGAGGCTCAGAGGGTGGCGATTGCCCGCGCGCTTGCCAACCGCCCCCGGATCATCCTTGCCGATGAACCTACGGCGGCACTGGATTCCCTGCGGGCAGGGATTGTGATGGATTTGTTGCGCAAGGTTGCTCTCGAGCAGGAGGCCGCGATCCTTGCCGTGACACATGACGAAAAAATCTTCGACCGTTTCGACCGTATCTTCCATTTACGGGACGGGCGGCTGGACGATCAGGCCCCTTCGACCTGAAGAATAATTGCTATGTTCAAGATGCATTCGGGATGCCGTCTGATTCTGCCGGCATTGGTTCTTGCGGCTGCAGTCTTCGGAACCTGTTCCCTGTCTTGCCCATAAACGCTCCGAACCGATGGAAGCTGTCGTGCGAATGATCCGCGATCTTTCGGCCTGATCCGCTTCTCCTGCATGGTCTGCTGGTGGCGCGTACGGCGATGACCACTGATGAATGCGCTTATGCCGTCCTGCGGTTGTTGCCTGTATACGACCGTTCTGTCGCGGGTGGGGGCCATATGCTCGTACCTATAATATAATCTAACTGGATATGTCATAAGAAGTATGGCAGGATTGCCCAATGTCCGCTGCAAAGTCCAAAACGAATGTACCGTTGCTGCTGCTGACGGGCGGTTGCCTGATCGCTCTGATGACCTTCGGCGCCCGCTCCTCCATGGGCTTTTTTCAGCTGCCGATTCTCGAGGCCCGGGGCTGGGACCGGACGACATTCGCGCTGGCGATGGCCATACAGAACCTGCTCTGGGGGATCGGACAACCGTTTTTCGGGCTTATCGCGGATAAATTCGGCACCTGGCGGGTGCTGGCCTTTTCCGGCCTCAGCTATGCGCTGGGGCTTTTCCTGATGTCCGTTTCGGCGACACCGCTTTACCTGCATATCGGGGGCGGGGTTCTTGTCGGGCTGGGAATCGCATCGGGTTCCTTCACCATTGTCATGTCGTCATTCGCCCGCAACGTACCGGTGGAGAAACATACATTCGTGTTCGGAATCAGCACCGCGGCCGGATCGGCCGGAATGGCGATTTTCTCGCCGCTTTCCGTTGCCATGATCTCGGCGCTGGGCTGGCAGGATACCCTGGTCTGGCTGGCGCTGGCCATGATGTTCATCCCGCTGCTGGGCATCCCCCTTGCCGGTAATGCCGCAACGTCGGAGATATCGCGCAATGAATTCGAACAATCGGTTCTGGAGGCCTTGAAGGAAGCGCTGGGCCACAAGAGTTATCTGATGCTGGTTGCCGGCTTCTTCGTCTGCGGTTTTCATCTGGCATTCATTACGGCGCATTTCCCGGCCTATATTTCCGATATCGGCATCGACATGAAATGGGCGGGCGTGGCCCTGCTGCTGATCGGTGTGTTCAATGTTGCCGGTTCCCTCGGTTCGGGGATGATCTCGCAGCGTTATTCGAAGCCGGGTTTCCTGACCTGGATCTATCTGGCCCGGGCCGCGGCCATCGCGGCCTTTGTCCTGCTGCCGCAAACACCTGCCAGTGTGGTGATCTTCGCCAGCGTCATGGGGGTGCTGTGGCTGTCCACCGTGCCGCCGACCAATGGTCTGGTCGCCGTGATGTTCGGCACGCGCTATCTGGGCATGCTGGGCGGCATCGTATTTTTCACCCACCAGATCGGCTCTTTTCTCGGCGTATGGCTGGGCGGGTATCTGTACGATATTTACGGCAGCTATAATCCCGTCTGGTGGCTCGGCGTCGCTTTGGGAATTTTCGCCGCCGTGGTTCATTGGCCGATCAAGGAAAAACCCGTCGACAGGCCCTTGCCCGAAATCATTTCCTGACTTTTCGATACGGCGTGGCTGCTGTCGGATATATTTCTCCTTATGCGTGCAGGTCCGTCGTGGCGTTCATGTGTTCCGGTGAATCGATGGCGGCCCCGTGCCCCGGGGCGGAAACCGGCTGCGGATACCGCCGCCATAGGTGACGCAGGGGCGGGCTGGGGTTTTGTGATATCGGCATCATCTTCTTTATAAGTCGTTTTTTTTCGATTATGGTCAGGGGTAACGAGGAATTTTTCCTTTGTGAACAAACAATAACAGGTCAATTTTCCCGGGAGAAAATGATGAAAACAAAAGCCCTTATTCTGTCTGCGCTGATGGGTACGGCCCTGATGGCCGGGGCTGCGCAGTCCAAGACCTTCGTCTATTGTTCGGAAGGTTCGCCGGAAGGATTCGATCCGGCGCTGTATACGGCCGGAACCACATTCGATGCTTCGTCCCGCCAGGTCTACAATCGCCTGGTTGAATTCAAGCGCGGTACCACGACCATTGCGCCGGCGCTGGCCGAAAGCTGGAGCGTTTCCGACGATGGCCTGGAATACACCTTCAAATTGCGCAAGGGCGTGAAATTCCATTCCACGGATTTCTTCACCCCCACACGCGATTTTAACGCCGATGACGTGGTGTTCTCCTTCAAGCGCCAGCTCGACAAGAATCATCCCTGGCACGAATACACCGCCGGCACGTCATGGGAATATTTCAACGGCATGTCGATGCCTTCGCTGCTCAAGGATGTCGTCAAGGTTGACGATTATACGGTGAAATTCATCCTCACCCGTCCGGAAGCACCGATGATCGCCAATCTGGCGATGGATTTCGCCTCCATCCTGTCCAAGGAATATGCCGACAAGCTGGCGGCTGCGGGCAAGAAGGAAGATCTGAACCAGAAGCCGGTCGGCACCGGCCCGTTCAAGTTCGTCGCCTATCAGAAGGATGCGGTCATCCGCTACAAGGCCAATGAGAACTACTGGAAGGGCAAGGCCGCGATCGACGATCTGATCTTCGCCATCACCCCCGATGCCTCTGTCCGCCACCAGCGGCTGAAGGCGAATGAATGTCAACTCAACCCGTATCCGAATCCCGCCGATCTGGAGGCCATCCGCAAGGATCCCGACCTCAAGCTGATGGAGCAGGAAGGGCTGAATGTCGGCTATCTGGCCTATAACACCCTGATGCCGCCTTTCGACAATGTGAAGGTGCGCAAGGCCCTGAACATGGCCATCAACAAACAGGCCATTCTGGATGCGGTATTCCAGGGGGCGGGCAAGATCGCCAAGAATCCGATTCCGCCGACCATCTGGTCCTATAACGACGAAATCAAGGACGACCCCTACGATCCGGTCGCGGCCAGGAAGATGCTGGAAGAAGCCGGCGTCAAGGGGCTGAAGATGAAGATCTGGGCGATGCCGGTGCAGCGCCCCTACAACCCCAATGCCCGCCGCATGGCCGAACTGATTCAGGCCGACTTCAAGAAGGTCGGCGTCGATGCGGAAATCGTCTCCTATGAATGGGGCGAATATCTGAAACGCTCCAAGGCCAAGGATCGCGACGGTGCGGTATTGTTGGGCTGGACCGGCGATAACGGCGATCCGGACAACTTCCTGGCCGTGCTGCTTGGCTGCGATGCGGTCGGCGGTTCCAACCGCGCCCAGTGGTGCAACAAGGAATTCGACGATCTGATCAAGAAGGCCAAGGTGATCTCTGACATGGGTGAGCGCACCAAGCTGTACAAGCAGGCGCAGGTCGTCTTCAAGCGCGAAGCCCCCTGGGCGACGATTGCCCATTCGGTGGTCTTCAAGGCCATGCGCAAAAACGTGAAGAACTTCAAGATCGACCCCTTCGGCGGTCACGTCTTCTATGGCGTTGACATCGAATAGCTGAAGCGATTATTTCCCCCCGCCGGCGCTTTCTGTGCCGGCGGGGATTATGCGATCGGGACCTTCATGTTTTTTTATCTGCTGCGCCGTCTCGGCCTTCTCATACCCACATTCTTTGGTGTTACCATAGCCGCATTCAGTTTCATCCGCCTGCTGCCGGGGGATCCGGTGTTGCTGATGGCGGGCGAACGGGGGCTGACACCGGAACGTCATGCGGCGCTGATGCGTCAGTTCGGTTTCGACCGGCCGCTGTGGCAGCAGTTTCTCGATTATGTCGGGGGCATTCTTCAGGGGGATCTGGGTAATTCCCTGGTGACGAAAAATCCGGTTCTGCAGGAATTCTTCGCCCTGTTCCCCGCAACACTGGAATTGTCGCTGGCCGCCATTGTCTTTGCCTCCGTCCTCGGCGTTACGGCAGGGGTTATCGCCGCGGTGCGCCGGGGAAGCTGGTTCGATCAGACGGTCATGGGCACGGCCCTTGTCGGTTACTCGATGCCGATTTTCTGGTGGGGGCTGCTGCTGATCATTCTGTTTTCCGGCATATTGGGCTGGACGCCGGTCTCAGGGCGCATGTCGCTGATGTATTTCTTCCCCGAGGTCACGGGGTTCATGCTGATCGACAGCCTGCTTTCGGGTCAGGACGGGGCGTTCATCTCGGCCCTGTCGCATCTGATCCTGCCGACGATCGTATTGGGTACGATTCCGCTGGCGGTGGTCGCCCGGCAGACCCGTTCGGCGATGCTGGAAGTGCTGGGCGAAGATTACGTGCGCACCGCCCGCGCCAAGGGCCTGGCACCGGCGCGCATTATCGGCATTCATGCCCTGCGCAATGCCCTGGTGCCGGTGATCACCACCATCGGCCTGCAGGTCGGCGTGTTGCTGGGCGGCGCGATTCTGACCGAAACCATTTTTTCCTGGCCTGGCATCGGCAAGTGGATGGTCGATTCGATCTTCCGTCGCGACTATCCGGCCGTGCAGGGGGGGCTATTGCTGATTGCCGCCATCGTCATGACGGTCAATCTGCTGGTCGATCTGCTTTACGGCCTCGTCAATCCCAAGATCAGACATACAGGCGGTTGAGATGAGCGATATCACGTCAGCGGAACCGATCGACAGCCGCGATGCCGGGCGGCTGGCCTTGCTGGCCGAATTCTGGCGCTATTTTAGCGAGAACCGCGGGGCGGTGATCGGGCTGTGCTTTTTCTCCCTTATCGTATTGCTGGCCGTCTTCGCCGATCTGATTGCCCCTTACGGTCCGACGGAACAGTTCCGCGATGCCTTTCTGGCGCCGCCCGTCTGGCAGGAAGGCGGCGACTGGCGTTTCATTCTCGGCACCGATGCGGTGGGCCGCGACATGCTTTCGCGGCTGATATACGGCAGCCGCTTTTCGCTGTTCGTCGGCGTGATCGTCGTTTCGCTGTCGCTGTTTGTCGGCATCATTATCGGCATGATCGCGGGGTATGCGGGCGGATGGCTCGACACTGCGGTCATGCGGGTGATGGATATCATTCTCGCCTTTCCCTCGCTGCTGCTGGCCCTGGCGTTGGTTGCCATTCTCGGCCCCAGCCTGATCAATGCCATGATCGCCATCGCCATCGTGCAGCAACCGCATTACGTCCGCCTGACCCGTGCCGCCGTGATGGGCGAGAAATCGAAGGATTACGTCACGGCGGCGCGCGTTGCCGGGGTGCGGCCGCTCAGGCTGATGTTCATCACCATCCTGCCCAATTGCCTGTCGCCGCTGATCGTGCAGGCGGCACTGTCCTTTTCCACCGCCATTCTCGATGCCGCCGCGCTCGGCTTTCTTGGCATGGGGGCCCAGCCGCCGACGCCGGAATGGGGCACCATGCTGGCCGAGGCACGCGAATTCATCCTGCGCGCATGGTGGGTGGTCACCTTTCCGGGGGTTGCCATCCTGCTGACGGTTCTGGCCATCAATCTGATGGGCGACGGGCTGCGCGATGCGCTGGATCCCAAGCTGCGGAGGTCCTGATCATGGCGCTACTTGAAATCCGCAATCTGACGGTGGAATTCGCCACCGCCCATGGCCGTTTCCGTGCCGTCGACGGTGTGTCGATGCATGTCGACGAGGGCGAGGTGCTGGCCGTGGTCGGGGAATCCGGTTCCGGCAAGTCGGTGGCGATGCTGGCGGTCATGGGGCTGCTGCCCTGGACGGCGACGATCACCGCCGATGTCATGACCTTTGCCGGACAGGATATCCTCGGCATGAGCGCCGATCGGCGGCGCAGGATCATCGGCAAGGATATCGCGATGATCTTTCAGGAGCCGATGACCAGCCTCAACCCCTGCTTCACCATCGGCTTTCAGGTGGATGAAGCGCTGAAGACCCATCTCGACCTGAACCGCAAACAACGCCGGGAGCGGATCATCGAACTGTTCCGCCAGGTCGGTCTGCCTGCCCCGGAAAAGCGCCTGTCTGCCTTTCCGCATCAGCTCTCCGGCGGCATGAACCAGCGGGTAATGATTGCCATGGCCATTGCCTGCCAGCCGAAGCTGCTGATCGCCGACGAACCGACGACGGCGCTGGATGTGACCATTCAGGCCCAGATCCTCGATCTGCTGCTGAAGCTGCAGCGCGATACGGGGATGGCGCTGGTGCTGATCACCCACGACATGGGGGTGGTGGCCGAAACCGCGCAGCGCGTATCGGTGCAATATGCCGGCCAGAAGGTGGAAGGGCAGGACATCAAGGGACTGTTCCATAACCCCCATCATCCCTATACCCGGGCCCTGCTCGATGCCCTGCCGGAGCGGGCGAAGGGCAAGCGCCTCGCCTATATACCCGGCGTGGTGCCCGGGCAGTTCGACCGTCCGCAGGGATGCCTGTTTTCACCGCGCTGCCGTTATGCCACCGATCTGTGCCGGCGGGTGGCACCGAAAGCGGCCTCCGCCGATCTCGGAGAGGCCTTGTGCCACTATCCGCTGGTGGACGGGCATCCGACGGGCCATCCCGGTGAAGGCACAGACAGTAAGGGCGAGGTGGCATGAATACCGGGGCAGCGATGAAGGAAGAGGCGAAAAGGCAAGCCGCAGCGGGGGAAACGGTTCTGGTGGCGGAAAATCTGACCCGCCATTACCCGGTCGGCGGCGGTCTGTTTCAGAAAGCAGCGGTGCTCAAGGCGCTGGATGGTGCCAGCTTCGAACTGCAGCGCGGGCGGACGCTGGCGGTGGTCGGCGAAAGCGGCTGCGGCAAATCCACCCTGGCGCGGTTGGTGACGATGATCGAAGCGCCGAGTTCGGGTTCTCTCATCATCGGCGGCGAGGATGTCGCCAGGCTCGACCGCACGGAACGGGCCCGTCTGCGTCCGAAGGTTCAGATCGTTTTTCAGAACCCGTACGGATCTCTCAACCCCCGCCAGCGTATCGGCGCGGCGCTGGAGGAGCCGCTGCTGGTCAACACCGATCTCGATGCGGCCGAACGCCGCCGCCGGGCCATGGCAATGATGGAAAATGTCGGCCTCAGGCCCGAGCATTACAACCGTTATCCGCATATGTTTTCCGGCGGTCAGCGCCAGCGCATCGCCATCGCCCGGGCCCTGATGCTGGATCCGGATATTCTGGTGCTCGACGAGCCGGTATCGGCGCTGGATCTGTCGATCCAGGCGCAGGTGCTGAATCTGCTGGTCGATCTGCAGGAACGGCTGAATCTGGCCTATCTGTTCATCAGCCACGACTTATCGGTGGTGCGCTATATCGCCGATACGGTCATGGTCATGTATCTGGGCCGCCCGGTGGAACACGGACCGGCGGCGGAGGTGTTTTCCACGCCCGCCCATCCCTATACCCAGGCGCTGCTTTCGGCGACGCCGGTGGCCGATCCCGATCATGTGTCCGAACGGATCATCCTCAAGGGCGAAATGCCTTCGCCGATTGCCCCGCCGCCCGGCTGCCCGTTCAATCCGCGCTGCCCGAAGGCATTCGACCGCTGCGCGCAGGATATTCCCCGATTGCACCCGCAGGGGGACGGGCGCGCCGTTTCCTGCCATCTCTATGACTGAGGCGGGCACACGCACCCCTTGCATTCCAGCCGGACCTTCTGAAGGCTGTTCCCGGCGTCCCGTTCTGCCGGCCGCGGCCGGATGGGGTGTCGGTATCCTTTACAGTTTCGTTTGTGTCGCAATGTCATCTTCGGGGCGATCTTCCTTAACACATTGTTAATCATAATATTTGCCGCGGTGGCATAAAGATTGCTTGGTTTTGTTTCAGGCAGGAAATATGCCGTAAACGACCGCATGGCGACGGACGGCAGAGCCTGAAGATCAACGATCAATAATAACGATAGGGACAAAGGACTAGCGTGACATGATAAGCAAGCTGAGTGGCCTGTTCGTCGCGGTTCTGTTGTCGGCCCTGGCATTCAATGCCCAGGCCGTGACAATAGGGACGCAGACATTCACTTTCTCCGGCCTGTGTAACGATCAGGACTGTCCTGTGCCCAGCACCGGCAGTGCCATTCTGATAACGACCGGCAGTTATGTTGCCGGGACGAATATCAACTTTGAGGACGTCGTTTCCTTTGTTTACAATCCGGCGCCTACCAGCATCGTCCTCAGTACCCCCGTCGGTTTTGTGGATACGGAGGGGCTGCTTTCGGTCAGCGGTAGCCTGCCGGCCGGCGGTAACGGTACGTCCGATTTTTCCATTTCCTTCTTCTCCGCTGGTTATGAATTGCCGTTTTTCTTCCAGACTTCTCTGGACGGCTCATGGGCCATCGGCCAGCTTTTCCCCGACGATTCCGGTTCAGCGCAAACCGGTGCCTGGGGCAATGCTACGGCTGTACCCGAACCGGCCAGCATGGCGTTGCTTGGCATCGGGCTGCTTGGCCTGGGCCTGAGCCGGCGGCGCAAGCGGGCCTGAAACGCACAGTAACCCAGCAGCAAACGACGAAAGCCCTGCCGTATCCGGCGGGGCTTTTTTTATGATGACAGCCCGGTTTCGCGACGATTGCCCGAAGGCAGGGGGCTGTGAAAGACAGAAAGGATTCAGGCCGAAGCGGGGGAGGAATGGAGCGGGTGAAGGGAATCGAACCCTCGTCTTAAGCTTGGGAAGCTCCTGCTCTACCATTGAGCTACACCCGCTTCAGCGGCATATGTAATCCGCTTTTGGCTGCCGATCAAGACCCATCCGTATTCCCCGTGACGATGAAATCGGTATGAGCGCCTTTTGCTGCCCCTTGCTGTGGGGTGAGAAAAATCTACCTTGGCTGCATGTGCGATGAACTGAGCATATCCTTGCGCGCGGCCCTTCGGGAAAGTCGCGCTTTCTGCGCCCTGGCCGAGGGTGAAATCTCTCCCTTGCCCGATACGGGACTGGCCCATGCCCATTTCCGCCTCGGCGACAGCGGCTTGCTGGCGCGCATACCGAAGCAAAGTCAGATGAATCTCGGCGCCGGCGAAAACCTGCGTTATCAGCAGGCCTGCTTTGCCCGTGCCGCCCCGGCGGGGCACAGCCCGGCGTTGCATGGCATTCTGCCGCCTTCGTCCCATTTGCCGCGCGGCGGGCTGATCGTCGATCATATCGATGGCCGCCCGCCCCGTCTGCCGCGGGATATGGCGGCGCTGGCCGATGCGCTGGCGGCCATTCACGCCCTGCCTTTGCCGGCGCAAGCGGCACGGGCGCCGTTGCTGGCCCCGGCCGATCCGCTACAGGCCGTTGTGGCGGAGGTTTCCGCCCAGGCAGCCTTTCTGCCGCGCGCCGGCCTGGCAGCGGCGGCGCTGACGCAGATCGAGAAAACCTTTGCCATGGTGCAGGATGCCCTTCGCCATGCTGGGAATGGGCAGCCCTGCCTGGTTGCCTTCGATGCCCATCCCGGCAATTTCCTGCTCCGCAATGACGGACGCGCCGTCCTGGTCGATCTGGAAAAAGCCCGCTACGGCGCGCCGCCGCTGGACCTGGCCCATGCCAGTCTCTACACCTCGACAAGCTGGGATATGCATATTCGCGCCGATCTCGATGACCGGGAGGTGGTCGCTTTTTATCGCCGGTGGATGTGTCGCGTGCCGCCCCGGCTGGCGCAATCATGGCGGGCATTGCTCTTGCCGCTCAGGGCGCTGATGTGGCTGTGGTCGGTGACTTGGTGCGCCAAATGGCGGGTGCTGAGCGACAGAAGAAGCACCGGCAGCGGCGACGGGGAGGATTGGTCGCGGGATAACAGCAGCGATGCGCTGGTCGATCACGTTCGCGGGCGGGTCGATCACTATCTCGAACCGGCGGTGATGGAACGCTGCCGGGACTGGGCGCCGGGGCGGCCCCTGGCCCGTTGGGCCGATGCCGGGGCGGGTTGATCAAAACCGTGTGACAGGGCGTTCCGGCACTGGCAAAGTGCCGGCCGGACGCGTAAGAAACAGCAGATGCCACGGCGTTTATTCGTGGCCGGAACAGGGAGGAGATGTGATGCGTTCGGTGCTTTCGGTATTGTTTTCGGTATTGTCGCTGGCGGTTTTGCTTGTGCCGGCGCAGGGGCGGGCAGCAGAAGCCTTCGACTGGCAAAACGTCAAGGCCAAGGCCCGCGGCCAGACCGTTTACTGGAACGCCTGGGGCGGGTCGGAAACCATCAACGATTATATCGCCTGGGTCGGCCAGCAGGTAAAGCAGCGTTTCGGCGTGACCCTGCGCCATGTCAAGCTGACCGATACGGCCGATGCCGTCGCCCGCGTCATTGCCGAAAAGGCGGCAGGGAAAACCGCGGACGGTTCCATCGATCTTATCTGGATCAATGGCGAGAATTTCGCTTCGATGAAGGAAAAGGGGCTGTTGTTCGGTCCTTTTGCCGAATCCCTGCCCAATTTCAAATATGTCGATGTCGAAAACAAGCCGACGACCCGCAATGATTTCACCGTGCCGACGGACGGGCTGGAAGCCCCCTGGGGCATGGCGCAGTTCCTGTTCATGTACGATACTGCCGCCATCGAGACCCCGCCCCGTTCCATTCCGGCGCTGCTGGAATGGGCCCGGAACAATCCGGGGCGGTTTTCCTATCCGCAACCGCCGGATTTTCTCGGCTCCACCTTTCTGAAACAGGCGCTGATCGGACTGACCGAGGATCGTGCCGCCCTGCAGCGCCCGGTGGCTGACGATGCCGATTTCGCCCGGGTAACGGCGCCTCTGTGGCCCTATCTCGATGCGCTGCATCCGCTGATGTGGCGCAAGGGGGCGGTTCTGCCCAAGAACGGCCCGGCGCTGAAACAGCTTCTCGGCGATGGCGAGGTGGATATCGCCCTGTCCTTTCATCCGGCCGATGCCTCCAATGCCATCGAGAAGGGCGAACTGCCCGATACCGTGCGCACCTTCGTGCTGGAAGGGGGCACCATCGGCAACACCCATTTCGTCGCCATCCCCTTCAATGCCCGGGCAAAGGAAGGGGCGATGGTCGTGGCCAATTTCCTGATGTCGCCGGAGGCGCAGGCCCGCAAGCAGGATGCCCGCTATTGGGGGGACAGCACGGTTCTGGCCATGGACAAGCTGCCGCCCGATGCCCGGGCCCTGTTCGAGGCGCTGCCCCGCGGTATCGCCACCCTGTCCCCGGCGGAGCTGGGCAAGGTGCTGCCCGAGCCGCATCCGAGCTGGATGACCCGGCTGGAGGCGGAATGGCAGCGTCGCTACGGTCAGAACGGCTGATTTCCCCATGACCGCGCCATGGGCGGAAGCGGGAAGCCGGCACGGACATGGTTAAGGGGGACGGGCCACTGCTGCGCTGGGCGCCGCGTCTGACCCTGCTGCTGCTGCTGTTTCCGATCGTTGCCGGGCTGTCGGGAACGGTATTGCCCGCCTTCGGCTATCTGCCGGTTCTGGGCGGCGAGAGGATCGGGCTGGATGCCTGGCACCGGCTGATCCATTGGCCGGGGGTATGGCGGGCGGTGGCATTGTCGCTGTTCAGCGGTCTGGCCGCCACCGCCGTCAGCACCCTTGTCGTCGTTCTGTTCACGGCCGCCTGGCACGGCCGGCCGGCCTTTCGCCGGTTTCAGCGACTGCTTTCGCCGCTTCTGTCGGTGCCGCATGTGACCGTGGCGCTGGGGATGCTCTTTTTGCTCAGCCCCAGCGGCTGGCTGTTTCGCATCGTCTCGCCCTGGTTGACGGGCTGGCAGCGCCCGCCCGATCTGCTGACGGTGCAGGACGGCTGGGGCCTCAGCCTGGTGGCGGCGCTGGCGGTCAAGGAAATTCCCTATTTGTTTCTGATGATGCTGGCGGCGCTCAACCACGTGCCTGCGGCACATCTGCGCGTTCTCGCCCGTTCTTTCGGCTACGGACCCGTCGCCGCCTGGCTCAAGGGGGTGTTGCCGAGCCTCTATGCGCATCTGCGTCTGCCGGTTCTGGCGGTGCTGGTCTTTTCGACCTCGGTGGTCGATGTCAGCCTCATTCTGGGGCCGACCCGACCGCCGACCCTTGCCGTCATGATCATGGGCTGGTTTTCCGATCCCGATCTGTCGATGCGCTTCATGGCCTCGGCCGGGGCGCTGCTGCAATTCGCCCTTTCAGCCGTGGCGGTGGCGCTGTGGCTTGGCATGGAGCGGCTGTTGGCCCATATCGGCCGGTGGTGGATCGCCTCCGGCCACCGCCGTTTTGCCGAAAAGCCGGTGTCGTGGCTGAGCGCGGCGGCCGTTGCGGCAAGTACCGGGCTGGCGGTTGCCGGTTTTTTGTCCATGGCCATATGGTCCTTCGCCCGTAGCTGGCGTTTCCCCGACCTGTTGCCTGCCCGCTGGACGGCAGATGCCTGGATACGCTACGGCAATGCGGGAAACTGGGTGTTCCTCAACAGTGTCGGCATCGGCCTGATCACCGCCCTGATCGCTGCCATTCTGACCATCGCCTGCCTGGAATATGAATTCCGCCATCCGCGCAAGGGCGGCTATAACGGGCTTTACGTTCTTTATCTGCCGCTGTTGGTGCCGCAGATCGCGTTTCTCTTCGGGGCGCAGATGTTGTTCGTCGTCCTGACGCTCGACGGCAGCTGGCTGGCGGTAATCTGGATGCATCTGGTATTCGTGCTGCCTTATGTCTTCCTGTCCCTGGCCGAAGCCTGGCGCCGCCAGGACCGCCGCTACAGTCTGACGGCGGCAACATTGGGGGCGCCGCCCTGGCGGGTGTTCTGGCGGATTCGCCTGCCGATGATGCTGCGCCCGGTGCTGATTGCCCTTGCCGTTGGCTTTGCCGTCAGCATGGGGCAATATCTGGCCACGGTTTTTGCCGGGGCCGGGCGGGTGCCGACCCTGACGACGGAAGCGGTCAGCCTGGCGGCGGGAGGGAACCGGCGTACCATCGGCGTTTATGCGCTGTTGCAGGCGGTGCTGCCTTTCGCCGTCTTTGCCCTGGCACAGATCGTGCCGGCATTGTTGTATCGCCGCCGTCGCGCCATGCAGGTGAGCCGCTGATGTCCCGATCGGACCTCTGATTCGTAAACCAGGCGAGAAAACAGGAGCACGGCCTCAATGCTGGAACTGGAGGAGATCTGCCTGCTGCTGCATGGCCGCCCGTTGCTCGGGCCGCTGAGCCTGCGGGTCGATGCGGGCGAGATCGTTACCCTGATGGGGCCGAGCGGCAGTGGCAAATCCTCGCTTCTTGCCTTTCTCTGCGGCGGGTTGGGGCCCGATTTCACGGTTACGGGGCGGGCCAGCCTCGACGGGGCGGATCTGACCGCGATCGCCCCCGAGGAACGACATATCGGTATCC
>JALXAG010000236.1 GCA_026992315.1 Sneathiellales bacterium | reverse complement strand
CTGCTGGACCGCCAATCCGTTGGGCTGACGCTGCCAGCCGACGAAGCCGGTGCCGTCATATTCTATTTCCAGACGATAACGCGGCATGTTCAGCCCAGCCGCGTGCCGGCAGCCACAGGACGGCCGCGCAGCATTTCCGCAGCCGCCATCGGCCGCTTGCCCGGCCGCTGCACCCGCAACAGGCGCAGCGCCCCTTCGCCGCAGGCGATCAGCAGTTCATCGTCCAGAACACGGCCCGGCACCGCCCCGGCGGCGCCCTGTTCGGGACGGGCGGCAAGAACCTTCAGCCGCTCCCCCTCCACAAACGTATAGGCGCCGGGCCAGGGGGAAAGGGCACGGATCTGACGGCTGACGGCCTCCGCGGGCTGGCGCCAGTCGATGCGCCCTTCCTCCTTGCCGATCTTTTCGGCATAGGTGACGCCCTCTTCCGGCTGCGGCTGCGGCACGATCTCGCCCGCCGCCCAGCGCGGCAGGGTTTCGATCAGCAGCTCCGCCCCCATCGCCGCCAGGCGGTCATGCAGGGTTCCCGCCGTATCCTCCGCCGAGATCGGCGTCCGGCGGACGGCCAGCACCGGCCCGGTATCCAGCCCCGCCTCCATCTTCATCACCGCGACGCCGGTTTCCTCATCGCCGGCCCATATGGCCCGCTGTATCGGTGCCGCGCCGCGCCAGCGCGGCAGCAGCGAGGCATGCAGATTGAGGCAGCCCAAGGGCGGCACGTCCAGAACCGCCTGCGGCAGGATCAGCCCATAGGCGACCACCACCGCCACATCCGGGGCAAGGGCGGCAAAACGCGCCTGTTCCTCGGCGCCTTTCAGGCTGACGGGGGTAAAGACAGGGATTCCCGCTTCCGTCGCATAACGGGCAACAGGGCCCGGCCGCGGCGCCTGACCGCGTCCGGCCGGGCGCGGCGGCTGGGTATAGACCGCGATCACCTCGTGACCGGCATCGTTCAGCGCCTTCAGGGCCGGGACCGAAAAATCGGGCGTGCCCATGAACACGATACGCAGGGGCGAAAAAGCATGCATCAGGCGATATGCCGCCGCCGTTCGGGGTTTTTCTCCGCCTTCTGGCCGGATTTGCGCGCCTTCAGCAGGCGGCGCAAGATCATCTTCCGCTTGAGGGCAGAGAGATGATCGACGAACAATATGCCTTCCAGATGGTCCATTTCATGCTGAATGCAGGTGGCAAGCAGCCCTTCCGCATGCAGTTCCCGTTCCGCCCCGTCATAATCGAGATAGCGGACATGAACCCGCGCCGGACGCTCGACCTCGGCGAATTGTTCGGGCAGCGACAGGCAGCCCTCTTCATAGACACGCATTTCTTCCGACGCGGACAGAATCTCCGGATTGACCAGATAGAGCGGATCCTGCTTCTCATCATCGTCGGAAACGTCGATCACGATCACCCGCAGCGGCTCCCCCACCTGGATCGCCGCCAGCCCCACGCCGGGGGCGGCATACATGGTATCCAGCATGTCGCGCATCAGCCTGCGCAGATCGTCATCGACCGTTTCCACCGGCCGGGAAACGACCTTCAGGCGCGGATCCGGCGCCGTTAAGATCGGACGTATGGCCATAATCTGAACCCTCCAAACGCGGCCCCTTCCCTGACGATCGCGGCCGCGACCGGCACCCTAGAACGGCCGCCGCGCCTTCAGCGCCGCCGCCAGGGTGCCGTCATCAAGATAATCCAATTCCCCGCCCACGGGAACGCCATGGGCGAGGCGCGAAACCTTCACATCCATCGATGACAGCCTGTCGGTTATATAGTGCGCCGTCGTCTGACCGTCCACCGTTGCGTTGGTGGCCAGAATGACCTCGCTGATTTCGCCGCTGCCGATGCGCTCGATCAATGCATCGATGCCCAGATCGTCAGGACCGACGCCATCCAGCGCCGACAAGACCCCGCCGAGAACGTGATAGACGCCCCGAAAGGCCCCGGCACGTTCCAGCGCCCAGAGGTCGGCGACTTCCTCGACCACGCAAAGCAGGCTGCGCTCGCGGCGCGGATCGCGACAGATCGAACAGATTTCCGCCGTATCGAGATTACCGCAGATCCGGCAGGTCTTCACCTTTTCCGCCACATCCTCCATCGCCGCGGCCAATGGCAGCAGCAGGGTTTCCCGTTTCTTGATCAGATGCAGCACCGCACGACGGGCCGAGCGCGGCCCCAGCCCCGGCAGACGGGCCAGCAGCGCAATCAGCCGTTCCAGTTCGCCATCGGCCATCAGAAGGGAAACTGCATGCCGCCCGGCAATTCGATGCCGCCGGTCATCTCGCGCATCTTTTCCGCCACATATTCCTCCTTGCGGCGCAGGGCATCGTTATGGGCGGCCAGCAGCAGATCCTCCAGCATGGTCGGATCCTCGCCATCCAGCAACGAGGGATCGATCTTCAGCGCTTTCATCTCGCCCTTGCCGTCCAGCGTCACCTCCACCAGACCGGCGCCGGCGGTACCGGTGATCCGTTCGTGTTTGAGATTCTCCTGAAATTCCTGCATCTTCGATTGCATGGCCTGGGCCTGCTTCATCAGATTGCCTAGGTTTTTCATTCCTGTTCCTCATCCTGAACATCCGCGGGCAGCTGAACGCCCAGATCGCGGATTTGGGTGATTTCCGCCCCTTCGAAAGCCTCGAAAACCGCCTTGATCAGCGGATGCGCCGCGATTTCGGCGCGGCGGCGCTCTTCCTCCTCCCGGCGTTGCTCGCCAAGGCTGCGCTGCCCCTGAGCCGTGGATATGACCACCACCCAGCGCTCCCCGGTCCATTCGCTCAGCGCCTGACCGACCTGATTGGCCAGATTCGGCGGCGCATGCGTGCCCGGCTGGATTTCGATGCGCCCGGGGCTGAAGCTGACCAGATGCACATCGTTGATCAGATGGGCGCCGAGCTTCGCCTCGCGCATGCGCTGAAACAACGCCACCACCTGCTCGAAGCTCTGCGGGCTGGGGGCCGGCGCATCCGATGACGGGGCTGCGGCAAGCTGCATGCGCACCTGCCCGCCATCCCCGCCGGAAGGCGCCTCATCAGGCCCTGACGGGGCCATGGCCCGAACGTCGCTGCCCGCACCGTCGCCCGCAGCGGGGGCGGAGGCAGCGGCCTGCGAGGTGCCCTGCTTCAGCAGTTTTTTCACCAATTCGCCCGGATCGGGCAGATCGGCGGCATGGCACAGACGGATCAGCACCATTTCCGTTGCCGAAAGCGGCTGCGGTGCGCGCCGGGCCTCGTCCAGCCCGTTGAGCAGTATCTGCCAGCTCTGCGTCAGCACCGGCACGGAAAGCGCCGTGGCCATGGCGGTGGCGCGTTCCCGCTCGGCTTCCGGCAGGTTGGCTGCCGCCGGGGCATCGGGCGCCACCTTCAGCATCGACAGCCAATGGCAGAATTCCAGCAGATCCTGCAACACGATCAGCGGATCGGCACCGGATTCATACATATCCCGCAGCAGGGAAAGGGCTTGCGCCGCCTTGCCGCCCATCAGATAGTCGAACAGATCGGCCACCAGCGCCTGATCGGCAAGGCCGAGCATGTCGCGTACATCCGCCTCCCGCACCCGGCCCGCCCCATGAGCAATGG
>JALXAG010000235.1 GCA_026992315.1 Sneathiellales bacterium | reverse complement strand
GCCGTGGCCATCGGCGAGAATCTGCACTTCGACATGGCGGGCATCGCTGAGGGCGCGTTCCAGCAGCAGACGACCGTCGCCAAAGGCATTTGCGGCTTCGTTGCGGGCCGAGGCGATCGCCTCTTCAAGCCGGGCAGGGTCCCCGACAAGGCGCATGCCGCGCCCACCACCGCCCGCGGCAGCCTTGATCATGACGGGAAAGCCGATTTCACGGGCCCGGGCGGCCAATGCGGCCGGGTCCTGATCGTCACCGTCATAGCCCGGGATACAGGGCACGCCGGCGGCGATGGCGGCCTGCCGGGCCGCGGATTTATCCCCCATCAATCGCATGATGCCGGCAGACGGGCCGATGAAGACGATGCCCGCTTCGGCGCAGGCTTCGGCAAAACCGGCATTCTCCGATAAAAAGCCATAGCCGGGATGGATCGCCCCGGCACCGGTCCGCCGGGCGGCATCGATGATGCGGGGAATGTTCAGATAGCTTTCGGCAGCCGGCGCGGGACCGATAGGCACGGCACGGTCGGCCAGGCGCACATGCGGGCTGTGCGCATCGGCATCGCTGTAGACGGCGATTGCCGTCATCCCTTCCGCCTGTACGGCGCGGACGATGCGGCAGGCGATTTCGCCGCGCCCGGCGATCAGAACCGTATCGAAGTCGCCTGATGTCATGCCGGCCGTCATGGCGATCACGTCCGTGCGGGCAGGGTGCCCATGGTCTTGCAGATGATGCCGAGCATAATTTCATCGGCGCCGGCGCCGATGGAAACCAGCCTTCCGTCCCGGTACAGGCGGGTGATCGGGGTCTCGTTCATGAAACCCATGCCGCCAAAGAACTGCAAACAGCCATCGGCAACCTCGCGGGTCAGACGTCCGGCCTTCAGCTTGGCCATGGAGGCCAGCTGGGTGACGTCCTGACCCTGCACATAAAGCCTTACCGCGCGGTAGATCAGGGCGCGCAGGGCTTCGACCTCGGTCTTCATCTCGGCTAGGCGGAAATGGACGACCTGATTGTCGAGGATGGGCTTGCCGAAAGCGCGGCGCTGGCGGGTATATTCGATGGTCTGCTCGATCGCGCGTTCCAGCGGCAGCAATGACGAGGCCGCCCCCCACAGCCGTTCCTCCTGAAACTGCAGCATCTGATAGGTGAAGCCTTCTCCCTCCTCTCCGATGCGGTAGCGGGCGGGAATGCGCACATCTTCCAGAAAGATCTGCGCGGTGTCGGAGGCGCGCATGCCCAGCTTGTCCAGCTTGCGGGCGATCTGCACGCCCTTTTCCTTCATCGGCATGCAGAACAGGGATTTGTTCTTGTGCGCCGGCCCGTCCCCGGTATTGGCCAGCAGGCACATCCAGTCGGCCTGGGTGCCGTTGGTCGTCCACATCTTGCCGCCATTGATCACATAATCGTCGCCGTCGCGCCGGGCGGTGGTGGCAATGGCGGCGACATCGGAGCCGGCGCCGACTTCGGAAACGCCCAGGCAGACGACCATTTCCCCGGCGATGGTGGGGCGCAGAAAGGTTTCGCGCAAAGTATCGGAACCGAAACGGGCCAGGGCCGGGGTGGCCATGTCGGTCTGCACGCCGATGGCCATGGGAATGGCGCCGCAGTGAATATGCCCCAGGGTTTCGGCCATGGCCGCCGCATAGGAATAATCCAGCCCCATGCCGCCATATTCGGCGGGTTTGTTGATGCCGAGAAAGCCCAGCCTGCCCATTTTGGCGAAAAGCTCGTGAGCGGGGAAGATACCCGCTTCCTCCCATTCATCGACATGGGGGTTGATCTCGCGGTCGATGAAGGTCTTCAGCGAATCCTGCAACTGGCGGTGCTCGGTGGTGAAGGGCATGGGTTTCTCCTTGGGCCTAGAGGCGGGCGACGCCGAATGTACTGGGGTTCAGGGGGCGCTCATCGCCTTCGCGGCAGGTGGCGAGACAGAAGCCGAGCACCGCGCGGCTGTCGCGTGGGTCGATCAGCCCGTCATCCCACAGCCGGGCGGTGGCGAACAGGGCATCGGCTTCCCGTTCCATCTGCGCGATGATCGGCGCTTCAAGCGCGGCTTTGGCCTCCTCGTCCAGCTTTTGGCCGGCGCGGGCGAATTTCTCGGCGGCGATGATCGACATGACCTGTGCCGCCTGGCGCGCGCCCATGACGCCGATACGGTTGTTCGGCCAGGCGAAGATGAAGCGCGGGTTGAAGGCCCGCCCGCACATGCCGTAATTGCCGGCGCCGAAGCTGGCGCCGATATGCAGGGTGATGCGGGGGACGGTGGCGTTGCTGACCGCCTGGATCATCTTCGATCCGTGTTTGACGATGCCGCCCTGTTCGGCCTCGGTACCGACCATGAAGCCGGTGGTGTTCTGCAGGAAGACCAGCGGCGTGCCGGACTGGCAGCAGAGCTGGATAAACTGGGCCGCCTTGTTGGCGCCGTCGCCGTCGATCGGGCCGTTATTGCCGATGATGCCGCAGGGCTGGCCCATGACCGCCGCCTGGCCGCAGATGGTTTGCGGGCCGTAATCCTGCTTGAATTCGAGGAAATCCGATCCGTCGACGATGCGGGCGATGATTTCGCGCACATCCACGGGTATGCGGCAATCGGCCGGGGTCAGGCACAGCAGATCCTCTGCCGGGAAAAGCGGCTCGTCCCAGGACGGCGATGTCTTGTCAGGGCATGGCCAGGGCAGGCGGGCAATGATGTCGCGGGCGACGGCGATGCCTTCGCGGTCGTCTTCGGCCAGGTAATCGGCGACCCCGGAAACGCGCCCGTGCATGTCGGCGCCGCCAAGCGCTTCCTCCTCCGCCTCCTCGCCGGTGGCGGCCTTCAGCAATGGCGGCCCGGCCAGATAGACCCGGGCGCGGTTGCGCACCATGACGACGTAATCGGACAGGCCGGGCGTATAGGCCCCGCCGGCGGTGGACGGTCCGTGAACCACGGTGATCTGCGGAATGCCGGCGGCCGACAGGCGCGCCTGATTGTAGAACAACTGGCCGCCATCGATGAAGACATCGGCCTGATAAAGCAGGTTGGCGCCGCCGGATTCAACCAGTGAAACCAGCGGCAGGCGGTTTTCCAGGGCGATCCGCTGCAGGCGCAGGGCCTTTTTCAGCCCCATCGGCGCGAAGGTCCCGCCCTTGATGGCGGCGTCGTTGACATTGACGGCACAGCGGATGCCGCTGATAAAGCCGATACCGCTGATGATCCCGCCGCCGAGCACCGTTTTCTCGCCGTCATCGTCATGCATGCCGAGCCCGGCAAGGGTGGAGATTTCCAGAAAAGGGGATCCCGGATCCAGCAACAGCGCCAGCCTTTCACGGGGCAGCAGCTTGCCTTGGGCAGCGAATTTCCCTGCCGCCGCGGCCGAACGGGCATGGATCCGTTCTTCCAGCGTCCTGAAACGTTCGATCAGGGCCAGATGGTGTTCGCGATTGGCGCGGGCGGCGGGGTCGTCCGCCGCAACGGGCGTGCCGATGACGGGCATCAGTCTTCATCTCCGCTGAACAGCGCCGGCGGGCTGGCGCGGTGAAACCCCGTGAAAGCCTGTTCGCGGGCAGCGGGGGAGGGGGGATTGAGCGGCCAGTGGCGGCGGGCATTGGG
>JALXAG010000234.1 GCA_026992315.1 Sneathiellales bacterium | reverse complement strand
TGGGCTATGGGCTGCCCGCCGCCATCGCCGCCCGGCTGACCCACCCGAACCGCCCGGTCATCTGTTTCGCCGGCGATGGCTGTTTCCAGATGACCATGCAGGAATTCGGCACTGCCTGCCAGTATGGCGCCGATATCGTTGTCGTCGTCATCAACAATGGCGCCTATGGCACCATCCGCATGCATCAGGAACGCCGCTTCCCCGGCCGGGTCAGCGGCACGGAAATCGTCAATCCCGATTTTGCCGCCTTGGCCCGCGCTTATGGCGGCCATGGCGCGCTGGTGGAGAAGACGGAGGATTTCGCCCCGGCCCTTGAGGCGGCGCTGGCGGCGAAGGTTCCGGCCTTGATCGAAATCCGCCTGCCGCTGGAGGCCCTGACACCGGCCGCCAGCCTCAGCGAGATCAGAAAAGCCGCCCTGGCGGCAAACGGGAACGCCTGAATTTCACCAGAAGGGAAGGAAACACCATGAGCAGCAAACCCGCTTTCGACTGGCAGGATCCGTTCCTGCTGAACGAACAACTGACCGAGGAGGAACGCCTGGTGCGCGATACCGCGCGCAATTACGCCCAGGACAAGCTGATGCCCCGCATCATCGAGGCCAACCGCCATGAGAAAACCGATCCGGAAATCTTCCGCGAAATGGGCGAACTCGGCCTGCTCGGCAGCACCATCGACGGTTATGGCTGCGCCGGTCTGGGCTATGTTTCCTACGGGCTGGCCGCCCGCGAGGTCGAACGGGTCGATTCCGGCTATCGTTCGATGATGAGCGTGCAGTCGAGCCTGGTGATGTATCCGATATACGCCTTCGGCAGCGAAGAGCAGAAGCAGACATATCTGCCGGCCCTGGCCCGGGGCGAGAAGATCGGCTGTTTCGGCCTGACCGAACCCGATCACGGCTCCGATCCCGGCTCCATGGTCACGCGGGCGCGCAAGGTCGATGGCGGCTATGTACTGAACGGGGCCAAGATGTGGATCACCAACGCCCCCATCGCCGATATTTTCATCGTCTGGGCCAAGACCGAGGACGGGCTGATCCGCGGCTTCGTTCTGGAAAAGGGCATGAAGGGCCTCAGCGCCCCCAAGATCGAGGGCAAGTTCAGCCTGCGCGCCTCGATCACCGGCGAAATCGTCATGGACGACGTGCTGGTTCCCGAATCGGCGCTCCTGCCCGGCGTCACCGGGTTGAAGGGGCCGTTCAGCTGTCTGAACAATGCCCGTTTCGGCATTGCCTGGGGCGCCTTGGGCGCCGCCGAATTCTGCTGGCATGCCGCCCGCCAGTATACGCTGGACCGCAAGCAGTTCGGCCGTCCGCTGGCCGCCACCCAGCTTGTACAGAAGAAACTGGCCGACATGCAGACGGAAATCGCCATCGGCCTGCAGGCTTGCCTGGCGGTGGGACGGCTGAAGGACGAGGACCGCGCCGCCCCGGAAATGATTTCGCTGATCAAGCGCAATTCCTGCGGCAAGGCGCTGGATATCGCCCGTGTTGCCCGCGACATGCATGGCGGCAACGGCATTTCGGACGAATTCCACGTCATCCGCCATGTCATGAATCTGGAAGCCGTCAATACCTATGAGGGCACCCACGACATCCATGCACTGATTCTGGGCCGTGCCCAGACCGGCATTCAGGCCTTCTTCGCCTGAAAGGCGGCAGCGCAGAAAGAAACGCCGACAGAACGCCGCGACGATGACGCGGATGCCAGGCCGGCATCCGCGTCTTTCCTTGCCCCATCCGCCGGAAAACGGCAGCTTTCCACAGCGCATCGGCGCTGAACATACGGATGATACAATCTGGAAACCCTATCTCATTTACAAATAAAGCTCTTTTCTGTAATTCATAAATAAAAATTTATGTTATATTTAACAATAGTTAGTCAATATGCATGATTATTTGAACTCTATGCGTTATCAGATAGCAGATACACCTTCGGAACACCGCTTTTTTCATTATATTCGAGCGAAAACGGATCCACCTGCCCCAAGGCAATGCGTGCATTTACGATTTGCGCGCCCCGGCCCGCCGCGAACCAGGAATCTGCTACATGCACGTCAAAGCGCGCCTTGCGGCGACCGGCTGCGTTCGCTTCCATTATGGCTTCTGCAATCTCCGTAATCCGGTAATGGCCGCACAAGGCAGGTGCTGGCATGCGTCTCTTCTGCAGCGCTTGCCGCTTGATGTGCAGCCGCTTCGCAACCTCTGCCAGGCTGACGAGGTCGGGGCGCACTTCGCGCAGCGCACTGCCTGGCGGAAGATGTTTCAGAATATCGCGGGCCGCAGAGACAATGACACTCTCGGCATCGTCCCCTTCCAATTCGAGGGCCACCGCCACAAGTCCCCGCTGCCCCAAACCGACAACGGCATCCTCAAATCCAGCCTCAAAGACTGCATTGGACAGATCAAGCACATCGAACTCGCCGTCCGGAAGGGCGAAAACGACCTCGAACTCGAACTTAGCCATCGTCAGGACCCTCTTGATTCAACCTGATGCAATTAAGCGCCTTGCGCCGCAGATTGTTTGCGAAGTTTCCCGGGTTTTTCGGTGTGGACCAAATTGACATCTGGCAGAATTCTCCGCATCGGCATTCTTCGTCATTATGCTTGCACAGCAACAGGCCCCAAGCATGGCCTTTCTTTCGAATCCTCACCGACCATCCGAGCTTTTCAAGCTCGGACAGAACGGCTTCGACTTCTTTCTTAGGGTGCCTCTCTCTTGTCAAAAACTTAGACTCCATCCACTAAGTTGTCAATTGTCAACTTATAAATCCGTCAATCGGGCACTTGCCGGTGCAGTCAATGCACGGTGCATCCCCGACCTGAACGCAGCAAAAACAGTTTGCCCGAAGCATGAATGATAATTACTCATGACATATACTGAAGGCAAATCCGAGCCCCGAAGCCCGCTGCAAACAGACCATGACGGCACATCGCCGCCCGTCATATGCCCGCAACATGCCGTGTATATTGTTAGGGTCCGGACCCCAGTGCAGGGCTCTGTGCCATTTTCCCCGGCCCGCCGATCGGGTATGAAGGAAGAAGAGACCGTGCCCGACACCAAACGCCGGCACGGCCTGTTCATCGCCGTTTTTTTTCAAGGAAGCCCATGCCCGTTCTCTATCTGCTTCGCCACGCCAAATCGGACTGGAAGAATCCCGGCCTGACGGACCGTTCCCGCCCCCTGAACGCCCGCGGCCGCGAAGCCTGCGCCATTATGGGCCGATACATGGCCAGAGAGGGCATGCATCCCGATCATGCCCTGATCTCCCCGGCGCGGCGGGCGGTCGAAACCTGGCAGCTTCTGCGCCGGCATATCGATCCGCCGCGCAGGGAAAGGCTGGTCGAGGATGCCTATCTCGCCGATTGGCAGACTCTGACGGATATCATCGAGGATGTGCCCGAGGGAACGGACAGCGCCATTCTGATCGGCCATAATCCGGGCATGCACGATCTGGCGCTGCATCTGGCCGGCGAGACACCCGACCCGGTCCTCGAAAGAAAATTCCCCACCGCCGCCCTGGCCGTATTCGCCATAGACGGCCCCTGGGCCGATTTCAGCCGCAGCGCACGGCTGAAACGATTCGTCACACCGCGTCAGCTTGCCCGCGGCGAATAGTCGCACCTTCGCCTTCCCGACACAAGAAAACAGCACGAAAATTATTATTTTTCACGTAATTCCGTGACAAATAAGAACCGCTGCATTCTGGCCCGGGTCACGGCCGGACCTGACAGGAGCATATGATTCTTTCCTTAAAATACGTAATAAAGTACTATTATGCATGTTTAAGAAAAGATACAGACAGGGAGTTGCAGATGCCCGTTCCCCTTGCCGAAGGAGCCTCCGTCACCCGCCGCATTACAGTCGATCGCGGCAGAACCATCAGCTTCATGGGTGAGGATGCCCGCGTCTACGCCACGCCATCACTGGTCTATGATATCGAACATACCTGCCGGGATCTGATCCTCGAACATGTCGGCGAAGGCATGGATTCGGTCGGTTTCGAAGTGTCGATCCGACACACGGCCCCGACCCTGCTGGGCATGAAGGTTGCGATCACCGCCACCGTGGCCGAAATCGACGGCCCCAAGGTAGTGCTGGAGATCACGGCGAGCGATCCGCTGGACACCATCTGCACCGGCCGGCATGTGCGCTTCATCGTCGATGTCGAGAAGACCAAGCAACGCCTGAAGGCAAAAGCCGAAAAAGCCTCCGCATCGTCGCAATCCTGAAAGGCGGCCCGTCATGAACAAGCACCGCCATTCCGGCCAGGTTTCCAGCTATTGCTACCAATGCGTCGCGGGCCCCGACATGCTGAAGGTCGATATAGAGGATGGTATCGCAACGCAGGTACGGCCCAATTCGGATGCAGCGGCCATCCATCCGGCAGGCGGCAAGGTCTGCGTCAAGGCCTTCGGCCTGATACAGAAAACCTATAATCCGCACCGCATCCTGACCCCGATGAAACGCACCAACCCGAAGAAGGGGCGGAACGAGGATCCGGGATTCACGCCCATTTCCTGGGACGAGGCGCTCGATACCATCGCCGCCCGGCTGAACGAGGCCCGGGAAAAGGGGCTGACGGACGCATCGGGCTTTCCCCGCGTCGCCGCGAGTTTCGGGGGCGGCGGCACCCCGACGGCCTATATGGGCACTTTTCCCGCCTTTCTCGCCGCCTGGGGACCGGTCGATATGAGCTTCGGCAGCGGCCAGGGGGTGAAATGCTATCATTCCGAACATCTCTACGGCGAATTGTGGCACCGCGCCTTCACGGTATCCCCCGACACGCCGCTGGTGGAGCTGATCATCTCCTTCGGGGCCAATGTCGAGGCCTCGGGCGGGGTCTGCGGCGTCAGACGCCATGCCGACGCCCGTGCACGCGGCGTCAAGCGCATTCAGATCGAACCGCATCTGTCGGTCACCGGCGCCTGCTCGGCCGAATGGGTGCCGATCCGCCCCAAGACCGATGCCGCCTTCCTGCTGGCCATGCTGCATGTGGTGCTGCATGAGGAGAAGCGGGACCGTCTCGATGTTCCGTTCCTGAAGGAACGCACCTCATCGCCCTATCTGATCGCCCCGAACGGCTTTTACATCCGCGATGGCGAAAGCGGCAAGCCGCTGATCTGGGATCTGAACACCCGCCGCGCCGTTCCCTACGACACCCCGAATACCGATCCGGCCCTGGAAGGCGATTTTCTGGTCTCGGGCATCGAAACCGGCCCCGACGACAAAAGCTGGACCCATGAAAACATCGCCTGCCGCCCCGCCTTCGAACATCTTCTCGAACATGTCGAACCCTACAGCCCCGAGTGGGCCGCGGATATCTGCGATGTCGGGGCCGGGACGATCCGTTCCGTCGCCCGGCAGTTTCTCGATCACGCCCATATCGGCGAAACCATCGAGATCGGCGGCAGAACGCTGCCCTTCCGCCCGGTGGCCATCTCTCTGGGCAAGACGGTCAACAACGGCTGGGGCGGCTATGAATGTTGTTGGGCCAGGACATTGCTCGCCTGTCTGGTCGGCGGGCTGGAAGTGCCCGGTGGCACCCTCGGGACAACGGTCCGCCTGAACCGCCCGGCGGACAACCGCTGGAGCAGCGTCACCCCGGGACCGGACGGCTTCATGCATTATCCGATGAATCCCACCCGCAAGGGAGAATGGCTGTCGCGCTCGCCCTCGCGCCATGCCCACCGCACACTGGTGCCGCTGGCGGCCAATTCGCCCTGGAGCCAGGCATTGGGACCGACGCATCTGGCCTGGATGATGCAGCAAAAGGGCTTCGACCACCTGCCCGAACCGACACAGCCGGATGTGTGGTTCGTCTACCGCACCAATCCCGCAATCTCCTTCTGGGATACCGATGCCGTCTCCGATTCCATGGCGAAATTCCCTTTCACGGTCTGTTTCGCCTATACCCATGACGAGACCAATCACATGGCCGACATTCTGCTGCCCGAATGCACCGACCTGGAAGGGCTGCAGCTCATCCGTATCGGCGGATCGAAATATGTCGAGCAATTCTGGGATTATCAGGGTTTCGCCCTGCGCGATCCGGCATCCGAACCCCAGGGGGAGGCCCGTGACTTCACCTGGATCGCAACCGAACTGGCCCGGCGCACCGGTCTGCTGAAGGAATACAATACCGCCATCAACAAAGGAGCTGCCGGGGTCCGGCTGTATGGCGAGAATTTCGATTTCTCGCTGCAACCCGAACAAAGCCACGCGGTGGAAGACATCTGGAACCGGATCTGCAGGGCCGCCAATGCCGAGCTGACCGACGGCGAGGAAAGCGGCGGGCTGGATTACTTCCGCGAACATGGCTTCCGCGTAAAGCCGTTCCCCAGGGAACAATGGTATCTTTACCCTGCCATGGCCGAACAGGGGTTGCGCTTCGAATTGCCCTATCAGGAACGGCTGTACCGCATCGGTCAGGAGCTGAAGGCGCGGCTGCACGAACAGGGCATCACCTGGTGGGACAGGCAACTCAGGGAATACGAACCCATGCCCCACTGGCAGGACCTGCCCGGATTATGGGAAAGCGCCCTGTCCGAATGTTTCGATGCCGATATCGACGATTACCCCTTCTGGCTGCTGACCGCACGGTCGATGCAGTATTCCTGGGGCGGCAATGCCGGCATCCAGATGATTCACGAGGTGGCCGCCAATGTCGCCGGTCATGGCGGCGTCGTCATGAACCCGGCCGCCGCCCGCAAGCTGGGGCTGAAGGAAGGCGACAGGGTGGAGGTCCGCTCCCCCGTCGGCCGCACCGAAGGCGCCGTCGTCCTGCGCCAGGGCATCCGCCCCGACACCCTGCTGATGGTCGGTCAGTTCGATCACTGGGTCACGCCCTTCGCCAAGGATCTGAAGCTGCCCAGCATGAATGCGCTGACGCCGATGATCCTGGAACTGACAGACGCCACCGGCTCGGGCGCCGATCTGGTCAAAGCCGCCGTCAAACGCATCGGAGAGCGCCCATGACACGCTGGATCATCGTTGCCGATCTCAACCGCTGTGTCGGCTGCCAGACCTGCACATCGGCCTGCAAACATGCCAACGCCACCGCCCCGGGCGTCCAGTGGCGGAAGGTTCTGGATTTCGAAACCGGGGAATATCCCGATGTTCGCCGCGCCTTTCTGCCCGCGGGCTGCATGCATTGCGACGAACCGCCCTGCATGGATGTCTGCCCCTCGACAGCCACGGGCAAACGCGCCGACGGCATTGTCACCATCGATTACGATCTGTGCATCGGCTGCGCCTATTGCGCCGTCGCCTGCCCTTATCAGGCCCGTTTCCGTGTCGATCGCCCTGCCAGCGCCTATGCGGGCAAAAGAATGCGCCATGAAATCGCCAGGGAAGATCCTCATCGTATCGGCGTCGCGCAGAAATGCACCTTCTGCCTCGAACGTATCGATGCGGGGCTGGCCGCAGGGCTGACCCCCGGCCTGGATGAGGAGGCCACGCCCGCCTGCGTCAATTCCTGCATTGCCGGGGCGCTGCATTTCGGCGATGCCGACGATCCGGACAGCAATGTGTCGCGCCTGCTGGCCGAACACCGCCATTTCCGCATGCATGAGGATCTGCAGACCGGCCCCGGAATCTATTATCTCTGGGAGCAGGCCACAGAAGGCGAAACCGCCGCGCCCGAAGAGACAGCGCCCCCGCCCATGGCCGCGGAGCCGGTGGGGATGGATGCCGTCTCCCCCCGCCGTCAGACGAACTGGGACTGGCGGGCGGCGGCCAATTTCATTGCCGGGGGCACCGGTGCCGGGCTGTTCGCCGCCACGGCCCTGGCCGGGCTGTTCGTTCCGCCGCCGATGCCGGCGGCGGGGCTGCTGGCGCTGGCACTGGTCGCCGCCGGGCTGTTCTGCGTCTGGCTCGAGATCGGCAGGCCATGGCGCTTCATCAATGTCTATTTCAATGCCCGCCGCTCCTGGATGACGCGCGAAGCCCTGGCGGCGCTGCCTTTCTTCGCTCTTGGCGGCGGCGCGGCGCTGAGCGGCAGCCCGCCGTTATGGCTGGGCGCGGCGGCATTCGGGTTGCTGTTTCTCTATTGTCAGGCACGTATCCTGCGCGCGGCCAGGGGTATTCCGGCATGGCGACAGGCGGGAATCGTACCGCTCATCGTCGATACCGGCCTGAGCGAAGGTACCGGAATCTTTGCCGTATTCGCTGCCGCATCGGGCAATGAAAGCCTGCAGCAGGGATCGGCGATGGTGCTGCTGATCCTGCTTTTCCTGCGCTATGCCGCCTGGCGCCTTTATCGCCGCGCCCTCGGCAATCAGGGCGCCCCCGTCCAGACCTTCAGAACGCTGGATCAGGGATGGCTGAACCTGCACGGAGGCACCCAGCTCGTCATCGCCGCCATCACCGCCGCCGGGCTGATGATGCCGGCATTGCTGGCGGCAGGCGGCATTGCCGCCGCCGTCACCGGCTGGGCATTCAAATATACGCTGATCACCCGTGCAGCCTTCACCCAAGGCTATGCCATCGCCCGCATGCCCGCCCGCGGCGCCGGAACCAGCGCCCCGGGCATCAAGCCGGGATGGATGCGGTCATGAACATGGCAGCCGCAACCGCTGCCGCCCGCGGCATCGGCGGCATGGAACGCTCCTTCGCCCGGGAGGTGGAGAAACTGAAGCTCGGCCACGGCGAAACATTCGATGGCGAGGCCATCCTCGCCATCACCAAGGCGCTGCTGCAGGCAGGCGTGGCCTATGTCGGCGGCTATCCCGGCGCCCCGGTCTCCCATCTGATGGATGTTCTGGCCGAAGCCCGCCGGCCGGTGCTGGAGCCAATGGGCATCACCTTCGAGCAATCGGCCAGCGAAGCCGGCGCCGCGGCCCTGCTCGGCGCCTCCATCCTCTATCCGCTGCGCGGCGCCGTCACCTGGAAATCGATCGTCGGCACCAATGTCGCCTCCGATGCCCTGTCCAACCTTGCCTCCGCCGGGGTTACCGGCGGCGCCGTCATCATCGTCGGCGAGGATTACGGCGAAGGCGCCAGCGTCATTCAGGAACGCACCCATGCCACGGCGCTGAAATCTTCTCTGCCGCTGCTCGATCCCCGCTATGACATGGCCCGCCTGGTCGACCTTACCGAACAGGCCTTCGACCTGTCCGAAGCCTCCCGCCTGCCGGTCATCATCAGCCTGCGCATCCGCGCCGCCCATATGACCGGCAGTTTCACCTGCAGGGACAACCGCCCCCCCGCCTATGCCCGGGAACACCCCCTTCCCGGTGCCATACAGGATTACGGACGCATCGTGCTGCCGCCTTCAACCTACGAACAGGAACGCGACAAGGTGGAAAACCGCCTGCAGGCGGCGCGCCGCTTCATCAGAGAGCATGGCATCAACGAGCACTTCGCCGGGCGGCTGAACAGGATCGGCATTATCCTTCAGGGCGGCACCCACGGCGCCGTGATCCGGGCCCTGAACCTGCTGGGTGCGGCCGATGCCTTCGGCGACTCGCCGGTTCCGCTGCTGGTGCTCAATGCCATTCATCCCCTGCTGCCCGATCAGCTCACCGAATTCATGGCCGGCAAGGACAGCGTGCTGGTGATCGAAGAAGGCAACCCCGCCTTCATCGAAACCGAAATCCGCGCCCTGGCCCAGAAAAACGACATCGGTTGCGCCATCCACGGCAAGGACCTGCTGCCCGAGGCCGGCGAATATACCGTCGATGTGCTGCGTTCGGGTATTGCCGCCTATCTGCAGGACGCCGGCACGGCGGCCGGGGATCTCGGCCCCCGGGCCGGCAAAATCCAGGCTGCGGCCGAAGCCCGCCGCCGTCAGGCCGCCGCACGCCTGAACACGCCACCGCCGCCGCGCCCGCCCGGCTTCTGCACCGGATGCCCGGAGCGGCCGGTCTTCAGCGCCCTGAAGCTGCTGGAACGCGAACGGGGCAGGCTGCATATCTCCTCCGATATCGGTTGCAGCACGTTTTCGACCCTGCCTCCGTTCAACATGGGCTCGACCGTGCTCGGCTATGGCCTCAGCCTGGCCTCCGGCGGTGCCGTCGGTCCGCCGCTGAACCAGCCGGCCATCGCGGTGATGGGCGACGGCGGTTTCTGGCACAACGGCCTCTCCACCGGCGCCATCAACGCGCAGTGGAACGGCCATGACGCCGTGCTGGTGGTGCTGGAAAACGGCTATGCCTCCGCCACCGGGCAACAGCACGTACCCTCGACCGGCTCCACGCCCTGGGGACGGCGGATCCGCCTATCGATCGAAAAGACGCTGCGGGCCATCGGCGTCACCTGGCTGAAACGCGTCGATTCCTACGACGTGACCGCCACGCTGGCCGCATTGCGTGCCGCCCTGGATGCGCCGGAAAAGGGGCTGAGGGTGGTGATCTCCGACAATGAATGCATGCTGGCCCGCCAGCGCCGCGAAAAGAAGCTGCGGGCAGAAAGGCTGCATGCGGGCAAACCCGTCGCCATCGAACGGTTCGGTGTCGATGAAGAAGTCTGCAGCGGCGATCATTCCTGCATGCGTCTGTCCGGCTGCCCGTCCCTGACCCTGCGCCGCAGCCACGATCCGCTGAAGGAAGGCCCCGCCGCCATGGTCGATGCCGGCTGCCTGGCCTGCGGCCTGTGCGGCGAAGTGGCCCATGCGGCCGCCCTCTGCCCGTCCTTCTACAAGGCGCGGGCCATCGCCAATGCCGGGCCGTGGCGGCGCTTCCTGGCCCGGACCGGTGCCCGGTTGATCAGGATCATGGGGGGGGCATGAACAGGGAAAGACCCGTATGCGTGCTGATCGCCGCCCTCGGCGGACAGGGCGGCGGCGTATTGAGCGACTGGCTGACCGCCGCCGCCCGCCTCGCAGGGCTGGCGGCGCAGGCGACATCCATTCCCGGCGTGGCCCAGCGTACCGGCGCCACGACCTATTACTTCGAGGTCCATCCCGACCCCGATCCGCCGCGCCGCCCGGTCTTTTCCATCTATCCCGCACCCGGCGCCGTCGATCTGCAGGTATCCTTCGAACCGACCGAAGCGGCCCGGGCCCTCCACGGCGGGTTCATCGGCGCGGAAACCACCGTCATCACCGCCGGAGAGCGGATCTACAGCACCGCCGAAAAAATTCGTCCCGGCGACGGTACCGTGGCCCTGGAACCGATCCTCGGCGCCCTGCGCGAAACCGCGGCGCGGCTGCATGTCATCGACATGCAGGCCACGGCACGGCGTGCGGGCTGCCATCCCAATGCCGTGATGTTCGGTGCCATGGCCGCCAGCGGCATCCTGCCGTTCTCCGCCGAGATCTGCCGCAAGGCCGTGGCTGAATCCGCCATCGCCGCCGAACGCAACCTGGTCGGTTTCGATGCCGGCATGGCCCTGCCCGAAACAGTCCGCGGCGGACAGACGGCCTTCCTGCCCGCGCCGCCGCCCCTTGCCGCAGATGTCCGCCGCCTGCCCGAATCCGTGCAGGACATGGCAGGACACGCCCTCGCCCGCCTGTGCGATTACCAGAACAGGGCCTATGGCAAGCTGTATCTTGCCCGGCTGGAGAAGATCATCGCCCTTGACGATCCGGCGCGGCACTATCGCCTGTCGCGAAACGTCGCCCGACGCCTGGGGGCCTGGATGACCTTCGAGGACGTCATCCGGGTCGCCCAGCTGAAAACCCGCCGCGGGCGTCTGGCCCGCATCCGCGAAGAACTCGGCATCGGCGAGGATGTGCCGCTTGAAGTCTACGACTATCTCAAGCCGGGACGGGAAGAACTGACCGGCCTGCTGCCCGGACGGGGCCGTGACATCCCCCTGCCCGGCGGCGCACCGGCCCGCGGCCTGGCCCTGAAACTGAAAACATCCGCCCCGGCGGGCTGGGCGAT
>JALXAG010000233.1 GCA_026992315.1 Sneathiellales bacterium | reverse complement strand
GAACTGCTGCCGCCGGGACAGATGCCCAAACGGCGCGGCGGCAGCCGCAGGGCACTGGCGGCGATGGTGCATGCCGTTCTTCATATCGAACTGAACGCCATCGATCTGGCCTGGGACATTCTGGCCCGTTTCGCCACGAACATGCCGCGCGGATTTTGCGACGACTGGTCCCGAATTGCCGCAGAAGAAGCAAAACATTTCAATCTGCTAAACGATTGTCTTAACGATCTGGGTTATGAATATGGCGACTTTCCCGCCCATGACGGCCTGTGGGAGGCGGCGGCGGAAACGGCCCATGACCCGGCAGCACGGCTTGCCATCGTGCCCATGGTGCTGGAAGCACGCGGCCTCGATGTGACGCCGCAGATCGTCGCGCGCATGCAAAAACAGGGACATGACAAAATCGCCGCCGCCCTGCAGATCATCTATGAGGAGGAAATCGGCCATGTCGCCGCCGGCTGCCGCTGGTTCGCCCATCTCTGCGCGCAACGCGGCCTCGATCCCTGCGATCATTTTCAGGCTTTGGTCCGTCGTCATTTCAAGGGGCAACTGAAACCGCCATTCAACGATCTGGCCCGCGAGCGGGCCGGGTTGATGCGCGAATTCTATGCTCCTCTTGCCAGCGCATAACCAGCGCATAAATGGCCGAAAATAGTAGGGCCAGGACCCTAATAACTTGAAAAAATCTCGTTTTTCCGTTCAGATACGCATTCAATTCCGCAAAAGCCGGTTTTTGCAAGAGGCGGACATGACGCGGCAGCGCCACAGCATGGAAAACACCCGAAAAAAGGGAACGGGCCAGCGCACCGGCCTTTATGCGCGACTGCGCCATCTTTTCCGCCCCCGGCAGATCCTGCTGCGCAGCCAGGGCACCGTTCAGTATCTGTATCTGAGCACCCGCCTGCAACTGGCGGCAGCGGCCGTTTTCGTTCTGGCGGCGGGCGGCATCGGCTGGACCGCATCGACCATCGTGTTCAAGGACCGCATTCTGGCCGAAAGGGACGATCGCATCGCCCGCCTGCTGACAACGCGCCGCTCGCTGGAACAGGCCCTGAAAACCCGCAGCGAATACGCAGCCGGGCTGGAGAGGACACTGACGCAGAAATATGGCGAGCTGCGCCTGTTGCTCGACCAGCGCAAGGCGCTGGAAGAAAATCTGAACGCCCTGAAAGGCGCCTATGAACAGATCGCCGCCGAACGCAACGATCTGAGCGCAAAACTGCTGAAGGCGAAACAGGATAACGAGGGGCTGAACCGGCGGCTGAACAGCCTGCAGGCGCAGCTTGGCGAAGCCGGCGGCAGGATTGGCGACCTTCAGGCCCGTCTCGAAACCGCCCTGCAGCAACGCGACCGCCAGCGCCGGGCCTATCTGGACACCGACGCCCGCCTTGCCGCCACCCGGGCGAGGCTGTCCCGCGCCGAGCGCATGGCCGCCACCCTGCGCCAGGGCGCCACGGCCGCGCTGGAAAGCCGCAGGGAAATTCAGCGTAAATATCGCCAGGCGCAGGCGGAAATCGCTATGCTGAAGACCAGCTTGACGGCATTGGAGGAACGTTCCGGCGCCCAACAGGCACAGTTGGAGGAACGCGCACGGCAGATAGCCGCCCTGCGCAGCCGGACAGCGGCAGCGATTGCCGAACGCGATAAGGCACTGGCGCTGGAAAACGAGCTACGCAGCCGGGCCGTGGCCATGAAGACCCGTCTCTTCGCCCTGAAACAGGCCCAGACGGCCCTGCTGGAACGTCTGAAATACGCCACGGAACGCAGCCTGTCCTCCCTGGACGGCACCCTGAAGATGGCCGGTATCGACACCGGCAAGGCCGTGGCCTCCATCCTCGGCCGTAATCAACGCCCCGGCATTGGCGGCCCCTATATCGCACGGGGTGCCAGGCCCGCAACGGAAGAGAAGGACACCCTGGCCATTGCACCGGAGGACGAGCCCTTCATCAACGAGTATGACAGAAATATCTCCGTCATCGAAACCAAGGTCGCCCGCCTGCAGGCGATGCGCAGCCTGCTGGAACGCCTGCCCCTGTCCCGCCCCGTGGATGTCGGCTATATATCCAGCGCCTTCGGCAAGCGCCGCGATCCGATGTCCGGCAAGCGGGCCGTTCATAAGGGCGTCGATATCTCCGCCCCGGCCAGAACATCCGTCTATGCCACGGCTCCGGGCCGGGTGACCTTTGCCGGCTGGAAGGGAGCATTCGGCAAGCTGGTGGAAATCGATCATGGAAACGGCATCATCACCCGCTATGCCCATTTGAGCAAAATTCTGGTGCGCAAGGGGCAGGATGTCGCCTTCCGCCAGAAAATCGGCAGGGTCGGTTCCACCGGACGCAGCACCGGTCCACATGTCCATTATGAAATCGAGTATGAAGGCCAGGTCCGCAATCCGATGAATTTTTTCAAGGCAGGTCGCGATGTTTTCAAAAACAGCCAAATCGTCAAAACCGCAGGCTAGCAGAAACGTTTCCGCCGCCCCTTCGATCATCAGCGCCGGGCTGACGGTTGCAGGCGACCTGATCAGCGAAGGGGAAATACAGGTCGACGGGCAGGTCAACGGCGATATTCGCGCCGGCAATGTCGCCATCGGCAAAGGCGCCGCCGTCAATGGCAAGATCACGGCTGGCGAAGTCCTGGTCAGAGGCACGATCAACGGCGAAATCCGCGCCGAAAGCGTTCATCTGGCGGCAACGGCCAAGGTGACGGGCGATATCGTTCACAAGGAACTGGCGATTGAAACCGGCGCCTATCTCGAAGGACATTGCCGCCGGATCGACCAGTCGCCCCCCTCTGCCGCCAAATCCGGCAACGGCAAGGCCGAAGGCGCCGATGCCGGCAATGACGGAAACAAAGACGGCAAGGCCGCCCCGGCCAGGGCTGCAGCCCCCGCCAATGGCAGGGCCGCCGGCAGCCGGACCTGAAGGCAGGGCATCAGGCAGCGGAGGCGTGAAGTCCGAAGGTCTGCCGGGCCTGATGATCAGGGCCCCGGGGCGGATCAGGCCTGTTCCGCCGTCTCGCCCCCCTCTTCACCGCCGACACGCTGGGCCAGGGCGGCTGCCATGAAATCATCCAGATCGCCATCGAGCACCCGCTGGGAATCGCTGCGTTCGACGCCGGTGCGCAGATCCTTGATCATCTGATAGGGGTGCAGCACATAGGAACGGATCTGATGCCCCCAGCCGATATCCGTCTTGGAATCGTGCAGCGCCTGCTTTTCCGCTTCGCGTTTCTGCAGCTCCAGCTCATACAGGCGCGCGCGCAGCATATTCATTGCCGCGGCGCGGTTCTTGTGCTGTGAACGGTCGTTCTGGCACTGAACGACGATGCCGGTCGGCTCATGGGTGATGCGCACGGCGCTGTCGGTACGGTTGACATGCTGTCCCCCCGCCCCCGAGGCGCGGTAGGTGTCGATGCGCAGGTCCTTTTCCTCGATTTCGATATCGATGCTGTCGTCGATCACGGGATAGACGCCGACGGAAGCGAAACTGGTATGGCGGCGGTTCTGCGAATCGAAAGGCGAAATACGCACCAGGCGATGAACGCCGCTTTCGGTCTTCAGCCAGCCGTAAGCATTCGGGCCATTGACACGGATGGTGGCCGATTTGATGCCGGCCTCCTCGCCCGCGCTTTCCTCGATCCATTCGACCTTGTAGCCATGCGCCTCCGCCCAGCGCACATACATGCGCAGCAGCATCTCGGCCCAGTCCTGGCTTTCGGTGCCGCCGGCACCGGCATGGACTTCGACGAAGCAGTCATTGGCATCGGCCTCGCCCGAGAGCATGCTCTCGAGCTTGAGCTTGCGCGCCTTTTCCGCCAGGGCTTTCAAGGCGTCCGCGGCATCGCTGACGATTTCCTCGTCATTATCGGCAAGGCCGAGCTCCAGCAGCTCGACATTATCGTCAAGCTCGCTCTCGAGTTCCTTATATCCCTCTATCGCCGAGGCCAGGCGCGTGCGTTCGCGCATCAGCTTCTGCGCCTGTTCCGGACGGTTCCACAGATCGGGATCTTCTGCCAGGGCGTTCAGTTCCGCCAGGCGTTCAACCGCGACATCCCAGTTAAAGATGCCTCCTCAGCAGGGCCAGGGCCTGCTTGATTTCATCGACCAATGCCTGATCTTCAGCGCGCATCGGTATTCCTTCCCTTACACAACGAACGATTCCGGGGCGGCAAGATAATCTTCACCGTCCCGGCAGTAAAGCGGCGATGGAAAAATTCCCGCTTCCGCCAGAACGGTCAATACAGCCCGCCACTGGCCTGCGCCGGCTGCGCCGCCGTACCGCCTGCAGGATATTGCGAACCGTCCAGCACCGCCGACGGGCCGCGCGGTTCGGTGCCGGGGCGGAAGGCTTCCAGAATAACCCGTTTATCGCCGGGGCGCGCCGGCAGGCCGGTCTTGGCATTCACCCGCACCAGCAGCACCCCGGGCGGCACCCGGAAGGGAATGGCGGGAACATCGGCCAGGGCCTCTTTCATGAAATCGCGGAAAATGGGCACCGAGACACTGGAGCCCGTTTCACGGCGGCCCAGGGTGCGGGGCGTATCGAAACCGACGAACACCCCGACGGCCAGATCGGGCGAAAAGCCGATAAACCAGGTGTCGCGGCTTTTATTGGTCGTGCCGGTCTTGCCGCCGAGCGGCTTGCCGACGGCGCGGATACGCACGCCGGTGCCACGGCGCACCACCCCTTCCAGCATCGACACCACCTGATAGGCGGTAATGGCGCTGATCACCCGGGCCCGTTTATCGACGATCTCCGGCTCCTGCGCGCCGTTCCATTCCGCCGCCGCGCAACCGGGGCAGGAACGGCCGATATCGTGGCGGAAAATGGTCTTGCCGCGGCGGTCCTGAATGCGGTCGATCAGGCTCGGCGTGATCCGGCGCCCGCCATTGACCAGCATGGCATAACCCGCCGTCAGTTTCAGAAGCGTGGTTTCCCCCGCCCCCAGGGCCATCGACAATTGCAGCGGCAGATTGTCGATCACGCCGAAACGGGCGGCATAATCGGCGATTTTCTCCATGCCGATGCTTTGCGCCAGACGCACGGTCATCAGATTGCGCGATTTCTCGATCCCCAGGCGCAGGGTGCTGGGGCCATAGAATTTCTGCGAATAATTCGCCGGCTTCCATTTCTGCTGCCCCGGCCCCTGATCGATGACGAAGGGCGCATCCAGCACCAGGCTGGAAGGGGTAAACCCGCTGTCCAGCGCCGCGGCATAGACGAAGGGTTTGAAGGCCGAACCGGGCTGGCGCATCGCCTGGGTGGCACGGTTGAATTGCGAACGGCGGAAATCCCAGCCGCCGACCAGCGCCAATACCCGCCCCGTATGCGGATCCATGGCGACAAGGCCGCCGTTGACCTCCGGTATCTGGACCAGGTCCCAGCCTTCCTCATCGCCGCTTTTCGGCGCCACCATGACCACGTCGCCCGCCGTCAGCACCTCGTCCACCCGGCGGATACGCGGTCCTACCCGCGCATTTTTCAGCGGCTTGCGCGCCCAGCGCACGGCGGCAAGGTTCAGAATGCCCCTGCTGCCGTCGCGCAGGCCGAATTCAGCCTTCGTGGCATCGGCGGAAAGAACGACGGCCAGGCGCCAGTCCTTCAGCATTCCGGCAGGCGGGTCGATCGCCGCCAGCCGCCGGGCCCAACCGTCCAGCCCGGGCAGGCGCGTTACCGGCCCACGCCAGCCATGGCGGCGATCATATGCCAGAAGGCCGCGACGCAGCTCTTTCTGGGCCAGATCCTGCAGACGGGAGGACATCGACGTGCGCACCGACAGACCGCCCTCATACAATTCGCGCTCGCCGAAGCGTTCGTTCAGTTCCCGGCGCACCGCTTCCATATACCAATCGGCCTCGACGAATTCCTCGATATCGCGCTTGCGTATCGTCAGCGGCTCCCTTTTGGCCAGAACGGCTTCGGAACGCAGGATGAAGCCCTGATCGAGCATGCGGTCGATCACCCAGTTGCGCCGCGCCAGCGCCCGCTTGTAGTAGCGCCTGGGATTGTAATTGTTCGGAGCCTTGGGCAGGGCGCCGAGAAAGGCCGCTTCCGCCACCGTCAGTTCGTCCAGCGATTTGTTGAAATAATTCAGCGCCGCCGCCGCCACGCCATAGGAACCGAAGCCGAGATAGATCTGATTGAGGTAAAGTTCGAGAATACGATCCTTGCTCAGCACCCGCTCGATGCGCAGGGCCAGAATCGCTTCCTTCGCTTTACGGGTCAGCGATACTTCGTTGGTCAGCAGAAAATTCTTGGCCACCTGCTGGGTGATGGTCGAGGCCCCGACCGGGCGCCGCCCGGTACCGTAACTGCGGATATTGGTGATGGCGGCGCGAAAGATGCTCAGCGGATCGATACCCGCATGCTGGTAGAAATTCTTGTCCTCGGCAGCGAGGAAAGCATTCTTCACCCGTTTGGGTATGGCCTCGATCGGCACGAACAGGCGTTTTTCCCGGGCATATTCGGCAATCAGGCGGCCGTCGCCGGCATGCACCCGCGTCATTACCGGCGGCTCGTAAGAAGCAAGCTGGGCATAATCGGGAAGGTCGCGGCCGAAATACCAGAAGCCGTACAGCGCCGCCCCTGCTCCGGCCACGGCCAGCAGCAACAGAAAGGCGGTCATCAGCATGAAAAACTTAACGATACGCATGGGTCGGTTATCGGCTCCGGTATTCATCGCGCCCTGATCGCGGCGCAGGATAACAGCTTGCGGGAATGATGGCGGAAAAATATGGCACGAATACGCACACCTGCCTTTCGCCACAGCCAGGCATGCCCCATCCCATCAGCGGTTGTAGGCCTGCTGCTTCTCGAGATAGGCAAGCACCGCATCGGTAATTGCGGCGGCGATTTCGCTTTGTCCCTTTCGGGACAGCAGGCGGCTTTCGTCGCGGCGATTGGACAGATAGCCCAGTTCCAGCAGAACGGAAGCGACATCGGGTGCCTTCAGCACCCGGAAACCGGCTGAACGATGCGGCTTGCGCAGCAGCTTGATGCCACGCCGGCGCATGGAGGGCAGCAAATAGGATACGAAGCTGGCCGATGCGTTCATCGCCTCGCGCTGGGCCAGATCGATCAGGATTTCCGCCACATCCTCCGAATGTCCGCTCAGATTGACGCCGGCGATGACATCGGCCTTGTTCTCCTTGGCCGCCAGCGCCGCGGCCTCCTTGTCGGAGGCGGTTTCCGAGAGGGTATAGATCGAGGCGCCGCGCACGCTGGAACGGGAAATCGTATCCGCATGCAGCGAAATGAACAGATCCGCCCCGGCACGGCGCGCGATGCGCACCCGTTCGCGCAGCTTCAGAAACACGTCGCGATTGCGGGTCATCACCACCTTCACCCGCCCGGTTGCCCGCAAATGCCGGGCCAGATTGCGCGCAATCGCCAAAGTGATGTCCTTTTCGCGGTGACCGTTGAGGCTGGATGCGCCGGGATCGATCCCGCCATGACCGGGATCGAGCACCACGACCGGCAGGCGATGACGCGGGCGGGCCACCGGAACCGGCGGCAGCTTGATCGCGGCGGGGCGCGTAGCCGCCAAATCCGCGGGCAGCCCCCCCTGCGGACGCAGCAGCGTACTGAATTCCTTCTGCGTCACCGGCTTCAGATCGATGACAAAGCGATATCCGTATCCTTCGCGCGGCGGCAGGATAAAGGCCTGCGCCACCCGCGCCGGACGCTTCAGGTCCAGCACCATGCGGGACGTTCCCTGATCGAACACCCCGAAACGGAAACCGGCGATCACGCCGCGCCCCTGCCTGCCGGCGGTTTTCAGCAACCGCCAGTCCATCGGTGGAAAATCGATCACCACGCGCGGCGGATCGTCCAGAAGAAAGGTGCGAAAGCTGCTGGCGTTATCGAGATCGAGGACCAGTCGCGTGATATCGCCGTTCTCGCCCAGCCGCACCCCGGTAACGGTGGCCGCCCCCGCGGCGGACAGGGAAACCATGACCGTCATGGCCATCAGGACGGGCAATACATTCAGGCGGAACAGCAATTTGCGCAGCATCAAGACAACCGTTAATCCGTCACCCGGCGGGCGGGTTGGCGCATGATACCCTATTCTTGAGCGAAATGGCGGAAAAATATGAGGTTTTCCTTTCTGAACGCCCGGACGCCCCCCTTATTCGGAGGGATCGGCGACCCCTGTAATTTAATTATTGTGAATTCGGGACGGATGCGACTATGATGCGCGAACATGGAGATCGGGTGAAATGCACCGGATCGAACATTGGCATAGTGTGAAGATCGCTCTTAGTGTCCTCCGGCCAAAACGGTCCCGGGGAACATTTACCGCAGTGAATATTCCGCCCCGATGCCGACCTGCATTTCACGGCCCTTTCCGCATATCTGAACGGTTGCCGGAAACGTGTCAGCGTATTCTGCAGACCATTCGGTTGCGGTTGATTAAGGGGATTTCCATTTGCGGTATCCGCATGCCTGCGGCACTGAACGGCACCTGATGAGCGGCACCGGGAAACAGACCTGGCAAGCAACAGGCAATCCGGGCAGTTGCATCGGGGCAGCGGAAACCTATATTGAACTGGAATATGACTGTAATGAATTCGCGGCGACATTTCCGCCTGAACGCAACGAGACGTTCTCTCCGGATTACCGAGCGGAACCCAGCGATCGGAGCGGGGCTCATCCCCTGCCCGGTCCTGTCGCCATTCCACTCCTACCCACCACATCATGCGCCCTGGGCGCGGCTCTTTTTCCGTGAAGGCAGTTCATGCCTTCATGGCGAACGGGATGCCGGCGGACTGGGCGCCAAGGAAAGATTCTATGGCAACGCGTATGCTTATCGACGCGGCACATCCGGAGGAAGTCCGGGTTGTCGCAATCAAAGGGAACCGTCTAGAAGAGTTTGATTTCGAAACCGCGAGCAAGCGGCCCCTGAAAGGCAACATATATCTGGCGAAGGTCACCCGCGTCGAACCGTCGCTGCAGGCGGCATTCGTCGAATACGGTGGCAATCGCCACGGCTTTCTCGCCTTCAGCGAAATCCATCCCGATTATTACCAGATTCCGATCGAGGACCGGGAGGCCCTGCTCAAGGAAGAGGCCGAAGCCGCCGAACTGAGCGATGAAGAGGAAGCCGCGGAAGAAGCCAGGGCCGAGGCTGCAGAGCAAGCCGGCCAGGACGAACAGCAGGCGGAAGCCGACGAAAGCGATGAAGACGGCGAAGACGTCGAAATCATCGATAATGCCGGTGACGAGGACGAACTCGAGGAACTGCCGCCACGGCGCGCGCCCCGTCAGCGCCGCTATAAGATTCAGGAGGTGATCAAGCGCCGCCAGATCCTGCTGGTTCAGGTGGTCAAGGAGGAACGCGGCAACAAGGGCGCGGCGCTGACCACCTATCTGTCCCTGGCCGGACGCTATGCCGTGCTGATGCCCAACACGGCGCGCGGCGGCGGCATCAGCCGCAAGATCACCAACCCGGCCGACCGCAAGCGCCTGCGCGCCATCGTCAACGATCTCGATCTGCCCGAAGGCATCGGCGTCATCCTGCGCACGGCGGGGATGAAGCGGACCAAGACCGAAATCAAGCGCGATTTCGAATTCCTGCTGCGCCAGTGGGATGAAATCCGCAAGCTGACCCTGGAATCCGTGGCCCCGGCGCTGGTCTATGAAGAAGCCAGCCTGATCAAGCGGGCCATCCGCGACCTGTACAACAAGGATATTTCAGAAATCCTGGTCGAAGGCGAGGAAGGCTATCGCATGGCCAAGGATTTCATGAAGAAGCTGATGCCTTCCCATGCCAAGAAGGTGCAGCGCTACAAGGATCGCATTCCCCTGTTCCACCGCTATCAGGTGGAACAGCAGCTCGATACCATGTACAACCCGGAAGTGACCCTGCCCTCGGGCGGCTATATCGTCATCAACCAGACCGAGGCGCTGGTGGCGATCGACGTCAATTCCGGCCGTTCCACCAAGGAACACAATATCGAGGAAACCGCCTACAAAACCAATCTTGAGGCGGCCGAGGAAGTGGCACGGCAGCTTCGTCTGCGCGACCTGGCCGGCCTGATCGTCATCGATTTCATCGATATGGACGAAAACCGCAACAACCGCGCCGTCGAACGCAGGCTGAAGGAAGCGCTGCGCGGCGACCGGGCGCGCATTCAGGTCGGGCGGATCTCCAGCTTCGGCCTGCTGGAAATGTCGCGCCAGCGCCTGCGCCCCAGCGTGCTGGAAATCAGCACCGAAAAATGCCCGGCCTGTAATGGCTCCGGCATCATCCGCTCCACCGACTCGACCGCGCTGCACGTGCTGCGCGCGATCGAGGAGGAAGGCATCCGCGAACGTTCCGAGGAAATCACCGTCCATGTGCCGACGGCAGTGGCGTTGTACATCCTCAACAAGAAGCGCGCCGTGCTCGGCGAGATCGAGGAACGCTACGGTTTCCGCCTGTTCATCGAAAGCGATGACAGTCTGATCCCGCCGAACTACCGTCTGGAGCGCAAGGCGCTGAGTTCTGGCGAATCCGCTGTCAGCACCGCGATCCAAAGCGGCGCACCCGACGATGCCGGCGAAGAGGAAACCGCCCCGACGGCCGAGGAAGGCAGCAAGAAGAAGCGCCGCCGCCGCGGACGCCGCCGGAAGAAATCGGACGATAGCCAGGCCCAGAATGCCGGCGCTCAGGATACCGGCCAGAACGATGCCGCCGCCACGGGCGATGGGGAAGGTGATCTCAGCGTGGAAGAAAGCGCCGCCGAAACCACCGCATCCGAAGGGGAGCGGAGCGAAGAAAGCACGGAACCGCGCAAGCGCAGCCGCCGCGGACGGCGTGGATCGCGCAGGCGCAGGCCGCGCGAAGACGGCGTCGAGGCGACGGCGGAAGAAACCGCCGAAGCCGAAGCTGCTGGCGAAACGGTATCGGCTGAAATGCCCGAACAGGAAACCCCTGAGGAAACCGGCAGCGCCGCCAGTGAACAAGCCGGCGAAGAAAATGTCACGAAGAACGGTGACGATGCCGCTGCGGGCGAAGAAAGGGAAGCCGCAGCGAAGAAGCGCCCGCGCCGCCGCCGCCGCAAACCTGCCGCGGAAAGCGAGACAGCGGATGATCAGCCCCGCTCCGGTGAAGAAGGTTCGGCCCTGTCTGCAGAAAACGGCATGGCGGCGGATCTGCCGGATACGGCGGAAACGCAGCCCGTGCATATCCCGGTTACGCTGGATATTCCCACCCCGCCGACACCGGCGGAAACGGCGGAAGATCAGCCCGCCCCCATGCCTTCGGAAGCTGTTGCCGCCACCATACCGGCCCCGGAAGGCCGGGAGCAGGGCGATGACGGAATGCCGGAACAGGTGGCGGAAACCGCCGCACCTGCCGCCGCACCTGCCGCAGCCGCACCTGCCGATGCGGAAAATCCGGCTGCGGAGGATATAACCGCCAAGAATGTCACCGTGGAGGAGGCCATCCCCCCTGCCCCGGTGGCGGAGGATAAGCCGAAGCCGAAAAAACGCGGCTGGTGGCGGCGTGGCTGAAACCGCCTGAGCGGGGAATGAAACGGACGGGCCGCGGCATCAGCCGCGGCCCCATTTATGCTTTTTTCAACGCGCTATGCCAATAACTTCCCGCGCGCGCAAACGCCTTCAATGATCGCATCGCGCGTCTTGCGCGGCATCCCGGCCTTATCGGCAGCGGTGGCCGCATTCTCCACAACGTCATCGAGGATACGCCCCAGATCGGCGAATATCTCATCGATATCCGCCTCGGCAAAACCGACGGCACGGCCCATCTGGTAAAAGTGGCGTGGCGTAATCTCCTGAAGGCGGTAATGGCGCTTGTCGCCGATCGCCATGGCCAGTTTGATTTTTTGCGGCATCAGCTCGGGATAAGGTGCGGCGCTCAT
>JALXAG010000232.1 GCA_026992315.1 Sneathiellales bacterium | reverse complement strand
TTGATATGAGGCGTGGTGTCCTTCCTTATTGTGATGGCGATCCGCAGATTGCCGATTTCGACGGTATCGACCCGCCCTTCCAGCAATGCCGCGGGCGTAAAGCGGATCAGGATATCCTCGGCGGCAATTCCGCTGCCCAGCATGGCATCGAGGCGAATACTGCCAGGCGTCAAGGCGCCCAGGCGGATGCGCGGATTGCTGAAGCCGCGCTTTTCCAGTTCCGCTGCAATCAGCGCCTCTGCCTGTGTCCGCCCGGCAAAATACAGCCATGCGCCGCCTCCCAGCATCGCCAGCAGCAAAATGGCCGGGATGACCCACAAAAAAATGCGGTACCACGGGCGATGGCGGGCAGGGGGGCGGGTGGCGTTCATGATCCCGGATCCTGGCGCTGCCGCGGCGCAATGAGCTTCAGCAGCCGGATCTGGCCGCGATATGCCGCCAGAGCCTGGGCGAAGCGGGTCAGGGGAATGCGCATGTCATAGGGCAGGCCGTCGGGCAGTGTCTGGATCCTGACGAGCAATAACTGCCCATGAGACATTTCGCCGAGAATGGCCCTGGCCTCGTTCCCCTGCCAGACGATCCGGTGACGGGCGGGAACCGCCTCATGCAAGGGATAGTCGTCCACCCGCAGAAAGACGGGCTGATCCGGCACGTCGTTCTGGCGAATGTCGAGGGTGATGCGGAAATCATCGGCTGCGGGTTCGCTGATGGTGATCGGGCTCAGTGCCGATCCCATGGCCGGCGGCGGGAAGACCAGTTCGCACAGAACCCGTTCCTCTGCCAGATCCTTGCGGCAAAGCACCGCCCATTGCCCGTATTGGCGGTAGAAAAATATCTCGCCCGGCAGCAGGTCGGGGGGAATGCTGACCAGTGGCGGCGGCTGTACGGCGGTCTGGGCATGACTGGCCGCAGCGGCGGTCATGAAGGTTCCCGTAACAAAGGTCCAAAGAAATATCCGGAAGAACGGATGCATCGTGTCTGCCCTGCCTGGTCCGGGGGGGGGGAGAGTTTTTCCCGTTTCTGCCCGGCAAATAGTGCATGCCCCGGCAAAAACTGTCCATGGCCATGGTGCGGAGGGAGGGATATTTCCCGACCCCGCCAGATGGCATTTAGCGACCTAAGCTGAAATATACAAGCAAAAACAATATTTTACGTGGTTACGGGCAAAACTGGCACGGCTGTTGCTGAAAGAGGGGCGAACGCTGGTGCCGTAAAGGTGCGGCGAAATGGATTTGAAGAAGACGCGGAACCGTTAGGAGAATACCGATGGTTACTTCAGTAAACACCAATGTCGGTGCGATGGTGGCTTTGCAGAACCTCAATGCGACCAATCGCGATCTGGACGAGGTGCAGAACAGGATCAATACGGGTTTGCGCATTGCCGGGGCCAAGGATGACGGATCGGTTTATGCCATTGCCCAGAACATGCGTGGCGAGGTTGCCGGTTACGAGGCGGTTTCCACCTCCCTGAACAATGCGGTGGCGGTGATCGACGTGGCCCTGGCGGCGGGAGAGGCGATTTCCGACCTGCTGCTGGAAATGAAGGCCAAGGCGGTGGCGGCGACGGATGCATCCCTCGATACGGCCAGCCGCACGGCGCTGGAAGCCGATTTCGCGGCCCTGCGCACCCAGATCAAGAACATCGTCGATAATGCGGAATTCAACGGCACCAATCTGCTGAATGCTTCGCTGACCACCTATAACGTTCTGGCCTCCCCGGGCGGGGCGACGATCACGGTTTCGGCACGCGATCTGCGCGTCAGCGCCTCTTCGGGGCTGAATATCGGCAGTCTGAGCCTGACCACGGCGACCAATGCCTCGGCGGCGCTCTCGCAGCTCAATTCGACCATTCAGGCGACCAACCAGAAGCTTGGCCTGTTGGGAACATCGTCGAAGAGCATGGATATTCACGAGATATTCATATCGAAGCTCATAGATGCACTGACATCGGGTATCGGCAATCTGGTGGATGCGGATCTGGCGAAGGAAAGCGCGCGAATACAGGCATTGCAGATCAAGCAGCAATTGGGTACGCAGGCATTGTCCATCGCCAACCAGGCGCCTCAGGCATTGCTCAATCTGTTCCAGTAGCACCGGATCCATTCGCCGCAACCTGAAAGAGGGCCCGTCGGGTCCTCTTTTTTTGCGGCCTTTTCTATTTCCGGGGGCTGTCGGTCGATGCTTTCACGGCGGTACTGCGCCCGGCTAGGCCGTGTTTTACCGCCAGTCTGCGAAACTGATGGTAGCCGAGACCGAGCGCGCGTGCTGCCAGTTTCTGATTTCCCCCGGCCTGTTCCAGGGCATCCTTCAGCAGGCCGCGCTCGAAATCCTGGACCTGGCGGCGAAAACCCCTTTGTTCCGTTGCCATGGGGGGCGTGTCGTTTTGCGGCGGCGGTTGCGCATCGTTTCTTGTTGTTCCCGCAGGCGGTGTGGCGGGGCGGTAGGCGCTGGCAAACGGATCGAATACGATTTCGGCAACCGGTGCGGCCGGATCGGCGGCGCGGTAGACGGCCCGTTCGACAACGTTTTTCAATTCGCGCACATTGCCGGGCCAGTCATGGTTTTGCAGCATCGCCATGGCGGCGGAGGTGAAGCCGGGGAATTGCGCCCAGCCCAGTTCGCGGGCCATCTGCCGGGCGAAATGTTCGGCGAGAAGAGGGATATCGCGGGGGCGGGCACGCAGGGGCGGCACGGTGATGACATCGAAGGCCAGCCGGTCGAGCAGATCGGCGCGGAACCGCCCCGCGGCCACTTCATCGGGCAGGTGCAGATTGGTGGCCGCGATGACGCGCACATCGACCTGTACGGGTGCGGCGCCGCCGACGCGCTCCAGCTCCCCGTATTCGATCACGCGCAGGATGTTTTCCTGCACCCTGAGGGAGGCGGTGGCGATCTCATCGAGGAAGATCGATCCCTGATCGGCGCGCTCGAAACGCCCGGCATGGCGGGCATGGGCGCCGGTGAAGGCGCCGGCTTCATGGCCGAACAATTCGCTTTCCAGCAGGCTTTCGCTGAGGGTGGCGCAATTGACCTTGATGAACGGCCCCTCCCAGCGGGCGGCCAGGTAATGAAGGCGGGCGGCGATCAGCTCCTTGCCCGTGCCCCTTTCGCCGATGACCAGTACCGGCCGGGACAGCGGCGCCAGCCGCGAGGCCTGCTCAAGAATGGCGAGGAAGGCGGGATCGTTGCCGATGGGCTGTGTATAGGGCACGAAAATCGCTGATTAAGTGGTGAAAATCGCTAAATAATATAGCGATAAAAGCCATTAAGGAAAGGGTTGTTTTTTAATGCATTGATTTTACTGACAAATCTTTCTGGCACGACCCTTGCGACAAGGAAGCTGAGCAGGCTGTTCTGCAAAACCATCCGCAAGAGGAATGTCATGAGCATCTTTTCCCGTTTGAGCGATATCGTGAACGCCAATCTCAATGCGCTGCTGGACCGGGCGGAGGACCCGGAAAAAATGGTCCGGCTCATGGTGCAGGAAATGGAGGACACGCTGGTCGAAGTCCGTTCCAGCGCCGTCAAGGCCATTGCCGACAAGAAGGATATCGTCCGCCGCCTCGAACGTATGGAGGCAGAGCGCGACGAATGGGAGAAAAAGGCAGAATTCGCCATCTCAAAAGGGCGCGAGGATCTGGCCAAGGGGGCGTTGCTGGCCCGGCACAAGCTTTCCGATGCCGTCGAGACCCTGAAGAGCGAGCTGGTTGTTATCGACGAAACGCTCGCTAAGTATAATGAGGACCTGTCGCGTCTTCAGGCCAAGCTGGATGAAGCCCGCGCCAAGCAGAAGGCAGTCAGCCTGCGGATGCAGGCCGCTTCGAAACGGGCGAAGATGCGCCGGACGCTGTATGATGGCCGCATCGACGAAGCCCTGTCGCGTTTCGACGGGCTGGAACGCAAGATTGACCGCCTTGAAGGTGAGGCAGAGGTCTACGATATGGGCCATGTCCCCGATCTGGGAGAGGCGTTTGCCGATCTGGAGGCCGAGGAGGCGATTGCCGAGGAGTTTGCGGCGCTGAAAGCACGCATGGCTGCGAAGAAAACGGCCAAAAGCGGCGGGAAGAACAAATAACCGGTTTTTGAACCGTCAGGCGAGAGGCCGTTATGGACGCTATGAAATATCTGTTCGTGCCGTTGATCATCTTCATGGCGGTTGTGGCGCCGATGTGGATCAGGGCCCATTACCGCAGCCGGGCCGAGGCGGATAAAAAACGGAAACACCTTGAAAACGAGGCCTTGCGCGAGATGTGGGAGCGTGCCGGGAAACTGGAGGAACGCATCGCATCGCTGGAGGCGATACTGGATGCTGAAGTGCCGGGCTGGAGAGACAAATGAGCTGCCGTCGCAGAAGACGTAACCGGAGAAGTTCGATGGAACACGATCACAGTGAAGCCTATGGCAATGGCAAGGCCGATGCGGTGCTGGAGCGGATGGAGGATGAAATCCGCCGCCTGCGTCGCAAACTGCGCCGCCGCCATGGCCGCGACAGTGTTTCCCATGGTCATGCTTCCGCTCATAGGCCCGGTGATATGGCGGGCAGCGGGCGGGAGCTGCGCCGCGATATGCGCCATGCCCGTATCTTCGGCGTGATCGCCGGCCTGGCCCGTTACTGGGGGGTCAGCCGTTTCTGGTTGCGCGCCGGCGCCATTCTGGCCTTGTTCATGAGCTTTCCCCTGGCGGTGTTTGCCTATCTTGTGGCGACGCTTCTTCTGGAACGCGACGATGAAGCGGAGGATTTTTCCGATATCCGTGCCACGGGAGGCGACAGCCGCTGGGATGAGGCACAGGCCCATGACTATGGCCGCCGGGGCAATGGCGCGACGGCGGCAGATGCGGAGGATGTTTACGATTTTTCCGAACTCAGGGCCCGTTTTCGCGAACTGGAGGAACGCACCGGGCAGATGGAGGAAGGCGTTGTTTCCGATGAATTCGCCATGCGCCGTGAATTTCGCAAATTGGAGGAATGACGCGGCCCGGAAATGGCCATGATTTATCTTTAGCGTCAGAAGCCATAATTTACGGTTGATTCGGAACAAAAGGGGATGAGATGCGTTTTCTGCCGGACAATCTAGCGGGAGTATCGCCAATTACCGAATTCCGGGAAAGCGGTTTGCCGGCGGCGGCGGCGTTTTTCTGGCAATGGGTGCAGCACCCGCGGGAGACGGGGGCGATTTCTCCGAGCAGCCCGTTTCTCGCCCGTGCGATGGCCAGGGAGGCCGTGTCAGCCGGCGACGGCATGGTCATCGAACTCGGTGCCGGGACCGGGGTCATCACCCAGGCCCTGGTCGATGCCGGGGTGACGCCGGAGCGTTTGCTGATCGTCGAGAAAAATCCCGCGCTGGCCGCCTCCCTGCGCCGCCGGTTCGCCGATGCGCGGATTGTCGAAGGGGACGCCACCCAGATCGACCGGATGATGCGCCTGCATGATGGCCTGGCGGTATCCGCCATCGTTTCCGGCCTGCCGCTGATCCTGTTCGATCTGCGCCAGCAATACGTTCTGCTGAAGAAATCCTTCGATCTTCTGAAGCCAGCGGGGCGGTTCCTTCAGTTCACCTATGGGCCGGCCCTGCCGGTGCCCCGGCAGATTCCCGATCGTCTCGGCCTCAGGGCGGAAAGGGCGGCATTCATTCTGCGCAATGTGCCCCCGGCAACGCTGTGGCGGTTCGAGCGCGCCCGCTTGCACCCCTGAAGCCCGTTACCTGCCTTGCAGGGAGGTGAATTCGGGCAGTCCGAGGCGTTTGCGCACTTCGGCGGCGATGCGGGCGTTTTCGTTCACCGGTTCGTATTGCCAGCGATCGAGTTTTCCCCGAAAGGGGCGGGTGGCGCCGCGCCTGCGCATCTGTTCGTGGAAACGGGCGAATTTTCCGCCCCGTCCCGGCAGCTCCAGCACATGAACCGGTTTGCCGGTGGCGGCGGCCTCGCAGATCATGTTGACCGAATCGGCGGTGACGATGAAATGATCGCCCTGTGCCAGCCAGTCGGGATAGGGGTTGTCGCCGCCGCCGTCCCAGAAGATGCCGCCGAGCGCCTCCACCCCCTTGCGCAGCCGTGCCGCGCAATCGGGCGGCGTGCGCCGGGAGGCCGTGGCCAGAACCGTGCCGCCGCTTTCTTGCACCGCCTGTTTCAGACCTGAAAGCAGGCGCGTAACCTCGTTCTCGCCGAAAGCGTAGACCTTGTTCGGCCCGCCGGCCATGACCACGATCAGCGGCCGGGGAAGGCAGGCGAATGCCGCGGCTGTATCGCGCCGGCGGCGGCGTAGCTTTTCCTGGGTGAGACGATGAACGGAACCGATCGTGTTCAGCACATTGGCACCGCGCAGCCGGTCATGGGCAGGCGTTACGATCAGATCGAAATCGCCCCGATGGGCGCGCGGATCCTGAATCTGGATCAGGCGGGTATGCCCGCCGCTGAGGCGGCGCACGGCCCGGGCCGGTGCGATGGCGATGCGTCCGCAGGCGACAAGCAGATCGGGCCAGGGCGGGGTCAGCGGATCGCTTCCGGGGGCCAGCGCCGCCAGGGTGGCCGGGCAGATATGCGGCGGCAGCCATTTGAAGGGCGCGGCCAGGTCGATCCGCTTGATCACCGGCGTGGCCCCCAATGCCTCGATCAGGCCGAGGCACTGGTTTTCCATCCCCGGCTTGCCGTTGCTCAGTGCCCAGATGATCGGATCCTTCATGGGGTTTGCCTGTTCTCCGGCCGGGCCGGTGAAATCTTCGTGCCGTGCATATTGCCATCATCGGCGTGCGAGTTTGCTTGCGCCATGTTTCTGCTTGTAATATTGTTGCGCGAAATGGCAACAGAAAAACCTACTGACGGCAGCGCGAAATATATGCAAAAAGTAAAGCTTGATGCGATTGATCGCAATATTCTTGCTCTTCTTCAGGCAGACGGGCGCATGACCAATGTGGAACTTGCCCGCCGTGTCGGCATTTCCGCACCGCCCTGTCTGCGCCGTGTCCGGGCGCTGGAGGAGGCCGGGCTGATCCGCGGCTATCATGCGGATCTTAACGGCGTTGCGCTGGGTTTCGGTGTCACGGTATTCGCCATGGTCGGACTGGACAGCCAGGCGGAACCGGATCTGCAGGCTTTCGAACAGCGTGTGGCCGGCTGGCCGCTGGTGCGCGAATGCCACATGCTGGCGGGGGAAGTGGATTTTCTGCTCAAGATCGTCGCCAAGGACTGGGACACCTATCAGAATTTCCTGACGACGGAACTGACCGGCGCGCCCAATGTCGCCCATGTCAAATCCTCCCTGGCCATTCACGCCACCAAAAGCGAACCGGGTGTGCCGATCGAACTGATGGATACGGGGGACGGCGGCTGATCCGTCTTTTCCCGCAGGAGCAGAACAAGGAAAGCCGCCCGTTCAGGCGGCTTTCGCATGTGCAGGGCTTTTTTGCCGCCCGCCACGGGGCGATCAGCCGTATTGGACCGAGACGACCTCATAGCCACGCGGGCCGGCAGGTGTTGAAACTTCGATGGAATCGCCTTCTTCCTTGCCGATCAGCGCCCGGGCAATGGGGGAGGAAATGGAAATACGGCCGGCCTTGATGTCGGCTTCGTCGGTGCCGACGATCTGATAGGTCATTTCCTCATCCGTATCCTCATCGGCCAGGGTGACCGTGGCGCCGAACTGGATGCGTTTGCCGGACATGCCGGATACGTCGATCACCTCGGCGCGGCTGATTTTGTCTTCCAGCTCCATGACACGCCCTTCGATGAAGCTCTGGCGTTCCTTGGCGGCATGATATTCGGCGTTTTCGGACAAATCGCCATGCTCGCGCGCGGCGGCGATGGCGCGAATGACGGCCGGACGTTCAACCGATTTCAGATTTTTCAACTCCGCTACCAGCCGCTCATAGCCTTCCGCGGTCATCGGCACTTTTTCCATTGGCGTTCTTCCACTTGTCCAAATCAAACCAGAACGAAAACAAAAAAACCTTCCCGCCCGCAAGGCAGCGGGCGGCAGGCGAGGCGCTTTCCGGCGCCGGGATCCTGTCCGGTCCCGGAACGGGGCCGGATTCTTCCGAGCCCTTAAAAGTAGGATTGTAAGGCGCGGACTTCAAGACTTCCGGACATAAGGGCGCCTATTGCCTCCACCGCGGCGCGGGCGCCGGCCACGGTGGTGTAATAGGGAATTCCCTCCGTCAGGGCGGTGCGGCGGATGGTGAAGCTGTCGCGAATCGCCTGCGATCCTTCCGTCGTGTTGAAGACCAGGGCGACTTCGCCGTTCTTCATGGCATCGACGATGTGCGGACGCCCCTCCATCACCTTCTTGACCGGGCGCAGATTGGGAATGCCCGCAGCCCGGAAATGTTCGGCCGTGCCCGCCGTTGCCAGAATCTCGAAACCCATGGCCGCGAGTTTTCTGGCCGGATCGACCATCGCCTCCTTGTCCGAATTGCGCACGGAAATGAACACGCCGCCCTGTGAGGGCACCGGCAGATGCACCCCGGCGGCGATCTGCGATTTGGTGAAGGCGCTGGCGAAATCGCCGTCGAGGCCCATCACCTCGCCGGTGGAGCGCATTTCCGGCCCCAGCAGCGTATCGACGCCGAGGAAGCGGGCAAAGGGGAACACGGCCTCCTTGACGGCGACATGACGGCCGCGCCTCGTGCTCAGATCGAAATCGCCCAGCTTCTCGCCGGCCATGACGCGCGCGGCGATCTTGGCGATGGGGCGGCCGGTGGCCTTGGCGACGAAGGGCACGGTGCGCGATGCCCGTGGGTTGACCTCCAGAATATAGACCACCGAATCCTTGATCGCATACTGCACGTTCATCAGCCCGACGACCTTCAGCGCCCGCGCAAGCGCCAGGGTCTGTTTCTCGATATCCTCGATCACGGCCGGCGGCAGGGTGTAGGGGGGCAGGACACAGGCGCTGTCGCCGGAATGAATGCCCGCCTCCTCGATATGTTCCATGATGCCGGCGATGACGGCGGTTTCGCCATCGGCCAGGCAATCGACATCCACTTCGGTGGCGTTCTGCAGATAGCCGTCGATCAGCACCGGGTTGCTGCCGGATACCTTCACCGCCTCGCTGATATAGCGTTCGAGCTGCGCCATGTCGCGGATGATTTCCATCGCCCGGCCGCCCAGAACGTAGGAGGGGCGCAGCAGCACCGGAAAGCCGATCTCCCCGGCAACGGCAATGGCCTCTTCCCGCGAACGGGCCAGGCCGTTCGGCGGCTGGCGCAGGTCCAGTTCCGAGAGCAGCTTCTGAAACCGCTCGCGGTCCTCGGCCAGATCGATGGCATCGAAGGATGTGCCGAGGATCCGCACCCCGGCTTCCTCCAGCCCGTGAGCCAGCTTCAGCGGCGTCTGGCCGCCGAACTGGACGATAACCCCGTGCAGGGTGCCGCGGCTCTGTTCCACATGGGCGATTTCCAGCACGTCTTCCAGTGTCAGCGGCTCGAAATACAGCCGGTCCGATGTGTCGTAATCGGTGGAAACGGTTTCGGGGTTGCAGTTGACCATGATGGTTTCATAGCCGGCCTCCTTCAGGGCGAAGGCGGCATGAACGCAGCAATAGTCGAATTCGATGCCCTGACCGATGCGGTTGGGGCCGCCGCCCAGAATCAAGACCTTCTTGCGCCCGGTGGGCGCGGCCTCGCATTCGCCGGGATCGGTTTCGTTGCCCTCATAGGCCGAATACATGTAAGGGGTCTGGGATTCGAATTCCCCGGCGCAGGTATCGATGCGCTTGTAGACCGGGCGCACCCCGGCCTGATGACGGGCCCGGGTGACGGCAGCGGTTTCAAGGCCGGTCAGCTCGCCGATGCGGGCATCGGAAAAGCCCATTTTCTTGTAGTCCAGCCATTGGCCGCGGCTTGCCGGCAACCCTTCGGCGCGCAGGCGTTCCTCGGCGCGGACGATATCCTCGATCTGGCGCAGGAACCACGGTTCATAGGCGCAGGCGGCATTGATTTCTTCCACGCTCAGCCCGGCGCGGAAGGCCTGGGCGATTACCAGCAGTCTGTCGGGCGTCGCCTTGGCCAGTGCCGCCTGGATGGCCTGGCGGTCCGGCGCATCGTCCCCGGCACCGGGGATGGCAACCTCGTTCAGGCCGGTCAGGCCGGTTTCCATGGAGCGGAGCGCCTTCTGCAGGCTTTCGGCGAAATTGCGGCCGATGGCCATGGCTTCGCCCACCGATTTCATCGCCGTCGACAGAATGGGCTCGGCGCCGGGGAATTTCTCGAAGGTAAAGCGCGGCACCTTGGTGACGACATAATCGATGGTCGGCTCGAAGGAGGCCGGCGTGACCTTGGTGATATCGTTCTGCAGTTCATCCAGCGTGTAGCCGACGGCCAGCTTGGCCGCGACCTTGGCGATGGGAAAACCCGTCGCCTTGGATGCCAGGGCCGAGGAACGGGAAACGCGGGGATTCATTTCGATGATGATCATCCGCCCGTCTTCGGGATTGATCGCCCATTGCACATTCGATCCGCCGGTATCGACGCCGATTTCCCGCAATACGGCGATGGAGCCGTCGCGCATGCGCTGATATTCCTTGTCGGTCAGCGTCAGGGCCGGGGCCACGGTGATGCTGTCGCCCGTATGCACGCCCATCGGATCGACATTTTCGATCGAGCAGACGATGATGCAGTTGTCCGCATGGTCGCGGACGACCTCCATCTCGAATTCCTTCCAGCCGATGATCGATTCCTCGATCAGCACTTCGGTCACCGGCGAGGCATCGAGGCCGCTGGCGACGATGGCCTCGAACTCCTCGCGGTTATAGGCAACGCCGCCGCCGGTTCCGCCCATGGTGAAGGAAGGGCGGATGATCGCCGGCAGGCCGACTTTTTCCAGGGCGGCGCGGGCTTCCTCGAGGCTGTGGACAATCGCGCTTTCGGGCATGTCCAGCCCGATGCGGGTCATTGCCTGGCGGAACAGGTCGCGATCCTCGGCCTTGGCGATGGCCTCGCGGCTGGCGCCGATCAGCTCCACGCCGTATTTCTCCAACGTGCCGTTTTCGGCCAGGGCCATGGCCGTGTTCAGCGCCGTCTGCCCCCCCATGGTGGCCAGCAGGGCGTCGGGGCGTTCGGCGGCAATGATCTTGGCGACCATTTCCGGCGTGATCGGTTCGATATAGGTGGCATCGGCCATGTCGGGATCGGTCATGATCGTGGCCGGGTTGGAATTGACCAGAATGATCCGGTAGCCTTCCTCGCGCAGGGCCTTCACCGCCTGGGTGCCTGAATAATCGAACTCGCAGGCCTGGCCGATGATGATCGGCCCGGCGCCGATGATCAGGATGCTTTCAATGTCAGTGCGCTTGGGCATGGCTATCCATCAGTTCGCAGAAGCGGTTGAAAAGGTAATGGCTGTCATGGGGCCCGGGCGAGGCTTCGGGGTGATACTGGACGGCGAAGACCGGCCTGTCCGTTGCCCGGAAACCTTCCAGCGAACCGTCGAACAGCGAGACATGCGTCGCTTCGCAGCCCTCGGGCAGGCTTTCGGCCAGCACGGCGAAGCCATGGTTCTGGCTGGTGATCTCGACCTTGCCGGTCTGCAGATCCTTTACCGGCTGGTTGGCGCCGCGATGGCCGCGATGCATTTTCTCCGTCCGCGCGCCGAAGGCCAGGGCCAGAAGCTGATGCCCCAGGCAGATGCCGAAGATCGGCAGGCCGCTGGCAATCAGCTCGCGCAGGATCGGCAGGGCATATTTGCCCGTGGCGGCCGGATCGCCCGGACCGTTGGAGAGGAAGATCCCGTCGGGCTTCATCGCCAGGATGTCCTTGGCGGGCATGGTGGCCGGCACCACGCTTACCCGGCAGCCGGCGGCAGCGAGATTGCGCAGAATGTTCCATTTGGCGCCGTAATCGATGGCGACGACATGGTAGCGCGCCCTTTCAAGATGCCCGTAACCGTTCTCTATGTTCCAGGCGGT
>JALXAG010000231.1 GCA_026992315.1 Sneathiellales bacterium | reverse complement strand
CTGGGTATTTTCCTGAAACGGGAGGACACCTATTATGACGATTGAGGCGATCCCTCCCGCGCTTATTGTCATTCTGGCCGGGGTGCTGATGCCGTTCTTCCGCGACCGGTGGCGGCTGATCCCCGTTCTGCTGGCACCTGCCCTGGTGCTGGCACTGATCTGGACGGCCGTGCCGGGCGACAAGCTCGCCCTTCAGGCATTCGGGATGGATATCACCCCCTATCGCATCACTGCCACCGGGCGGCTGTTCGCGACCGTTTTTGCCATCATGCTGGCCACTGGCGCTATTTTCGCCCTGAAAACCGCCACCACCGCCGAGCTGACCGCGGCCACCATTTACGGCGGCGCCGCCATCGGCGCCACCCTGTCCGGCGATCTGATCACCCTGTTCGTTTATTGGGAAATCATGGCTGTCGCCTCGACCATGGTGCTGTGGGCCGCCGGCACCAAAGAGGCCTGGCGGGCCAGCTTCCGCTATGCGCTGGTGCATTTCATGGGCGGGGTGATACTGATGGCGGGAATCACCGGGCACATTCTGGAGACCGGCAGTGCCGATTTCACCGCCATGCAGGCGGACAGCATCGCCCGCTGGCTGATCCTCATCGGCTTCCTGATCAATGCCGGTGCGCCGCCGTTTTCTGCCTGGCTGCCCGATGCCTATCCGGAAGCCAGCCCCACGGGCACGGTATTCCTGTCCGCCTTTACTACCAAAACGGCCGTTTTCGTGCTGCTGATCGGTTTTCCCGGCGAAAGCATCCTGATCTGGGTCGGGCTGTATATGGTGTTTTACGGCATCATCTATGCCCTGCTTGAGAACGACATGCGCCGCATTCTTTCCTATTCGATCATCAACCAGGTCGGCTTCATGGTCACGGGCATCGGCATCGGCACCGAAATGGCCCTGAACGGCGCTGCCGCGCATGCCTTCGCCCACATCATCTACAAGGGGTTGCTGCTGATGAGCGCCGGCGTCGTCCTGCATCGCACGGGCAAGCGCAAATGCACCGATCTCGGCGGTTTGTTCCGCACCATGCCGGTGACCACCGTCCTCGGCATTATCGGCGCGCTGTCCATTTCCGCCTTCCCCTTCACATCCGGCTTCGTCACCAAATCCATGATCTCGCAGGCTGCGGCCGATCAGGGGCTGGCCTGGGCATGGTTCCTGCTGGCCGCAGCTTCCGCCGGGGTGTTCCTGCATGCCGGGATCAAATTCCCCTGGTTCGTGTTCTTCCAGAAGGATTCCGGCCTGCGGCCGAAGGATGCGCCGGGGGAAATGAAGGCAGGCATGTATATATTCGCCTTTCTCTGCATTGCCATCGGCATTTATCCGGCACCGCTTTATGCGGCCCTGCCCTTCGCCGCCAATTATGTTCCCTATACGGCCAGCCATCTGGTGTTCCAGTTCCAGTTGCTGCTGTTCGCGGGACTGGCCTTTTTCCTGATGCTGCCGCTGATGAAGCGCACCCTGACGATCACGCTGGATTTCGACTGGTTCTACCGTCGCTTCATGACCGCGCTTGCCCGCGAATTCAGCCTGCGCGGCGGACTGATCCGCCAGCGCAGCGTCGAGGCGGCGATGAAACGCCTGTCCCGTATCCAGGCAACGCTGGAACGCACCCACGGCCCCCAGGGCATTATCGCCCGCACCTGGCCCATCGGATCGACGGTGCTGTGGGTTTCCTTGCTGCTCGGCATTTATGTTCTGGTATATTACCTGTAACTTCCCGGCAGCGGCGGACTTCTGCAGCGGCGAATATGGCGGGAACCCTGCAACCAATGAAGCCATGAACCAATAAAGCCATGAACCAATGAACGGCATTCTGACACTGCATGTTGCCGGCGCCTTTCTCAGCACCATGGCGACCGGCATCATGATCTTCTTCAGCGCGATTCTCGCCCCCGTCCTGTTCCGCCGCCTCGGGCGTGAAGGCGCCGGCGATGTCCTGCACCACCTCTTCCCGCTCTATCACAAAACCGTGGCGATCATGGCCCTGCTGGCCGCCGCTTCGCTGTATGTCTACCGGATCGAAGCCCTGGCCCTCGCCGCCGCAGCCGTCCTGGCCATTCTTCAGCTCGTTCTGATTCTGCCCAAAACGGCGGCGCTGCGCCTTGCCGCCCGCGAGGATGCGGCAGCCAAAGCGGCATTCGGGCGGCTGCATGGCGTCAGCATGCTGCTGAACCTTACCGCCCTGATACTGCTTGCCGCCGTCAGCCTGCGCCTGCTGGCGGCCTGATCAGCTTTCCCCGGATTTCCTCTCTTTGGCGAAGCTGATATCGGGTGCCTTGTCGATACGCCGTTTCGGCGCCCACTGGCGCACGGCCACCGGCCCCGCCGGGGCGGGCCTGCCGTCTTTTTCGGCTTCGGGCGGCGCCTGCCGCGCCGTCAGCAGATCCCGTGCGATATCGTCGAACACCCGGCGCGACGGCGCTTTTGCAACCCGGGCAGAAGGCGCACCCTTCCCGCGGTCTTCCCCGCTGTCTTTCCTTTCCCCGCCCCGGCCGGCAGCAACCCGCCCGTCCCTGGAGCGGGCGGCGGAAACAATTTCGGCAAAGCGTTCATCCATGGCCTGCAGCGGGATGACCCCGCCCGGGCCGGCTTCGGCCATCACGGCGGCATAAAGCCTGTCCCTGCCGATCAGGCTCAGCAGTTCCTCTTCGCGCCTTTGGGCAAAGCGCTGCCACAGGCGTTCCATGAAACGCTGTGTTTTCGCATCGGCCTCATGGGGTTCCGCCTCCAGAAATCCGTCCATCACCCGATAGAGCATCGGCTCCCTCGGCCCCCGTGCGGTAACGACGAACAGGCCCGGAAACAGGACGCAGCCGTCGTTTTCCGCCATGTGAAAGCCCTGGGCCAGATACAGCAGGCATTGCAGTTTCACGGCCGAAAGGGGCGCGCGCTCCTCCCGCGCCCGGCATTCGAACCAGGCTGCGGCCTCCCGCGATGTGGGAAAGGGCGAAATGCGGAATCGATCTTCACTCATTGATGGCCTTCATCGATCGGACAGCAGTGCTTGCGGGATATCCCGTCTTTGGTCTAACGTTCTTTTTCACACTATGCCTCAAGGGAGTGTATGCCAGCAATGGAACTGACTGGAGAGCGACGAATAAACGCCCCCCGCCAGCGGGTGTGGGATGCCCTGAACGATCCGGAGGTGCTGAAAGGCTCCATCCCCGGCTGTCAGGAGATCGAGAAAACCTCTGATACGGATTTCACCGCCGTTGTCATGGTCAAGGTCGGCCCGGTAAAGGCCAAATTCAAGGGCGATGTCGCCCTGTCCGATATCGATCCGCCGAACGGCTACAAAATTTCCGGCAGCGGCAAGGGCGGCGCCGCCGGCTTCGGCAAGGGCGAGGCCACCGTCACCCTGAAGGAGGACGGGGATGCCACCATCCTGGTCTATACGGTTCATGCCAGTGTCGGCGGCAAGCTGGCCCAAATCGGCAACCGGCTGATCGAATCGACGGCAAGGAAGCTTTCGGACGAATTCTTCGACAGTTTCTGCCGCCTGGTGGAGGAGGCCGAACAAGGCGGACAGGCGGAGGAGGCGGAGGCCGTCACCCCGCCCCCGCAGGCCACGGAAAAGGAACCGTCAAAGGGTCTGAACCCGGCAGTATGGATCACGGCCCTCATACTGCTGGGGTTGTTGGTCCTGTATTTCGCCAGAAGCTGAAACAAGACCCGGTCGCACCTGAACCGGCCGGCGGGGTCCGGTGTTCAGAAATGAGCTTGACCCTTTCGGCTTCGCGCGTGAAACTCTTTTTCCCGCCGCGATATGGCTGCGGAACAACCGGAAGACCGTAGCACCCGGCGATGCCGGGTTCCGCAACCCGGCACCGGCAAGAACAAAAACAAGCAACCAATAACCGATAACTGGAGGAAACTATGCCCACCGTAACAATGACGGTGAATGGAAAGCAGGTCAGCGCGGATATCGATCCCCGCACGCTGCTGGCCGATTTCATCCGCGTGAATCTCGATCTCACCGGCACGCATATCGGCTGCGATACCAGCCAGTGCGGCGCCTGCACGATTCTGGTCAATGGCGATGCCGTCAAATCCTGCACCATGCTGGCCGTTCAGGCCGACGGCGCCGAGGTGACGACCATCGAAGGCCTGGCGGAAAACGGCGAAATGCATCCCATGCAGGCAGCGTTCAAGGAACATCACGGTCTGCAGTGCGGCTTCTGCACCCCCGGCATGGTGATGAGCGCCATCGATCTGGTCAAACGCCACCCGAACCCGGACGAAGCCACCATCCGCGAGGAACTGGATGGCAATATCTGCCGCTGCACCGGCTATCACAATATCGTGAAAGCGGTAAAGGCGGCGGCTGACGCGACGGGAGGCTGAAATGAGCGAAACAAGAGAAAACGGCATCGGCGCCGCCGTAAGGCGCAAGGAAGACAACCGTTTCCTGACCGGTGAGGGCCGGTATCTGGACGACATCAACCTGCACAACCAGGCCTATGCCTGCTTCGTGCGCTCCCCCCATGCCCATGCCAGGATCAACGGCATCGACAAATCAGAGGCCGAATCTGCCGAAGGCGTGATTGCCGTCTTCACCGGCGAGGATCTGGCCGCCGATGGCATCGGCGGACTGATCTGCGGCTGGGGCATCACCAGCAAGAACGGGGAACCGCACAAGGCCCCGCCCCATCCGGCACTGGCCCAGGGCAAGGTGCGCTATGTCGGCGATCATGTCGCCATCGTCATTGCCGAAACCCCGGAACAGGCGAAAAGCGCGGCCGATCTCGTCGATGTCGATTACGAGGAACTGCCCCCCGTGGTCAACATCGCCGATGCGCTGGCCCCCGGCGCACCGCAGATCCATGACGAGGCCCCGGGCAACGAATGCTACGACTGGGAGATCGGCGACAAGGCGGCGACGGATGAGGCTTTCGCCAAGGCCTCGCATGTCACCCGGCTCGAGATCGTCAACAACCGTCTGGTGCCGAACCCGATGGAGCCGCGCGCGGCCCTGGCCGATTACGACCCCGGCACCGATATGCTGACCCTTTACACCACCAGCCAGAACCCGCATGTGGCACGGCTGATCCTGTCGGCCTTTGTCGGCCTGGCACCGGAACACAAGCTGCGGGTCATCGCCCCGGATGTCGGCGGCGGCTTCGGCTCGAAGATCTTCGTCTATGCCGAGGAGACGGTGGTCGCCTGGGCGGCGCGGAAAATCCGCCGTCCGGTCAAATGGACCTGCGAACGCACGGAAGCCTTCCTCTGCGATGCCCATGGCCGCGATCACGTGACCACCGCCGAACTGGCGCTGGACGATGAAGGCCATTTCCTGGGACTGCGCGTGTCCACCAAGGCCAATCTGGGTGCCTATCTGTCCACCTTCTCCACCGCCGTTCCGACCTATCTGTACGCCACCCTGCTGAACGGGCAGTACAAGATGGGCGCCATCTATGCCGAGGTGCAGGCCGGTTTCACCAACACCGCCCCCGTCGATGCCTATCGCGGCGCCGGGCGGCCCGAAGCCACCTATGTCGTGGAAAGGATCGTCGAACGGGCGGCACGGGATCTCAACATCCCGCCGGAGGAAATCCGCAAGCGCAACTTCATTCCGCCGGACGCCTTCCCCTATGAAACCCCGGTGATCATGACCTATGACAGCGGCAATTATCAGCTTGCCATGGACAAGGCCAACGAGCTGATCGACCGGGCCGGATTCCCGGCACGGCGGGCGGAATCGGAGGCCCGCGGCAAGCTGCGCGGTCTGGGCTATGCCGCTTATATCGAGGCCTGCGGCATCGCCCCTTCGGCAGCCGTCGGCTCGCTCGGCGCCGGTGTCGGCCTGTGGGAATCGGCGCAGGTACGCTTCAATCCCACCGGATCGGTAACCATCCATACGGGATCCCATTCCCATGGTCAGGGTCATGAAACGACCTTCGCCCAGATCGTTTCCGACCGGCTCGGCATTCCGATCGAGAATATCGACGTCATCCATGGCGACACGGGCACCGTGCCTTTCGGCATGGGCACCTATGGTTCACGTTCGCTTGCCGTCGGCGGTTCGGCGCTGATGAAGGCGGTCGACAAGATCGTCGAAAAAGGCAAGAAGATCGCCGCCCATCTGATGGAAGCGGCGGTCGAGGATGTGGAGCATAACAACGGCGTCTTCTCCGTCGCCGGTACCGACAAGCAGGTGACGATGGCCGAAGTCGCCTTTGCCGCCTATGTGCCCCATAACTATCCGGAGGATCTGGAACCCGGTCTCGATGAAACCGCCTTCTACGACCCGCTGAACTTCACCTTCCCCGCCGGCACCCATATCGCCGAGGTGGAGGTGGATCCGCAGACCGGCAAGGTGGATATCGTCAACTGGGTCGCGGTGGACGATTTCGGCAATATCATCAATCCGATGATCGTCGAAGGCCAGGTTCATGGCGGCATCGCCCAGGGCATCGGCCAGGCCTTGCTCGAAAACACGGTCTACGATGCGGAAACCGGGCAGCTTCTGACCGCCTCCTACATGGATTACACCATGCCCAGGGCCGACGATCTGCCATCCTTCAATGTCGAAACCACCAATACCCCCTGCCCGCATAATCCGCTGGGCGTCAAGGGTTGCGGCGAAGCCGGCGCCATCGCGGCACCGGCGGCATTGATGAATGCCATTACCGATGCGCTGGGTGTCGAGATCGACATGCCGGCAACACCGGAAAAGGTCTGGCGGGCAGCGCAATCCGCCCAGGCCCGTGCGGCTGAATGAGGAGGTAAGACCATGTATGAATTCGAATACCGCAAGCCTGCCTCCCTCGATCAGGCGGTGGCCATGCTCGATGAGGACGCCAAGATCCTGGCGGGTGGGCAGTCATTGTTGCCGACCATGAAAATGCGGCTGGCCAGTCCGGGCGCTCTGGTCGATCTCGCCGCCATTCCCGGCCTGTCGGGCATCACGGTTGCGGGCAATACGGTCGAAATCGGCGCCATGACCCGCCATGCCGAGGTCGCTGCCTCGAAAGAGGTGGCGGAGGCCATCCCCGCCCTGGCCGATCTTGCCGGCAAGATCGGCGACCGGCAGGTACGCAACCGCGGCACCATTGGCGGATCCCTGGCCAATAACGATCCGGCGGCCGATTATCCGGCGGCGGTTCTGGGGCTTGGCGCCACGGTGCATACCAATAAAAGGGCGATTGCCGCCGACGATTTCTTCCAGGGGCTGTTCGAAACCGCCCTCGGAGAGGATGAAATCATCACCAAGGTCAGCTTTCCGCTGCCCGAGGCCGCGGCCTATGAAAAATTCGTCCAGCCGGCATCGCGCTTTGCCCTGGTCGGGGTGTTCGTGGCCAGGACCGGCAGCGGCGTACGCGTCGCCGTTACCGGCGCCGGGCCGGGCGTGTTTCGCGCCACCGCCCTGGAAACGGCCCTTGGCGGCAGTTTCACCCCTGCGGCGCTCGATAATGTCGAAATCGCCGCGGACGGTCTGAACAACGACCTTCACGGCAGCGCCGAATACCGTGCCCATCTGGTCACGGTTCTGGCCAAGCGGGCGGTGGCCGCCGCACGCTGAACCTGTTGCCCGGCGGGATATTCCCGCCGGGCGCTTTGTTTCATGCAGGACGAATGCCCTGCTGCAATATATTCGCCCACCATCGTTTCCGTTTTCAACAGGTAGCGGCAATTCATGAGCATCGATCTTCCCGCCTCCATCGACGATACGCTGGCCCTGCTGGAAAAGGGCAACTACATCGCCGACCGCAGCCTGGCGACGGTATTGTTCCTCAGCCTGCGGATGAACCGGCCGCTGTTTCTCGAAGGCGAGGCCGGCGTCGGCAAGACGGAAATCGCCAAGGTGCTGTCCTCGGTGCTGGAACGGCCGCTGATCCGCCTGCAATGTTATGAGGGGCTGGATATTTCCTCTGCCGTCTATGAGTGGAACTATTCGCGCCAGATGATCGAAATCCGCCTGAGCGAGGCCATGGGCGGGGTGGAAAAGGCGGAACTGGCCCGGAATATCTTTTCGCGTGAATTTCTCATCAGCCGGCCGCTTCTGCAGGCGCTGGAAGGCAGGGAAGGCAAGGCACCGATCCTGCTGATCGACGAACTCGACCGCACGGACGAGCCTTTCGAAGCCTATCTGCTGGAGGTCCTGTCCGATTTTCAGGTAACCATTCCGGAACTCGGCACCATTGCGGCCGAAACGCCGCCGCATGTCATTCTCACATCGAACCGCACCCGGGAAATCCACGACGCCCTGAAACGGCGCTGCCTGTATCACTGGGTCGATTACCCCGATGCCCAGCGCGAAATGGCCATTCTGCACCGCCATGCGCCGGACCTTCCCGAACGCCTCAGCCGCCAGATCGTCGCCTTCGTTCAGGGGCTGCGTCAGGTCGATCTCTACAAGCTTCCCGGCATCGCCGAAACCATCGACTGGGCCAAGGCCCTGACGGAACTGGATGCCGTCAGCCTCGATGCCGATATCGTCGACAATACCCTCGGCGTTCTCCTCAAATATCAGGACGACATCGCCCGGATGAAGGGCGAGGAAACCGCCGCTCTTCTGCAACGGACGACGGAAGAGGCGGCACAGGCCGGCATGTGATGCAGAACGGCCCGCAACAGCATGGCCAGGGCTTCTTCGCCGCCAATGTGGTGAATTTTGCCCGCGCCCTGCGGGTGGCCGGCCTGTCCGTCGGACCGAACCGGGTACGCGAGGCGCTTGCCGCCATCGCCCTGACCGGTTTCGGAGCGAAGGAGGATCTTTACTGGACCCTCCATGCCCATTTCGTTACCCGGCACGAGGATCACGAAATCTTCGATCAGGCCTTTCATATTTTCTGGCGCGATCCGCAGATCATGGAAAAGGTCATGGCGGCGATGCTGGAAACCGTCGATTCCGGCCTGCGCGAGCCGGAGAAAAAACCCTCCAACCGCATTGCCGCCGCCTTCGCCCCGCCTCAGAAGAAGGCGCCGGAACAGAATGAAGAACAACAGGAAACAGAGGTCGAGGGCACCTTTACCTTTTCCGACCGGGAAACCCTGCAGAGCCGCGATTTCGAAACCATGACCCCGGCAGAACTGGCCGCCGCCAAACAGGCGATAGCCGCCATGCGCATCGCCATCATGGAAGTGCCGCTCAGGCGCATGAAGCCCGATGCCCGCGGCCACCGGCTGGATATGCGCGCCACCTTGCGCGCGACCATGCGCAGCGGCGGCGATACCATCATGCTGCGACGCAAGGGGCCGGTCCGCCGCCATCCCCCCATTGTGGTGTTGTGCGATATCTCCGGCTCGATGAGCCGTTATTCGCGCATGTTCCTGCATTTTCTGCACGCCATCACCAATGACCGGGACCGCGTGCACAGTTTCCTTTTCGGCACCCGCCTGACCAATATCACCCGCCATCTGCAGAACCGCGATGTCGACGTTGCCGTGGATGCGGTCACGGCCGCGGTCGAGGATTGGTCCGGCGGCACCCGGATCGGCGAAACCCTGCGCGAATTCAACCGTGTCTGGGCCCGGCGCGTTCTCGGGCAGAACCCGGTGGTGCTGTTCATCTCCGACGGGCTGGACCGGGAAGCGGGCGAAGGCATCGGGGCGGAAATGGAACGGCTGCATAAATCCTGCCGGCGGCTGATCTGGCTCAACCCTCTGCTGCGCTACGATGCCTTCGAACCCAAATCGGCCGGAATCCGCGCCATTCTGCCCCATGTCGATGAATTCCGCCCGATACACAATCTCGACAGTCTGCAGGCCCTGACCGATGCACTGGCCCGCCCCCTGCCCAAACATGCGGACGGCCTGCCCCTGGCCATGATGAGGAAGATCCGATGAACACTGCCCCCAACCCCGATCAGGTTCTGCAAACCGCTGTCGCCTGGCTGGATGAAGGGCGACAGATCGCCATCGCCACCGTTATCGAAACCTGGGGGTCGGCGCCGCGCCCCGTCGGCAGCCAGCTTGTGATCGATGCCGGCGGCGCCTTTGAAGGATCGGTCAGCGGCGGTTGCATCGAAGGCGCCGTCATTCAGGAAGCCATCGAAGCCATCCGCGACGGCAAGCGCCGTTTCCTGACCTTTGGCGTCAGCAACGACATGGCCTGGGAGGTCGGCCTGGCCTGTGGCGGCACCATCCGCATCATGGTCGAGGCCGTCGGCGAAACCGGCGGGGAGACCCTCTCCCCCGCCCTGCTGCGTGCCATCGCCGCCGCCCCTGCCGAAGGGCGTTCTGCCGTCCTTCTCACCAATATTTCCCGCCCCGGACACACGCTGATATATCCGCTGGAAGAGGGGAATGCGGAAAAGCCGCTACTCGAAGCCGCCCGCGAAGCCGTCATCGCCGATAAAGCGCGCATCCTCACGACGGACGAGGGCGATGAAGTCTTCATCAACGTCTTCAATCCGCCCTTGCGCATGATCGTTGTCGGCGCCGTGCATATCGCCCAGGATCTGGTGCCGATGGCCCGTATCGCCGGATACGATGTCACGGTTGTCGATCCGCGCCGATCCTTCGCCACGAAGGCCCGCTTTCCCGATACGAAGCTGGAAACCGGCTGGCCGGACGAGGTTCTGCAGGCCTTGCGCCTCGATCACCGCTGCGCTGTCGTGACCCTGTCCCATGACCCGAAGATCGACGATCCCGCCCTGATTGCGGCAACTGCCAGCCCCGCCTTCTATATCGGCGCCCTGGGCAGTACCCGCACCCATGCCAGGCGCCTTGAACGCCTGCGCGAGGGCGGCATGAGCGAGGCGGCGATTACGCGCATTCATTCCCCGGTCGGGCTTGATATCGGCGCCCGCTCGCCTGCGGAAATCGCCGTTTCCATCCTGGCCGAAACGGTCGCAAATCTACGCAAGGGCTGACCGTGATATTCGCTGACTTTCCCGTTGCCGAAGCCCTTGGCACCCGCCTTGCCCACAAGATAAGGGTCGGGGACAGGGTTCTGCCCAAGGGCCATATTCTGTGCGATGCCGATATCGTTCTGCTGCAGGAAGCAGGCATTTCCACCATCCGCGCCGTCAGGCTCGAAAAAGGCGATATCGATGAGGATCGGGCTGCCGCTGCCATTGCCGCCCTGATCCGCGGCGACGGCGTGAAGGCCGGGAGCGCCCATACGGGACGATGCAATCTGCTGGCCGCGCGCGACGGGTTGCTTGGCATTGACGTTCCGCTCATCAATGCCCTCAATGCCGCCGATGAGGCCATCACCCTGGCCACGCTGGCGCCGTTCACCCCCGTTCATGCCGGGGACCTGGTGGCGACGCTGAAAATCATTCCCTTCGCCGTTCCCGCCCCGGTGATCGACCGCTGCCGGAACATTCTGCCCGCGCCGGCACTCTCCGTCCTTCCCTGCAGCAGACGGCGTGCCGGGCTGATCATGACCCGGCTGGCACATCTGCCGGAAAAACTGCTGCAGAAAAGCCGGGCCGTCATGGCCGCCCGTCTGGCCGCACTGGGCGCGGTGCTGGCCGAAACCGCCGTTTGCGACCACGAAGAAAATGCCGTCGCCGCCCTGATCGGGGAACAACGCCGCCGGGGCTGCGATCCGGTGCTGATACTGGGGGCATCCGCCGTCTGCGACCGGCACGACGTCATCCCGGCCGCCATCGAACGGGCCGGCGGTACCATCGTCCGCTACGGCATGCCGGCCGATCCCGGCAATCTGCTGGTTCTGGCCGAGGATCGCGGCTGCGCCGTCATCGGGGTTCCCGGCTGCGCCCGCTCGCCGAAACTGAACGGCTTCGACTGGATTCTGCGCCGTGTCATCGCCGGGCATATTCCCGATAGCGACGAGATCGCCGCCATGGGGGTCGGCGGCCTGCTGAAGGAAGCCCCCTCCCGCCCCCAGCACCGCCCACGACGGCATCTGGCGGGACGAAGAGGACCACGCCGCCGCCACCCACGCGAACCAGCCGACGCGCGCCCCGCTCGCCCACGCCCCCCCCCACCGCCCCCGCCAGCC
>JALXAG010000230.1 GCA_026992315.1 Sneathiellales bacterium | reverse complement strand
GCTGAAGCTTCCTGTTGAAGCGGAGGAAGAGGAAACCCTGCTGGTGCGGCGTGTGAATGCCCAATATGTCAGGGCGGGCGGGCCGATCCGGGTGCAGGGCGAGTTGTTCAATGAAGGCGATGCGCCGCGCCGTGAGCCGCGCCTGCGCATCAGTTTGCTGGATGCCCGGGGTAAGGAGCTGGTGTTCTGGCATGTCCGCCTGAAGGGCAAGACCGTGGCGCCGGGGGGGATGCTTGAATTCAGCACCCAGTTTGCCGCACCGCCGCAGGGTGTGGCCCGCGCGGCGGCCCGTGTCGTGGCCGATGCGCCGCCGGAAAAGGCGGCGACATCGTCGCATGATACGGCCGCGGAACGAAACGAGGCGTCATCGGCGCATGAATAGGGTTTCAGGACCGCCCGTTCCGGGCGGTGTTTTTCAGGATGGCTTCGATGAGTGATGAAAACCTGCGCCTGGAGGTGCTGTTCGACGAGAAGCAGATCGACAGCCGCAACCGCGAACTGGCACGGCAGATAGCGCAGAGCATGGGCAAGGACATCCTCGTGGTGGCCATTCTCAAGGGCAGCTTCGTCTTTACCGCCGATCTGATCCGCGCCCTGTATCATGCCGGCTGCCGCCCGCGCGTCGATTTCATGACCTTGTCCTCTTACGGCAAGGGAACGAAAAGCTCGGGCAAAGTGAAGGTGTTGCGCGACCTCTCCGAATCGGTCGAGGGCGAAAAGGTGCTGCTGGTCGACGATATTCTGGAAAGCGGGCGCACCATGGCCTTCGCCCGCGATCTGCTGCGTTCACGCGGGGCGGAGGATGTGCGCATCTGCATCCTGCTGGACAAGCCGGGCAAACGCATCGTCGATGTCGATGCCGATTTCACCGGTTTCGAATGTCCGGATAAATTCGTCGTCGGCTACGGGCTCGATTACGCGCATTATTATCGCGAATTGCCCTTTATCGGCCATCTCGTGCCGGAGGACTGAGGGATCATGGCGCGCATTCTCGTGGCCGAGGATCAGCCGGCGGTGCGGGAGTTCGTGCTCCGCGCCCTGGAACATGCCGGTCATGAGGTGGTTCTGGCCGCCGACGGTGCCGAGGCGCTGGAGGCGCTCAGCCAGGAAGGGGCGGTGTTCGATCTGTTGCTGACCGATATCGTCATGCCGGTGATGGACGGGATCGCCCTGGCCCTGAAGGTGGCCCGCGACCATCCGGAGGTAACGGTGCTGATGATGACCGGCTATGCGGCGGAAAAACAGCGGGCCCATAATCTCGACCTGCTGATCCACGATGTGATCAGCAAGCCCTTCACCATGGAAGACATCATCGCCAAGGTGAACGAAGCCCTGAAGCAGGGATAGGCAACCAGCCCTCTTTTCCGTCCTCCGGCCCTATTTCCGCACCCATTTGCCGTCGGGCAGGCGGACATACTGCCCCGCCGGGGCGCGTTCGATCAGCTTCTTGCCGGCCAGGGCCTCGATACTGGCGAGGCTGACGCCGTTCTTGTTGGCGATCTCACGGTATTTGGCCTTGCGCTTCAGATTCACCTCCTTGACCAGGGCGGCGACATCGGGCGGAACATCGGCGGTAACGAGACCGACATAGCCATCGGCCTGTTCGCCGACCAATCCGGCATTCTTGGCGTTATCGAGCACCCCTGCCATGGCGGTGCCGGCGGTGAACAGAACGATGAGGGCGATGAAGGCGATATGACGGGCGATGGACATGGCTTTCTCCGGACGGTGCTGAACGTTGCGGATATGATGTTTCCGGGGCAACTCCCTAGAAAAGATCCTTGGATGAATCGATGAGATTGTCGATCTCCTTATCCAGCTTGACCCGCACCTCCTGCTGGATCTTGATATTCAGATTGATGGTGATCGGCTTGTCCGGCGCTTCGATCTTGACCGTTGGCGCACAGGCGGCGACAAGAGCCGGAAGGACGAGCGAAAAAGCCAGGTTGAAGCGCATGTTTCCTTGTTTCATTCCGGTTTCTTCCCTTGCTTGTTCCTGCCGCGCTTTTGCGTGATCCTGCCGCCGATCTTATCCGGTAGGGTGTAGATCGCCAAGCCCCGGCGCAGCAGGGTGGCGAATTCCGCTTCCACCGACAGGGTGACGGCGAAGGGATAGCCGTCGTAAAGCTGCGGGTTGGCGCCATCGAGGCTCAGGCGGATGTTCAGCTTGCCGGTCAGTTCTCCGTCCAGGGTGATTTTCAGGGAACGATAGCGGAAATCGTCCAGGGCGCGGGCCAGCAGTTCGGGGCTGTCCCCGGCCAGGGCTAGCGGGTTGGCCCCCTCCGCCGGGCGATAGCGCAGATTGCCTTTTTCCGATTGCAGCACACCGTTGGCGATGAGGATGCGATCCCCCTCTATTCTGACCGGCAGGCGGCCGCGAAGCCTGCCGAGGCCCGTCAGCCCGTCCACCGCCAGGACCTGAAAGAGATTACCGAGGGATATGTCTTCGGCCGTCAGGACGAATTCGTGACGGGGGCTGGCGGGATCGATCACCGTCGGCGGCATTGCCAATATCCCGCCCGCCCAGTTAAAGCGCGCCCTTTCAAGGCGCAATGTGCCGTTTCCCGGCAGGGAATAACGGATTTTTCCCGCCGTCAGTGGCAGGCCGGGATCGAGCAGATCGAGATAGATATCCTGAATGCCGTCGCTGCGTGGCGGCCACAGGCTGCTGAAGCGGCTGATGGTTTCCAGCCCCTGAAAGGCGAACAGGCTGGTTTGCCCGCCGCCGCCGCGCACCGCCAGGGTTCCCGTGGCCTTTATGCCCGTTTTCCGCGACCAGCGCAGACGGCCGGAAATATCGGCCTCGCCCCGGGTGTCGGTGATCAGCGGCGCCAGAACCGGCAGGATGGCGGCGATATCGTAGGTCTTGCCATCGAAGCGCAGGGGTTTGCTCCAATATTCCCCTTGCCCGCTGCCGCTGGCAACGTCATGGCTGAAATTCACATGCAGGGCCAGATTCCCGCCGTTATCGGCTGCCGTCAGGCGGCCCGAGAGCGTATCCTCCTGCAGCCGCGCCGCCCCGGAGAGGGTCAGCGGTGCAAAGCGCCGGCGCCGGGCGCGGTCCTCCAGCCGCAGTTTTTCCAGCGCGATCCGGCCCTCAAGACGCCGGTTTTGCCGTTGCAGGGCGATGCTGGCGGCAATGGCGCCGGCACGGATTTTTTGCGTACTCTCATCCAGCAGGCCGCCCTCAACCTTCAGATCGGCCTTAAGCGTTCCGTTCCTGCCGGCGGACAGCCGTGCGGCAACGACAGGCAGGCTGCCTGCGATATTCAATCCCGCGGTTGCGGCTGTCAGCCGGGTTCCTTGCAGAAGAAAGCGGGCATTCGTGTTTCCCCTGCCGGTCCGGATCAATACGGGCTGGTTTTTCTTTTCCGCGCACAGGCGGCCGTTATCGATATGCAGTTGCGCATCGTTTTGCCGCAGTTGCAGAGGGGGCAGGGACAGGCAATCCTGCAGGAACAGGCGCAGTGTGCCGCCCGGGGCGAGCCAGGCCCGCCCCCTGACGGCCAGAGCCGAAGCTTTGTTCGCCAGCCCCGCCTGCCATCGGCGGGGCTTCCAGCCGCCGTTCAGGGCGAAGGAAATGGCAAACCCGTCGGCACGGCCCCCGATGCCGATCGTGCCGTTCAATGCCTTTGCGGGCAGGGAGAGGGCCGCATCCGGGCGCAGGCTGAACGGTCGT
>JALXAG010000229.1 GCA_026992315.1 Sneathiellales bacterium | reverse complement strand
ATAATGGCGGCGGTGGCGGGTCCGGCGGCGGATCTGGCGGTTCCGGTGGGTCCGGCGGGTCCGGTGGGTCCGGCGGCTCTGGTGGCGGAAGCGGAGGAGGAGGCACCGGCGGCGGTGGCGGCGGATGCACTGGCGGTGGCGGTTCCGGTGGTGGTTCCGGGGGCGGCTCCGGCGGCGCCGGCGGCGCCGGTGGAGGCTCCGGCGGTGGCGGGTCCGGCGGTTCCGGGGGCGGCGGCGGCAATCCGCAATCGGTTCCCGAACCCGGCACGCTCGGACTGCTTGGCGCGGGAATGCTGGCCCTTGCCCTGATGCGGCGGCGGCGCAGAAGCTGATCGGCGGCCGCGCGCCGGTATATCCCATACGATCCGATGGATTCCGGCTCACCGGCAATGGGGCGGTGCGCCATCGCGCCCTGCATAAGGCCGGTGGAATGCAAAATGAGAAACCCGCGGAAGAAACGGCGCGCCGGGAGAAATAATACCTCGAAACGAAACGCCGGCACCCGAGCGGACGTCGGTCGGGCAGGGCGCCTCATCGCAGATATGAGCGACGCAAACTGTCGTGAGTGAGATTAAGTAAAATGGCGCGCCGGGGAAGATTCGAACTCCCGACCCCCAGATTCGTAGTCTGGTGCTCTATCCAGCTGAGCTACCGGCGCCTGCCAGTGTCAATCCAACGGCCTGAACGGCCAACGCGGCCGGACACTACTGAAAACGATCCGCCATTGCAAGATTGCATTTTCATTTTTCCGCCAAATTTGCCGTTTTCCCGAAAATTCCTTGTTCCCGCGCACCGGCTTGGCTAACATCCACCCGGTCGGCAATGCGTCTGGACGCGAGCGTCCGTCTCTGGGCAGGCCGTATGATGGGGGATCCTCCGTGACCGAGGATGCGGTTTTAAGAATTCATAGTCAATAAGAGTGAATTAGAGCAAATGGTGTCTCGCGCGTCACATGCACTGCTGGTTGGGACAGCGCTCCTTCTCGGGGGCTGCTCCTATGTTTCGGATTCCTTATGGCCGTCGCTGACCGGCGATGACCCGGCCGGGGAAAGCGTCGCGGCTGAAAAGGTCGCCGTTGCCCCCTCCAAGGCCGAACAGAACAGCGCGCCGACCTTATCGCCCGCAGCACCGGGGGGCCAGGGCACACCATCGCTGAGCACACCTGCAGCCCCGCCGCAGCTGGGCACCACCCAATTCGTTCCCCCCGGCGTGACCAGTTTCCAGAACACTGGCACCTATGTCGGCCAGAAGATCGCCCAGATGCGTCAGGAACTGGGTGCCCTGCAGAACCGCATCAGCCAGCGCAATGCCTCGTTGCAGCAGATCCGCCAGATGACGGCGCAGAACGCCCAGCGCTATCACGGCACCATCGCGGCGGTGAATGCCCGCCTGCAGCTGGGCACCACCCCCGGCAACCCCGTGCTGGTGAATCAGTGGAATCAGGCCCAGGCCGAACTGGACCGGCTAGGCGCCGACATCGCCGCCATGAACAGCCTGGCCAATGAAGTGGCCGCCGATTCCTCCTTTGCCGCCTATTTGCTCGAATCCGCCCGTGCCACCTATGGCCTTTCGGGTGCCATCGATCAGGATCACAAGCAACTGGCGGTACTGGAAGACGAAACCAACCGCACCGTGGTGCTGATCGACAGGCTGCTGAACGAACTGTCGGAGGATGTCAGCCGCCAGACCGCTTATGTCGCCAATGAGCGCAGCAATCTGACCACCCTGTCGCTGGCGATCAAGAATGGCGAACTTTACGGCACCAGCTTGGCCAACCGTGCCTTTGCCGCCGCTTCGGCCCCGGCCAGCTTCGCCCCGCAGCGCACCGGCAATTTCGCCGCCGATACCCGCCGCCCGCTGGTCGTCATCCGCTTCGACCGGCCGGACGTGCCTTATCAGCAGGCCCTCTATACCGCGGTTTCCCGCGCCCTGGAACGCCGCCCGCAGGCATCGTTCGACCTGGTCGCCGTCTCGCCGAGCAAGGGTTCCGCGGCACAGGTGGCCCTGGCGCAGTCCAAATCGCGCAAATATGCCGAAAAGGTCATGCGCACCCTGATCGACATGGGGCTGCCCGCCAGCCGGATCACCCTTTCGGCGACCACCAGCCCCAGCGCCAGCACCAATGAGGTGGATATCTACGTCCGCTGAAACCAGCCGGCAGAGGAATGACACAACCAGGCGGGCGCCGTTTTCCGGTGCCCGCTTTTCTTTTGCCCGTCAAGCCGGGACGTTTGCACATCTCGGACCGGCTCCCGCCTTTATGCGGCACGCCCCGGTGCCATGCCGCCGCCTCGCACGCCTTCCCGTAGCCTGCCAACAGGCGGGGGCAGAAGACAAACCGGCTGCCGCCCTGTGCCGGCAATGCCCTGAAAAAAGGGGCACAGGAAGCAGGGACCATAAAAAAGGGGGCAGGATATCCCGCCCCCTGATCGTCGCCTTTGTCTGGTTCACCGGCGGCGCGAATGCCGCCGGTGAGATCAGCGTTCATTCTTCCCAGTAGACCACCGACATGTCGTTGGCGAACAGGTGCGAATCCTTGGCGATACCCTTCAGCCCCTTGCGCATGACCGGCGTCTTGGCCAGCTGGAACAGGAAGCCATTGACCGCGTGTTCGGCCAGATAGCGCTGTGCTTCCTGCAGGGCGGCGGTTCGCGCTTCGGGTGTCGGCGCGCTGTCCGCCTTTTCCATGATCGCCTTGAAGGCCGGATCCTTGTAATTGAAGTAATAGTCATCCTTGGCATAGATGCCGATATCCATCGGCTCCACATGGCTGACGATGGTCAGGTCGTATTGGCGTTTCTTGTAGACCTTATCGATCCACTGCGCCCATTCGACGTTTTCGATCTTCGCCTCGATCCCGACATCGGCCAGCATGGCGGCAATGATCTCGCCACCCCGGCGGGCATAAAGCGGCGGCGGCAGCTTCAGCGACAGCTTCAGCCCGTTGCCGTAGCCGGCCTCCTTCAGCAGGGCCCGCGCCTTGTCCGGATCGTACGGCGTGACCCCGGTCAGATCGATATAGGCGGGATGATGCGGGGCAAAATGGCTGCCGATCGGCACGCCATAGCCATACATGGCACCGTCGATCAGGGCCTGACGGTCGATGGCATGCTGAATGGCCTTGCGCACCCGTTCATCGGCCAGGGCCTTGTTGGCATGGTTCATCGCCAGAATGGTTTCGCCATTGGTGGTGCCCTTGAGAACGACGAAATTGGGATCGGCCTCGAAATCGGCCAGCGTCTCGGGCGCCGGTCCGATCGGCAGCACATCGATATCGCCTGCCTTCAGCGCCGCCACCTGGGCGGCGGCGTCATTGATGAAGCGGAAAACCACCTTGTTGAGACGAATCTTGTCGGCATTGCGATAGCCGGGAAATTTCTCCAGCGTGACGGAATCGCCCTTGATCCATTTGACGAATTTGAACGGACCGGTACCCACCGGCCTGGTGGCATTGGACGCCGCACTGGCCGGATCGACGATCACCGCCGTGCTTTCGCCCAGCCCGAACAGGAAATCGGGCGCATTCCGTTTCAGGCGGATCACCACCGTATAGGGATCGGGGGTCTCGATACTGGCCATGTTATCGAAACGCTCCTTGCGCTTGTTCTGGCTGTTCTTGCCCTGATTGCGCTCGAAGGTGAATTTGACGTCGGAGGCATCGAAGTCGCTGCCATCGTGAAATTTCACCCCCTTCACCAGATGAAAGGTCCAGGTCAGATTGTCGTCGCTGACCTCCCAGCTTTTGGCCAGAAGCGGTTCGACCTTGCCATCGTTGTTGATCTTGGTCAGCCCTTCATAGACATTGTACAGCGTGATCTGGCTGATTGCCGCCGCCGCGCCCGTGGTCGGGTCCAGCCCCGGCGGTTCCAGGCGCATGCCGACCGTGACATCGTCACGCGCCGCCTGCGCGGCATTGCCCCACAAGGGCATGGCGGACAGGGCCGCCACGGCAAACGCCGCCATCATCCATCGTTTCATAACCGATACCTCCCTCTTGCCGTGCCCGGCGGGCACTTCTGCTTGCTACAGCTTTCAACGCAACGCCTTAAAGATCAACCCCGCGCTGCTTCGTGCACAGCCCGCGCCACCGCCCGCGACAGACAATCCGCAGCCATCATGCCGATACGCGATACGGCGAAGGCGGCCTCCTCCTCCATATCGCGCATACAGGTGGACAGGGCGAAAACCGTATCCCCGTCAAAGGCCGTGTGCAGCGGGCGAATGGCCCGGGCCAGCCCGTCATGGGCCATGATCGCAACCCTTTTCGCCTGCGCCTTGTCCAGGGTGACATTCGTTGCCACCACCGCCAGCGTCGTATTGGCGCCCAGGCGCGATTCTCCCGGAATTTCGGCGATGTCCGTCACCGGGCGCCCGCTCGGCGGGCGGGCGCCGAACTCCCCGTCACGCTCGAACGGCCAGGCCCAATAGACGTCCTCCCCCGGCATGGTCACGGCACCGACCGGATTGGCCACCACCAATGCCCCGACCTGCAGATCGCCATCGATCATCGAGGCCGAACCGAGACCGCCGCGCACCCTGCCGGCCATCGCGCCGAACCCGGCTCCGGCACGGCCCAGGGCGAAACGCCGGGCGACATTGTCGAACGCCTCGCCCCCCAGCCGCCGGTAAGGCGGTGTTTCGCCCCAATCCTTATTGCCGCCATTGACCAGGTCGAAAATGATCGCCGAAGGCACGATCGGCACCCGGAATTCGCGGATCCTGAGCCCGCGCCCCCTGGCGGCGAGGCGGGAAACCACCCCGCCCGCGGCATCGAGCCCGAAAACCGAACCGCCGGACAGGCAGATCGCATCCACCCGTTCCACCAGACAGGAAGGATCGAGCGCCTCGGTATCGCGGGTGCCGGGGCCGCCGCCGCGTACATCCACCGCGGCCACTGCCGGGCGTTCGGGCAGAACCACCGTCACCCCGCTTTGCACCGCTTCGTCATGGGCATTGCCCACGCCGAGCCCCTGCACATCGGTTATCGTATTGTCAGCCCCTGGCCCTGCCACTCGCTCTTTTCCTCCCCAGTTCATTAGTATTCTAACAAGTATTTCCCCGTGGACCAAGACGACCGGCGGCCAACCCTTCTTCGCCCCATCATTCCGCCAACCGCACCCTGTCGCCGCGGGAAAGGCCAAGCACGGCACTGGCACTGCCGCCATTGACGGCGATTTCCGCCAGGCCGAGGGAGTTGACATACCAGAACGCCTCCCCCGGAGGGACGGCGCAAAAGGTCCGTGCCCGCGCAAGCCTTCTGCCATCGCCAAGTTGCAGATATTTCCACCCCCGCACCTCAGCCTCCCGCAGTCCGCTCATGCAGTTGCCATAGCCGTCTGTATAGATGATCCGCCGCCGCTCCACAGCAGGGGGACCGGCTGGCCCCGTCTCCCGGCCCGGCCCCAGAAGCCGCGCCTTGTCATATCCGCAGGCCAGCATCGCTGCCACCGGTACGAACAGATCACGGCCATGAAAACTGGCGGAAAGACGCTCCGGCCGCCACAGAATTTCATGCCGCACCGCCCGCCCCCCCTGCGCAAGGGCATCGGCCACGGCGGCATCGAACAGACCGTTTCCCGGGCCGATCAGCCAGCGCCCGGCCAGCTCCACCGCCAGCGCAGGACGATCACCGCCGACGCCGGGATCAACCACGGCGGCGACAACCGCCCGCTCGGGCAGAAAGGGCAACAGCGCCGCCAACAGCATGCCGGCTGCCGCAGGCTCGAAAGCCGGCAGGTCATGGATCAGATCGGCCACATTCAGCCGTGGTTCCACCTTCATCGCCGCCGCCCTGAGCAGCCCGACATACGGCCCCTGCACGGAAAAATCGGTGGCCAGAAAAACCGGCGCGAAAACATCGGTCATGGCGAACCCTCCCACAACCGGCATCATAACATTCTGGTGCAGTGCAACAACGGGGAAAGTGCCGCAGCCATCGGCTCCGGCAGAGGAAACCCATGCCCGACCCCTGGCAGTGTCGCAGATCGGAAGGTCTTCAGAAGGGCAGGATCAGTCGCTGCCGGTGGCGATGCCTTCGGGTTCCTTGCTGCCGATCATATAGGGATCGGGGCGGTCGTAACAGGTGGTGGCGCCCAGTTCGCGATAACAATATAGCGGCGGGCCCGGATCTTCGGGCACGGGCGGGGCCTCGCACAGGGAACCTTCCTTGAACAGACGCACGGTCGAACAATCCCGCCCGACATATTTCGAAACGGAACCTTCAACCACGGACAGCGCCACCGCGCTGCAGCCGGACAGGATGAAACCCGCGACCATCAGCAAACCGGGCGTTGTAAAGCTGCGCAAGGACATGTCGTTCGTTCCGGCCCCCAGAAACAGATGCCCAATCGTAACGCCACTTCCTGAAAAAAAAGTTAACAAACCCTTAGGATCCGTCCCCTGACCAGACATGTCTTCTGCAGTCTCAGGAATTTCCGCCACATCCCGGCCGGATATGAAAAACCGGCAAGACACCTCTTACGTGCGACTGACACGACCGCCGTCATCCTATGGTAGACCCGATTGAAGCCAGGGCCTACACTCAACCGCGACTACCGATCTCACTGGCCCGCATCAGGACCTGGAGGAGAAGGCATGCTTACCTTGCAGATCAAAAGATTTCTAAGCATTCTTTTGCCGGCACTTCTGTTACTGGCACCGATCCATGGATGGACGGCTGAGGCCGGGAAGGAGCGGGCATTCCGCTGGATCGACGACAAGGACTACTATCCTTTTATATCAGAAAACGATCAGGGCGAGATCACCGGCATTTATTACGACATCATGACGGAAATATTCCGCCGTCTGGAAATACCGCTGAAGGTTGACGTCTACCCCTGGAAGAGAGCACAGAAACTGATTGCAGACGGCAAGGGCGATGGCTTGATCACCGCGATGACCCGCAAGCGCAGCAGGCTTTTCCTGGCCACGGACCCGATCTATACCGTCAGCGAACGGGCCTTCGCCCGTCGCGACAACCCGAGAATTCGGGAAATTCTGGCGGCGCGCAGCATCGGGGATCTGAAAGACTTCAAGATCGTGGAGACCATCGGCTCCGGCTGGTCCGAGGAACACTTCAAAGGTCTGGATGTGATCTGGGCGCCCACATACAGCTCTGCCATCAACATGCTGGCAAACGGGCGAGCGGATGTCTATGTGCTGGGCAAATATCCGGCCATGGCCGACCTGCAGCAGCGTATCAAAAAAGGTACGCTGTACAGCGAGAACCTGAAAAAGATCATCCCCGGCCCTCATCAGCTGGCCGAAGTCAATTTTTCCCTGCTGATCCGCAGGAATTCCCCCTATGCAGACCTCATCCCCCGTATCAACCGGATACTGGCCCAGATGAAAAGGGAAGGTCTGTATCAGGCCATCCTCGATCGCTATTTCGGGGATATCGACCAGCGCCTCAGGCAAATGAACGAAGAACTGAGTGAAGGACCCTCTGTCAGCCTTCCCCAGAAGCCGGATCATGAATGAGGGGCGATCTCAGTCAAACCGCCTACGGGGGACAGGCCGGCTATCCGCTCAGTCCGGAATCCAGATGCGGAACACCGTGCCCTGCGGGCCGGAGGAAACCAGGCTCAGGCTGCCGCCATGGGAATGCACCAGATCATGTGCAATGGCCAGGCCCAGCCCCGTCCCCCCCTGGCGGGACGAGCCGACGAAGGGTTCGAACAGGTGTTCGCGCACTTCTTCCGGCAGGCCCGGCCCGGTATCGGCAAGCTGAATGGCGACGCCGTCCTCGCGACGTTCGGCGGTAACCACCACCCGGCCGTCGCCATCGATTGCATCCAGCGCGTTGCGCCCGAGATTGAGCAACACCCGGAAAAGCTGATCGCGGTCGGCATTGATCAGCAGCCCTTCATGCACCTGATTGAACCATTGTCGCTCGCTCCGGCCGTCGGCCCCGGCGGCTTCGCCCACCTCGGCAACGAGATCGCGCAGCGAGAAAAAGCTGCGCACCGGCGTCGGCTCGTCCGCCTTGCCGTATTTAAGGGTGCGCTGGCACAGGGCGATGGCCCGGTCGATGGCCTGAATGAGGCCCGGCGCCACCCGGCGCACCATCGGATCCTCGGCCTCGGTCAGGCGGTCGGAAAGCAGATGCGCCGTTGCCAGAATGTTGCGCAGATCGTGATTGACCTTGCTCACTGCGGCGCCAAGATCCGCCAGACGGGATTTCTGGCGCAGGGAAGTGACGATCTGGCGCTGCATCCCCGCCAGTTCGCGTTCCGCCATGCCCAGTTCGTCGCGGCGCGCGGAAGGTTCGATCAGATTGCGGGCGTTCAGCGGATCGTCGCGAAAGACCATCATCGCCGAAGTCAGCCGCTGCATCGGGCGGATCAGCAGCCAGCGGATGGCGATGTAGAGGAAAAAGGCCGTGATCAGCGATATGACGATCGACAGGCCGAGAATATTGACCGCGTAAGCGATCATCGCCTCGCGCAGGGGCTGTTCATCCATGATGATCTCGACAACCGTATCCTCGGCGCCATCAACCTGACCGATCACCCGCAGAATACGCCCGTCGCCATGCATCAGCGCCACGAAGGCATCGCGGATCAGGGTCAGCGGCGTTCCCCGGCGCAGGTCGTAGCTGGCCGAAACGCTCGGCGGCATCTCCTCGGAAAGCATCAGTACCCGCGACTGCGGCCGGTTCAGCACAATGCCGCGCACCCCGATCTGCGCCAAAAGTTCGCTTTCCTTTTCGCGCGGCAACGTGACATCGGGCATGGCCAGCAGGGTCAGGGTGGCCAGATGCGCCTCCGACAGGCGCTGCAGCAGATAGGTATGGCGGAAACGGGCGATGGAGGGAACGAAGATCAGCACTTCGGCGATCATGACGAAAATAATGGTGAGGACCAGCATTCGCCCCGATAATCCGGACAGGACATAGCTGCCCGAACGCCGCAATGCGGCCGCACCGCCATCCCTGCGCGCATCGGGACGGGAGGATGGCGCGCCGGGTGCCGCCTGCTCGTCTTTCCGTTCCTGCATAAGGTCATTTTACGATCATGAAGCGGCAAACGCCAATGGCTTTCCGCCGCCCGGCATCACAAGAAAAACCGCGCCTTAAAAGGCGCGGCTCCTGACCGCCATCCGTGGCGGAACATCGCGGAAACTTACATTTTCTTCTTCTTGGCCGCGCAGGGATTACACGGGTTGCACGGATTCATCATCTTCTTCTTGGCCGCGCAGGGATTGCACGGGTTGCACGGATTCATCATCTTCTTCTTGGCCGCGCAGGGATTGCACGGGTTCATCATCTTCTTCTTGGCCGCACAGGGATTGCACGGGTTGCAGGCGCTGGCATGGCTTGCCGCATTGACCACGGCCGGGGTCAGCGCCGTGGCGGACATCGCGGCAATCGCTGCGGCGGTAAAGGTTTTCTTCAGCATGTCGTCATCTCCTCGATCAGAACCTTGGCCGGAACCGCCGGCGAAGGCCTTATGCTTGTCATTGGCGGTATCCTCGTCTTCCTTGATGAACGATCCGGCGCGCTTTGCCCAATCAACAGCCATCACAAAAAAGCGAGCATGACCATGAAACCAACCGGTCGCGGCAGGCAATTGCGGCAATTTAAGGGAAAATCGCCCAACCCTGTTGCCGGATGCGGCCTGTTTCTGGTATCAACGCCGCAATTGCACCATATGGCCTGCAGCCGGAGCAAACGCCCCATGCCCCCGCCGCCAATGCGGCGAAGCGGGCGTGCTTTCCGGCGGCGGGGATGATTGACTCTTGTCTTTGGTTTCCGTATACACCGGGCTTTGATTAATGCCCGCTTGTTGCGGGCAAAATTTATGGAGAAGATCCGTGAAGCGGACCTATCAACCGAGCAAACTCATCCGCAAGCGCCGGCACGGTTTCCGTGCCCGCCTTCAGACCGTCGGCGGCCGCAAGGTTCTGGCCAATCGCCGCAGCAAGGGCCGCAAGCGCCTGTCGGCCTGAACCGATGAGCACTTCTGTCGGGCGGATCAAGCGCCGCGCGGATTATCTGCGCATCGCCGCCGCCCGACAATACCGTGTCATGCCCGGGCTGGTGCTGCAGGCGGCCCCCCGGCCCGGCCCGTCGCAGAAGGCCGAAGCAGCGGAAAACACCAGAGCGGCGCAATCCCCGTCAGCATTGCGGGAGGATGCGCCTGCACTGCGTATCGGTTTCACCACCAGCCGCAAGGTCGGCAATGCGGTGAAGCGCAACCGCGCCAGGCGGCGGCTCAAGGCTCTGGCGGCAGAGATGCTGCCCGTTCATGCCCGCCCCGGACATGATTATGTGCTGATCGGCAGGCCCGCGACCGTCAGCCGCCCGTTCGATGCCCTGCGCCGCGATCTGGTAACGGCACTGAAACGGCTGGGACTGCATAACGAGGATGCGAAGGACCGTGCCGATGGCTGAACATTCCCCCTGGCGACAAGCCACAGCGGCCACGACCGCGCTGGCGGTTTTCCTTCTGGCACTGCCCATACGTTTCTACCGCTATTTTCTCTCGCCGCTGCTGCCCCCCTCCTGCCGCTACCAGCCGACATGTTCCGCCTATGCCTTACAGGCGCTGGGCGTTCACGGCCCGCTGAAGGGCGGCTGGCTGGCGATCCGGCGCATCCTGCGCTGCCATCCCTGGGGCGGATGCGGCCACGACCCGGTCCCGCCGGCGCCGAACAGGGCTGACCGCGCACCATGCGCAGAGAACGCCACGTCACTGAACCTCCCAAGGAAGTATCGGGATGTCTGATAACAAAAACATGCTCATTGCCATGTTGCTGGCTGCCGTCATCATGGTCGCCTGGCAGTATTTCTACGAAATGCCGCGCCAGCAGGAACGCGCCCGCCTGGCTGCCCAGCAGACCCAGAGCGAAGGCCAGGCCCCGGCGGCCGCAACAACGGCAAGTCCCGGCGGCGAACAGCCCGTCGCCCTGCCTCAGAACAGCGGCGCGGCACCGGCGGCCATACCCGGCGCGGCCAGCTCCGAAGCCCCGGCCGTCAGCCGTGAGGCCGCCCTGGCCGCCACGCCGCGCCTGCCGATCAAGGCCCGGCGCCTGCAGGGATCCCTGCCGCTTAAGGGGCTGCGGATCGACGATCTGATTCTGCCCGATTACCGCGAAACCCTCGATGCCGACAGCCCGCCGATCAAGCTGCTCTCCCCCAGCGGTTCGGCCAAGCCCTATTACGCCCAGTTCGGCTGGACGGCGGCGCCCGGCAGCACCGTCAAGGTACCGGGCCCCGATTCAGTCTGGACCGCCGACCGCCCGGCGCTTGAAACGGGCCAACCCCTGACCCTGAGCTGGGATAACGGCGAAGGCGTGATCTTCAAGCGTATCATCGAGCTCGACGACAATTACATGTTCTCGGTCTCCCTGCGCGTCGAAAACAACAGCGGCAGGGAAATCCGTCTGTTCCCCTATGGGCTGGTGGCCCGCCACGGCAAGCCGAAGGTCCTTGGCTATTACATCCTGCATGAAGGCATGCTCGGCGTGCTCAATAACGAATTGCAGGAAGAAACCTATGACGACCTGGCCGAAGCCGGCGTCATCGCACAGAAAAGCACCGGCGGGTGGACCGGCATCACCGACAAATACTGGCTGACGGCCCTGGTGCCCGATCAAAAGCGCCCGATCACCGGCAGTTTCAAATACCGCAAGGGATCGCAGAAGGAAATCTATCAGGCCGATTTCATCACCGAACAGCCCGATGTCATTCCCGACGGCGGTAACACGGTCACCAAAAACCTGTTCTTCGCCGGCGCCAAGGAGGTCAAGCTGCTCGACCGTTATAACGAGCAGTACAACATCCAGCGCTTCGATCTGGCCATCGATTGGGGGTATTTCTATTTCCTGACCCGGCCGATTTTCTTCGCTATCGATTTTCTCTACGGCATCATCGGCAATTTCGGTCTGGCGATCATCGCCTTCACCATCTTCGTCAAGCTGCTGTTCCTGCCACTGGCACACAAATCCTATGTGTCGATGAGCAAGATGAAGATGCTGCAACCGAAGATCGCCGAATTGCGCGAACGCTGCGGCGATGACCGCCAGAAGCTGAACAAGGAAATGATGGAGCTGTACAAGCGCGAGAAGGTCAATCCCGTCTCGGGCTGTCTGCCCATTCTGCTGCAGATTCCGGTGTTCTTCTCGCTCTACAAGGTGCTGTTCGTCACCATCGAAATGCGCCATGCCCCCTTCTTCGGCTGGATACACGACCTTTCGGCGCCGGATCCGACCAATATCTTCACCCTTCTCGGCCTGATCCCGTGGACGCCGCCGTCTTTCCTGCATCTGGGGATTCTGCCGCTGATCATGGGCATCACCATGTATCTGCAGCAGAAACTGAACCCCCAGCCGGCGGATCCGGTACAGGCGAAGATCATGACCTTCATGCCGATCATGTTCACCTTCCTGCTGGCACAGTTCCCGGCCGGGCTGGTGCTGTACTGGACGACCAACAATCTGCTGACCATCATCCAGCAGTGGTTCATCATGAAGCGGGTCGCCGCCACCCATGGGGCGACACCGAAATAGGGGCAGCACCCCCATGAAAGAAACGCAGGATAAAGACGACGAAACCGCCCGGCTTCTGACAGCCGGGCGGAAGCTGTTTGCCCGCGATTGCCGTTTCATGCTTTCGGTGGCATCCCTGCAGCAGCTTCCCGGCCCGACCCTGCCGGAAGTGGCCTTCGCCGGGCGCTCCAATGTCGGGAAATCCAGCCTGCTCAACGCCCTGACCGGGCGGCGCGATCTGGCGCGCACATCGAACACGCCGGGGCGGACGCAGCAGATCAATTACTTCGATCTCGACGGGCGGCTCCGCCTGGTCGATCTGCCGGGCTATGGCTATGCCAGGGCACCGAAGGAACATGTGCGCGCCTGGACGCGGCTGGTGAACGATTTCCTGCGCGGACGGCCCAATCTGGCCAGGGTCTTCCTGCTGATCGATTCCCGCCATGGCATCAAGGCGGTGGACGAGGAAATCATGTCGATGCTGGACACCGCCGCCGTCGTCTATCAGATTACCCTGACCAAGGCCGACAAGGTCAAGGCCCCGGCACTCGAAACCGTGCGTGGCAAAACCGCGGCGGCCATTGCCAAACGTCCGGCGGCGCATCCGGATATTCTGGTGACCAGTTCGGCCAAGAACCTGGGTTTCGATGCCGTGCGTGCCGAAATCGCCGCCCTGGCCGAAAACTGGGTCGTTTGAACCCCGCCATCATGGAGAACGGGCCGATGCAGAACGAAGAACTGTTTGCCAAAGCGCGCATCCTCTCCGAAGCGCTGCCCTATATGCGGCGTTTTTCCGGCAAGACCTTCATCGTCAAATATGGCGGCCATGCCATGGGCGATGCCCGTCTGGCGGATCAGTTCGCGCGCGATATCGTGCTGATGAAGCAGGTCGGCATCAACCCGATCGTCGTTCATGGCGGCGGGCCGCAGATCGGCGCCATGCTGAAGAAGCTGAAGATCGACAGCAATTTCGTCGATGGACTCAGGGTCACCGACCAGCAGACGGTCGATGTGGTGGAAATGGTTCTCTCCGGTTCCATCAACAAGCAGATCGTCACCGCCATCAACAATGCCGGAGGCAAGGCCATCGGCATTTCCGGCAAGGACGGCCGCCTGATCGAGGCGCGCAAGCTCAACCGCACCCGCCGCGATCCCGATTCCAGCATCGAAAAGGTGCTGGATCTCGGCTTCGTCGGCGAACCGGCCCGCATCAACCCGGACGTTCTGGAGAATATTCACCTCAGCGATGCCATTCCGGTGGTTGCCCCCATCGGCATCGGCGCCAGGGGTGAAACCTATAACATCAACGCCGATACCGCCGCCGGCCATATCGCCGCGGCGATCAAGGCCGAAAAACTGATGATGCTGACCGATGTCGCCGGCGTGCTCGACAAGAACGGCAACCTGATTCACAGTCTGACGCCCGCCGACGTGCCTCGCCTGATTGACGACGGCACCATCAGCGGCGGCATGATTCCCAAGGTGGAAACCTGCCTGCACGCGCTCGAAGGCGGCGTCAATTCCGCCTTCATCCTGGACGGGCGCCTGCCCCATGTGCTGCTGCTGGAAGTCTTCACCCGCCATGGCGTCGGCACCATGCTGGCCGGACCCGATTACGAGGCCCCGGAAGCCTTCGCCGACGAACCGGCCCGTGAGCAGCAGGGCTAAGCGCGCCAAAGCCCCCCGGGCGAAACGCCGCGGCGGTTTCAGCCGTTTTTTGCGGGCCGTTCTGCTGCTTGCGATCTGGGGAGGCGTGGCGCTGCTGGCCCTGATTGCCTATTTCGCCTACGACCTGCCCGACGTCACCCAGGTGGCGGAACCGGGCCGGCGCCCTTCCCTGACCCTGACCGCCCCCAGCGGCGAGATCATCGCCACCTTCGGCAATCTCTATCGCGAGGCGGTGCCGCTCAATGAAATGTCGCCCTATCTGCCCAAGGCCGTAATCGCCATCGAAGACCGGCGTTTCTACAGCCATTTCGGCATCGACCCCCTGGGCATCCTGCGCGCCGCCTGGGTCAACTGGCGCGCCGGGCGGGTGGTGCAGGGCGGCAGCACCATCACCCAGCAATTGGCGAAGAATCTGTTCCTCGGCCCGCAGAAGACCCTGCGGCGCAAGGTTCAGGAAGTGCTGCTGGCACTGTACCTCGAACAGAAATTCGATAAGGACCGTATTCTCGCCGCTTATCTGAACCGGGTTTATCTCGGTTCCGGCACTTATGGGGTGGAGGCGGCCTCACGGCGCTATTTCGGCAAATCGGCCCGCGACCTCAACCTTGCCGAAGCGGCAATGATCGCCGGGCTGCTGAAAGCCCCTTCGCGCTATTCCCCCGCCAACGATCTCGCCCGTTCGCGCCGCCGGGCCGCACAGGTGCTGGATGCCATGGTCGCGGCAGGCATGATCGACGAAAACCTGGCCGCCCGCGCCAAGGCCAGCCCCGCCCGCCTGCGCCGTCGCGCCGGGGTCAGTGCCGATATCCGCTACTTCGCCGATTGGGTTGCCGATGAAACCCGCGCCCTGATCGGCAGCATCGACCGCGATCTGATCGTTACCACCACGCTCAACCCCCGTCTGCAGGACCTGGCACAGCAGACGGTGCGCAAGGCACTGAAGCCCTATCCCGCGCTGCAGGTGGCAATGATGGCCCTGGCCCCGGACGGGGCCATTGCCGCCATGATCGGCGGGCGCGATTATCGTCGATCACAGTTCAACCGCGCCACCCAGGCACGGCGACAGCCCGGCTCCGCCTTCAAGCCCATCGTCTATCTCGCGGCGCTGGAGACGGGCTACCGCCCCGATGACATCATCGAGGATTCACCGCTGAGCATCGGCGATTGGGTGCCGAAGAATTACGACGGCAAATTCAAGGGCGCGATGACCCTGACCGATGCCCTGGCGCAATCGCGCAATCTGGCCGCCGTGCGCCTCTACCAGCAGGTCGGCGGCGAACGGGTGATCGATCTGGCGCGGCGCCTTGGCATCGTTTCGCCGTTGCGCGATCATCCCTCGCTGGCGCTGGGGACTTCGGAAGTCACACCGCTTGAGATCGTGACCGCCTATGCCCATTTCGCCAATGGCGGCCGTGTGGTGGTGCCTTATGGCATTACCGAAATCCGTGACCGTGCCGGGAGAGTCCTTTACCGTCGTCAGAAAGGCGGTCTCGGCCGCGCGGTTGCCCCCTTACCGGTCAGGAATCTGGTCGGCATGCTGGAACAGGTGATCGAAAACGGCACCGGCCGGCGGGCACGGATCGGACGCCCGGCAGCGGGAAAGACCGGCACGACCCAGGACAACCGCGATGCCTGGTTCGTCGGCTTCACCCCGGAACTGGTGGCGGGAATCTGGATCGGCAAGGATAAGGGCACGCCGATGAAGAATGTCAGCGGCGGCAGCCTGCCCGCCCGGATCTGGGCCCGTTTCATGAAAGCCGCGCTCAAGGGCACGGCGCCGCGGGATTTCGCCTGGCCTGCCGATGGGCCGGGGGAAGCCAGCCGTGACGCCGGGGAAAGCCGCGACCGGGAGGGATCCTCGCCCGATTATCGCTCGATCTGGAAGGCACTGATCGACCGTCTCGGCAGCGACGCAGCGGACGGAGAGATCGTTCCCGAATATCCTGACCGCGAGGGCCGCTGATACCGGCGGCCGATATCGTTATCGCACTTCCGGGGCCGGCGGCAGGCGGCGCAGGGCGGCAATCACCGCTTCCGGCAGCGGGGCGGCATCGGCTTTCTGCCCGTCGTTCAGCGCATCGAGAAAGGATTGCACGTCCTTTTCCAGAATGCCGATGGTATTGGCGGGGCTGTATTCTTCGCACGACCAGGCGATTTCCCTGAAACGGCTGCCATACCAGCTCTGCCCCGAGCTTGAATCCATCACCGCCAGCAGGGCTTCGGGGGCGATGCCCAGTTCCGCCGACACCGCCAGCACACGGCGCACGGCCGCGACCGTTGTCGCCGCGACGAAATTGTTCAGCACCTTGGCGCTCATCCCCGCGCCGAGGCCGCCGAGACGATGCAGATGCCGCCCCATGGCTTCGAACAGCGGCAGATGAGCCGCGATCGCCGCTTCGTCGCCGCCCAGCATGAAGCTGAGGGCAGCCTCCTCCGCCGCCTTGGGGGCGCCGGACATCGGCGCATCGATCAGGGCGACATCCGCAGGCAGGCGGCGGCGCAAATCGTGCAGAAAGGGCGGCGCTATGGTCGAGGATACGATCAGGCAGGCGGGATGACCGGCCCGGGTGAAAAGGGCCTGATCGCTAAAACACAAGGCCTCGATCTGAGGAATGTCCCGCACCACGCAGATCAGCGTATCGCACCAGGCACCGAAGCGGGCGGGGTCCGCGATCATCCGGCCGGCAAAATCGCCGAATTCCTCGGCGGGGCGGATATCGAAGCCGCGGACGTCGAAACCGGCACGCAGCAATGCCCGGGCCATCGGCAGGCCCATGGCGCCGCAACCGGCGACGCCGACATGCAGCCCGTCCTCCCTGCCCGGCGGCGCCGTCACAACGTCTTCAGCGCCGACAGCAGCAGGGCGAAAAAGCCGTCGGCATCGATATCGGTGATGACATGGGCATTGGCCGGGCGGTCCGTCACCCGCCACCAGTCGATCACCGTCTGCCCCATGGTCAGTTCGCTGGCCGTTTCGATCGTGACATTGCACATGCGCCCGGAAAACAGCTCCGGCGCCAGCAGATAGGCGATCACGCAGGGATCGTGCAGCGGCGCGCCGGGAACGCCATAGCGCTCGCGATCGTAACGGGAATAGAAATCGAGCAATCCGGCCGCCGCATCACCGACCGGCGTGCCCAGAGCCCGCCATTGACGCAGATGCGCTTCCCCCACCAGCGCCTTGTGGGTAACGTCCAGCCCCAGCATGGTGATCGGTATGCCGCTGCCGAACACCACTGCCGCGGCATGGGGATCGACATAGATGTTGAATTCGGCCACCGGGGTCACGTTCCCTTCGGCCCAGCCGCCGCCCATGAGCACGATTTCCTTCACCCGCGGCATGATTTGCGGCGCCCGCACGAAGGCCATGGCGATATTGGTCAACGGTCCGGTCGGGCACAGGGTCACGGTGCCCGGTTCTTCGCCGAGCAGGGTTTCGATGATGAAATCGACCCCGTGACGGGGATCCAACGGCAGGCGGGGTTCGGGCAGATCGGCGCCGTCGAGGCCGGTTTCGCCGTGAATATATTCCGCCGTCACCAGCTTGCGCAGAAAGGGCCGCTCGCACCCGGCCATGACCGGCACATCCTCGCGCCCGGCCAGTTCGCGGAGCTTGCGGGCATTCTTTTCCGTCAATGCCAGGGGAACGTTCCCGGCAACCGTGGTGATGCCGAGAATATCCAGCCGGTCGGCGGCGCCAAAGGCCAGGAGCAAGGCTATCGCATCGTCCTGACCGGGATCGCAATCGATAATGATCTTCCGCATGGCGCCATATTTTCAGCAAAGCGCCATCGATACAAGCACGGAAATATCTGCGCCGGCTGCCCTGAGAGCGCCGGTGTGTCCCCCGTTCAGTCCAGATCGGGGGCGGGCAGCCCGGCCTGATAGCAGGTCGCGGTCAGGGTATTTGCCAGCAGGCAGGCAATGGTCATCGGGCCAACGCCGCCCGGAACCGGCGTGATCGCCCCGGCGAGGCGGCAGGCAGATTCGAAATCGACATCGCCGACAAGACGTGTCTTCCCCGCGCCGGCATCGATGCGGTTGATGCCGACATCGATCACGGTGGCGCCCGGTTTGATCCACTCGCCCTGAATGAAGTTGGGGCGGCCGACCGCAGCGACCAGAATATCGGCCCTGGCGCATTCGCCCGGCAGATCGCGGGTGCGGCTATGGGCAATGGTGACGGTGCAATTGGCATCGAGCAGCAGTTGCGCCATTGGCTTGCCGACGATATTGGAGCGCCCGACCACCAGCGCCTTCTGCCCCGACAGATCCTGTCCCAGCCGGTCGCGCAGCAGCATCATGCAGCCGAGCGGGGTGCACGGCACCAGGGCACGCATGCCGACCATGCGCCGCCCGACATTGACGACGTGAAACCCGTCCACATCCTTGTCCGGGTCGATACGGTCGATCACCGCCAGTTCATCTACCTGCGCGGGCAGGGGAAGCTGCACCAGAATTCCGTTGATCGCCGGATCCGCATTCAGACGGTCCACCACCGCCAGCACCTCTTCCTGTGTGGCGGTGGCCGGCAGGCGGATCTCTTCCGATTTCATGCCGGCCTCGCGGGTCTGCCGGCCCTTGTTGCGCACATAGACCTGGCTGGCCGGATCCTCGCCGACCAGAACAACGGCCAGGCCCGGCGTGATGCCATGTTCCGCCTTCAGCCGCGCCACTTCCCTGCCTATGCGCTGGCGCAAGCCGGCGGCGAAGGCCTTGCCGTCGATAATTTCCGCCCCACAGGCCCCATCGCGACGATCGGTCATTGCCGGATCTCCCCCTTCAGCCATTCTTCCAGACGTGCCAGCAGGGCCGCCGTCTCCCCACTCAGAAAAACCTGTTTGTTGCGGTCGGTCTGCCCGCTGCGTATTTCCAATGCCCCGACCGGGCAGCGCCATGCCTTGGCCAGCCATTTCAGCAACGCGGCATTGGCCTTGCCCTTCTCGGGCACGGCGGTGATGCGCATATCCAGCCAGGCGCGCCCTTCGCCATCCCGCTTGAGACCGGCGCAACCGTTGTGCCCGGCCTTCGGCGTCAGGCGGATGCGGACCAGCACCCCATCGGGAAGCGCAACGAAAGGGCTGTCATCCGTCATCGCTGCGCGCAGCCCTGCTCAGGTCAGCACCCAGCGGGCCACATCCACCAGAATCAGGTTGCGCAGGAAAATCAGCAGCAGGATCAGCACCACCGGCGACAGATCCAGCCCGCCCATGGCCGGCAGAATGTTGCGGATGGGCCGAAGCGCCGGTTCGGTGATACGGTAGAGCACATCGCTGACCGTATAGACGAAGCGGTTCTGCATATTGATGACATTGAACGCCACCAGCCAACTCATGACGGCCGAAATGATCAGAGCCCAGATGTACAGATCGATGACCATGCCGATCAGTTGGAAAAGCGCATACATGGGGAAGCGGCCTCCTTGTGTTGAACCGTGACAAGATTTAGTGGCCGCGCACCGCCGGTGCAAGGAAGAACTGCGCAAAATGCTCATTACGCAACGCTTCGCCCTTGACAGGGCGCGGCTGGCACCGTACATCAACGCCCATTCATGGGGCCGTAGCTCAGTTGGGAGAGCGCAGCGTTCGCAATGCTGAGGTCAGGGGTTCGATTCCCCTCGGCTCCACCAATTTTTCCCGCCGCCGCAGACAATTACCGTCGAACGACCAGCTTCAAACAGCCCCTGTCGCGTAAAAGCGGCAGCGTCTCTTCTGGCATCACATCAGCCCGGCGCGGATTTCAGGTGCGGGGTTTGCCGGCTCGAAGTTTCGCCTGCCCCTTTGGATTTTCTCTTTGCGATACGCCTCAGCCACAGCGGTGCGGCCTGCTCGCAGGCGGGATTTTCCCCGTCGCCGTGACGGTGTTTCCTTTATCTGCTTCGGAGGACACGGCGGCCCGCAAGGAGCCGCCGCGATCGCGGATAGGGCAAGATTACCGGGAAATCAGAGCAAACTGGCCTCGTATCCGGCCTTTTCAAGCGTATTCAATACCTGATCGTTGCTGGCTTCCGTCGCCACTTCGATCACATGGGCTTCGAGATCGACTTCGATCCTGGCCCCGCTATCAAGCTGAAGAAGCGCATCCTCGATGGTTTTCTTGCAATGACCACAAGTCATTTTCGGTACACTGAATTTTTGCATGATCGACCTCCACAGATTGACGATATGCATCTGTGTGGGCCTTCCGGCGGCCGGAGGGTCAAGCAAAACCCGTCAGCGCAGGAAGGCAGACGGACGGCGATGAGACCATCAGCCTTTCATGTCATCGCAATCGCCCAGACCCTTTTCCTCGATAAATGTCTTGAAGCCGAGATCGGCACGCAAAACATCCTCGATCAGAATGGCGAAAAACCGTTCGATCCAGTCCCGATCGGCAAACCCGCTGCCACGGCCATTGGCCCGTGCGGCCTTCAGCGTCGCGATAATTTCCGCATGATGGGCGCTGTGCTGCGGCAAATCCGGATAAGCGACACGCCGCATCTCCGCTTCCTCATGCCTGAAATGCCTGGAAAACAGATCGAGCATGTCATCGAGCACTTGGCGGTTTTCCAACGCCTCGCCCTTTTGGATGCGCTCTGCAGCCGTGTTGATGTAATCCGCGATCTGCTGATGCTCCTGATCCAAACCGCAGCAATGCAGCCTCGCCGCTTCAGGAATATGTATTTTTCCTTCCACTTTCTTTCCTTGAACGGTCCGGTATATATTGTTGACATACAAAACATATTTTCAGAGGCAGGAACTTAAGTCAGGAAAACGAAGCGGAAATTGATGGAAATCAATATCCACAAACCTGCGCCCAAAAAACAGAATATTTTTTTCTGAGAAGCCCCTCAGCCGTAACTTTGTTCACAGATAGCGGCCCTTTACCTTTACTTACACCACTGCAGAAAAGCAAAAGGCCGGGGCACATTCATGCCCCGGCCATTGTCTCAGAACAGTGCTGACCGCTTCAGAACAGCCCCCCGGAACCTGCCTACGCCGCCTCATCCTTCTGGCGATAGGCGATGGCGCAATGCTCGGCGCAATAGGGCCTGCCCGCCACGGCCTCGGCACCGCAGAAATGGAAATCCGGTTCGCCCGGATGCCCGTGGGGCCACTGGCAGCGACGCTGCCAGGGCAGTTCATCGCTTTTCTTGCCCGCCCTGGTCTTGGTGGCGGCCGGTTTCGCCTTTTCGGCCGCTTTCTTGCGGGGCTTCGGCTTGGCATTCTTCGCCCCTCCCGCAGACAGGCCGAGGCGATGCGCCTTGCCGATCACGGCGTTGCGGCTGACGCCTTCGCCCAGCTTTTCGGCGATTTGCGCTGCCGTCATCCCGCTGCCCCACAAGCGACGCAGGGTTTCAACCTTCTCTTCCGTCCACTGCATGGAACATACCCGTAAATCACCATTCACCTGTATCGGGCACAATATCCATACGGGCCGTCATATTCCAGTCATAATCCACAGGAAAAGCGATTCTATCCACAGAAAATCGCGGACAGCCACCGCCGGGGCGGGGCGCGTTTAAGCCCTCCGGATCCTTACTTGCCGACTACTTGCCGACAATGTCCTTCTGCATCGAGCCGATCGCGCTCAGAAGCTCGTTCTTCTCCTTCATCGGCACATTGAACTTGTCCAGAGCCGCCGCCAGATGCCCGCCGGTGATGTTGAACTGCTCATTGGTGATGTTCATACCCTTATGGGCGCTGACCATGTCCTTGCCCTTGTACTTGCAGGGTCCGCCCGTGGCCTCGCAGATCTGATCGGCCAGATTCTTCTTGAACTTGGCGATATCGGTCTTGGCAAAACCCTTGTTCACGCGCGGATCGGCCGCCATGCGGGCCGTGAATTCATCGACCACCGCTTCGATCGCCGGCATGCCGCCAAGGCGGGCATACAGGCTGTCGGGCGAAACCTGCGCCTTCTGTTCCTGTTGCATGGCGCAGGCAGACAGCACCAGCCCGAATGCAGCGGTTATCAGCATTTTCTTCAGCATGTCCCCATCCCTCTCTTGCATGAGTTTCTCTTCAGCCTGATCTGCAATACGCAGATCCGGCGCGGGTGGATCTTCGCAGGCCGGAAGAAGATGCGAAGAAAGCGATGCCTTCGCGCTTGCGGCCCTCGTGGCGATGGGATAAGGGAAAGACATGCAGCCCACGGAAAAGGAAATAGAGAATCTGTACCGCACGCCGGTGATGCGCGGCCTGGACAGGGCGGCATTCGATAATCTGGTGCCGCATATCCGCCGCCGCCAGTATCACCGCGGCGATTTGTTGTTTCTGCGTGGCGATCCGGCGGACAGATTGTTTTTCGTCGCTTCCGGCTGGGTCAAGGTCTATCGCGACAATCCCGATGGCGATCAGTCGGTGCTGCACATCATCCTGCCCGGGGAAACCTTTACCGAACCCGCAGTCTTCGGCCTGGGTTTCTATCCGGCAACGGCGGAATCGGCCGTCTCCTCCGTGGTTCTGGAAATCCCGGCCAACATCCTCAAGCAGATGCTGACCAGCAATCCCGCCCTGGCACTCAGGGTCATCGGCGCCATGGCCATGCGCCTGCGCAGCGTCATTGGCGATATGGAAAAGCGCCAATACAGCCCGACGCATATCCGTCTGGCCTGTTTTCTGCACAATCTGCTGCCGCGCGATCATGATGGCGGCGAAGCGCAGATCGATCTGCCCTTCGACAAAAGCCTGATCGCCGCCCGTCTGGGCATGCGCCCCGAAAGCCTGTCACGTGCCTTCGGCAAGCTGCGCAAGGAGGGGATAACGGTTTCCGGCCATACGGTTCATATCGACGATTGCGACCATCTGGCCGCCATCTGCGGCGACGATTTCTGAAGACAAGCCCGCCCCGGCCGGTTTCAGCGCCGCCCGATCAGCAAGAGACGCCAGTAATCGGCGAGAAAGAAGACAAAGGCAGCCATCCACAACCCGGCGGCCACCGCCAGGGCGATGAGCGGATCGGGCAGCCAGGCAGCCCCCAGACGGACGACCGCCGCCAGATTGACGGCCACATAGGCAGCCACGGTCAGCGGCGCGGCAACAATATTCTGCCCGCTATGTCCCAGAATGGCCCGGCTGGAAACGGCCAGAATCATCGTACCGATCGCACCGGTATTGAAGGCATGAAGCGCCGTCGAAGGGGAAAAGCCGATATCGAGCGCCGCCAGCACCTGCACCAGAAAGCCCAGTACCAGCCAGCCATAGCCCACATGCAGAACGAACAGGATGGGCTCGCCCAATGCGGCCGCTCCGCGCCAGCCGGACAGCCGCAGCCCATGGGCCAGTGCCGTCAGCGCATACAGCACCGCCACGGCCGGGCCCGAGAGATCCGCCACCATGGCAATGACGGAAAGCACCGTCAGCAGGATCGTTATCCGGTCAATCAGCGCATTCTGCCGCGGCAGGGGCGAAACCCCGCGGTGGCGCAGGCGGTTGGCGGTGAAGGAAGGCGTGACCCGACCGCCGATGATGGTGATCAGCACAACCAGCAGCGCAATACCGGCACGGGCGCCGAAATCCGTTTCCAGCAGCCCCGCCGCTTCCAGAAACATCGTCAGATCGGCCAGGGCGAACAGGGCCAGAATGCCCCCGATCGGATAGTTGCGCCGGTTCCGGCCAAGGAATATTTCGCGCAGGATAATTGCACCGAGCAACAGCCAGTACACGACATCCAGCCCCGCCGCCAGCCACCAGGGAACCGGCAGCAAAATCGCCACCCGCCCGGCAATGAACAAGGCGCCGAGCAGGGCCAGACGCGGCCCCGCCACCGGCAGGCGGCCGGTCCAGTTGGGGACCGCCGTCAGCAGAAATCCGCTGACGGCCGCGCCGGCGAAACCGAAGATCATCTCATGGCGGTGGCGGAATGCCGCATCGGCCACACCGGGCACGTCCCATCCCGCCAGCGCCAGCAGCCACAAGGCCATGGCCATAACGGCCTCGACCGCCGCCAGCAAGAAGAACAACCTGAAGCCGCGCTGCAGCACGGGCCAATAGGATGCATATTTCCGGGCCATCTGACGCTGGTTCACCTGCATGCTCCGCAAAAACAATTCCGGGGGTCCGGCCCCTGAGGACCAGACCGCTCTGCCATCATTCATCCCTGCCGCCGGAGCCGGCCTTGACCATGGTCAATGAAATCCGCTTCACCATGTCTCCGACATCGCTCAAACGTCTCTTTCCTCGGGGAGCAGGAAATAATCGCCATCATGCAGCTCATCCCATGCCACGGGTCCGCCGGCGGGGCGATACGGCCGGTAGGCGAGTTCCCGAAGCAGGGCGCACAACGCATCGGCGGAGGAACCGGCACGACGCAGATGCTCATCGACGATTTCCAGAAACAGCACCGGCCTGAAGCGGGACAGGGTTTCACGGGCGCCGGCCAGCAGGCTGGCTTCGAAGCCCTCGATATCGGCCTTGATGAAATCGAGGCGCTGAAGATCCAGCTCTCTCGCCACATCGTCGAGGCGGCGGACACGAATGGTCTCGCTGCGCAGTTGCCGGTTGCAGGAGGCGGTATCGCCGATGAAGCTGAGCCCGAATCCCAGGCTGCCCGATGGCTTGACCGGCACGTTCAGGGTCAGCGCCGCCTCTTCCGCCCCCAGGGCACAGGGAATGATGCGAAGATTGCGCAGCCGGCGCACAGCCGCCACCTTGCGCAGGATGGAGAGGGCATAGCTTGCCGGCTCAAAAGCCAGCACCTGACCATCGGGTACCATGGCGGCCAGCAGCTTGGCAAACTGCCCCGAATGGGCGCCGACATCGATCACCACCCCGTCACGGGGCACGAAGGGGGCAAAGGCGGCCCGCATGTCCTTGTGATGCTGATAGACCAGCGCCTTGTAGCAATGCGCCAGCCAGGTCAGGCGCTGGCGCGGGGTCAGGGTATCGGCAATCACGGATGCATCCCGTCATTCATGGTCTGATCTTGTACATATTCCCGGCAGTCCGGAAGCCTGTGGCATATGACACGGCGGTGACCATGTGCACCGAATATCGGACAGCCGTCAACCGGAATGCGTCTTCTGCACGGGATTGAGGCGGCTTTCGGGAAAGATCATGGAAACGATCGTCCCTTCACCGTAAACACTGTCCACCGCGATGCGGCCGTCATGCAGTTCCACCAGCGATTTCGCAATGCTCAGCCCCAGGCCGGTTCCTTCCTGTGGCTGCGATGCATCCTGCGCCCCCTGCGTGAACGGCATGAACAGCTTCGGCAGATCGCTTGCCTCTATGCCGATACCGTTATCGGCAATCCGTACCATGATTCCGCCGTCATCGGTGCCCCGGCACGTTATTTCGATGCGCCCGCCCGACGGCGTGAATTTCACGGCATTGCCAATGATGTTGATGAAGATCTGCCGCAGCCGCACCCCATCGCCCCAAAAGGGCAAGGAAGAGGCGGCGGACGATTTGACGAGTTCGATACCCTTCTCTTTCAGCCTGCCCGCAAGCAGTTCGGTGCTTTCCTCCAGAATGCGGCAGAGATCGACCATCTCCTCATGCAGGACCATGCCGCCGGCATCGATTTTCGACAGATCGAGAATATCGGAAATCAGTGCCAGCAGATACTGACCGGATTGATGAATATACTCGGCATAATCCTTGTATGCGGGCGGCTGCACCGGGCCGAGCATTTCGTTCTCGACCATTTCCGAAAAACCGATGATGGCATTCAGCGGCGTGCGCAATTCATGGCTCATCTTGGCCAGAAACATCGACTTCGCCTTGCTGGCCTGGCGCGCCGCATCCAGTGCCTGATGCAGGGAACGGGTCTGTTCCGCGATCCGCCTGTCCAGATCCCGGTTCACCCGTGCCAGCTCCTCCAGCGCCTGCTTGCGGGCGTGAATATCCTCCTCCGTTACGACGGCAATGCGCTCCCCCGTTACCGGATCGCGGCCCATGCGCACATCGAGATGATGCCAGCGCCGCCCGGCGGCGGTGCGCATCGGAAAATCGCCGGCGATATCCTTCCCCCGTTCGATCGCCGAGAGCACCTTCCGGTAATCCCGCTGGCGCGAAAAGCGCAGTTTCAGCCCGCCCGGGGCGAATTTCTCCCGAAACAGGGAAATATCGTAGGCGGCCTGGGCCGCCGGGTTTTCCGACAGGCAACGGCCGTCACGGGCGAAGCAACTGATCATCAGCGAGGTATAGCGCGCCGCCTCGAACAGGCGCAGAAACTGAGGATCGCTTTCCATATCGAGACGGGTGGTCGCCTGAATAAGGACCGCATCCCGCCCCTCCTCGATACGTACCGGCTGCATGTCCAGAACAACAGTCACCGGATGGCCGTGCGGATACAGGGTCCAGCTTTCGGACGCGTATTCGCCGGGCAGGGTATTCTGCACCACCTGCATCAGGCGGGTGCGCACCATTTCGCTGTCCGAGGAAAAATCGCGCCGGCACAGATCCTCGACCGAGGACGCCCGCCAGAACTGCAGGGCGGAACGGTTGGCCCACCAGATCTTATGCCTGACGACATCGAACACCCAGATCGGTATCCGTATATCGTCATAGAAAGCCAGATCGCCTTCGCGGCGAAACAGCTTTCGCTCATATTCCTTGCCGCCAGCCATTATTTTTTATTTACGACACACATGCGATTACATCATTTTATTCTTGAATTGTTTTCCATGCGGACAATTCAGAGCTATCTCTCAGTAGATCACATGAATAAGCGGGGATAAAGGAATATTGCCTTATACCGCATCCGTGCGGCGAAGCACCGCATGCCAGCCCCGAACAGCGGCGCGAAACTCCTGCAGCCGGATCAGGAGAGGCCGGCTTTGCATAAAGCCGGCAATGACAGATGACATAAGGCCGACGACAAAAAGTCCCACACAAAATTCCCGCACGGATGATGGCGCCGATACCCCAGTAGCAGAGCGCGGACAGAATAATCTTAACATTTCAAGGGGAAAAGTGGTGCCGGCGGGGTGAATTGAACACCCGACCTACTGATTACGAATCAGTTGCTCTACCCCTGAGCTACGCCGGCACGACATGCGGATGCCGGAGCGGCATCCTTTTTCGAGCGCGCAGAACATAGGGGCAAACAACGAAAAGCGCAAGCATTCAGTTGCGCAAAAAGGCCCCGCCGCGCGAATGCCGATCCGGGGTCAGCCCTGCGCCACCCTGGCCTGTTCCGCATCCTCCGCCGTCGCGGTTTCCGCCACCACCGGCGCCACGGCAAGCGGCGCATGACCCGGCCACACGATACCGGCCAAAGCCCCGCAGCGATCGCAGAGCGGGCGCCAGTCATCGTAATCGCTGCCGCATTGCCGGCAGCGCCAGCGCGACGGCGGCGGCGCCTCCGCCGCCTTCATCAGCCATTTACGCGCCATCAGCGCATCGCCGCGCTCGCGTTCCTCCAGCTCGGCCATCAGGCGGAAGAAATCGCCATCGAGCGTCTTTTCCGCCGCCGCATCGCCAATCCCGGCCAGTTCAAGCTGCTGGCGCGCCAGATCGTATTCCTCCGCCGCCAGCGCCGCTTCGGCCAGAAGGCGCCGGGATTCGCGCTGATCGGGATTGGCTTTCACCAGCTTGCGCACCCGTTTCAGCCGCGCCGCCGCCCCTTCATCGGCATCGAGGGCGAGATAGGCCTCCGCCACCGCCCTGACCGGCTGGCGGGCCCAGAAATCTTCGGCCAGTCTTTCCGCTTTCGCCTTTTTGCCCGCCTTGCCCAGCAAGCGGATCTGCAATACCGCCGCCGCGATCAGATCCGGCTGCAGTTTCGTTGCGGCGGCGGCAAGTTGCAGGGCCTCCCTGTCATGACCGCTTTCCTCCGCCGCCATGGCCCGCGCCGTCAGCAGCGCCGCCCGGAGGGCAGCGGCTTCATCCGCCTGAACGAAGCCGAGACGCGTCAGCTTCTCCAGCGTCTTTTCCGCCTCGGCCCAGCGGTGCAGGCCGGTCTGGGCCTTGAACAGCGCCTCCAGCGCCCAGCGGGCCTTCGGCTGCCTGGCGACGGCGCGTTCGGCCAGGGCCAGAACCTCCTCCGCCCCCAGCAGATCCGCGCATTCCCCGATCAGCCCGCGCAGGGCGAGCATTTCCGTTTCCTTGTGATCCAGCATCGCCCGGTAATCGGCCATGGCCCGGGCCCGGTCGCCGGCAAGGGCGGCGGCGCGGGCCTGCAGCAGGCGGGCATAAGGCGTCTCTTTCAGCAGTGCCTGTGAACGCCGCGCCAGTGCCTGGGCCTTGCGGGCATCGCCTTCCTCGATGGCGGCCAGCCCTTCGACCAGGGCCAGCAGCCCCCGGCGTTCGCGTGCCTCCCGGCGCAGACGGCCGAGGCGCCCGGGCAGGCCCAGCAGCCAGGCGAGAAGGCGCCAGATCAGCAGCAGAACGGCAAAAACCGGCACCAGCGCCACGGCGATCAGGGCCATCGGGGCACTGAGATGATAGCCGAGCCAGTCCACGGATACCGCGCCGGGATTATCGGCAAGAAACGCCGCCAGCAGCGCCACCCCCAGAACCAGGGCAAGGGCGATGACAATACGCAACATGGCCTAACCCTCCTTCACGGCGGCGGCACCGCCGCCAAGACGGCGCAGGGCCGCATCGATCAGGGCGTTGACCGCATCGTCCAGCAGCAGCCGCGCCCGGGCCCGCTTTATCCAGCCGGCAGCGGCTTCGCGCGCGCGGCCTTCCGGCAGGGTTTCCATCTCATTCAACGCGGCGCGCAGATCGCCGCGGCGGGCGGCGGCCTCGGCCCGGGCGGCAATGGCTTCCGCATCGTTGCCGGCCACCTCGCCGGTCTTGCGGAAGGAAATCTGCCGGCCGACCCGTTTCAGGGTCTCGCCAAGCCAGCCCTTTTCCTGCGGCAGACGGGCGGCGCGCACCACCTCGTCGGCCAGGGCCGGCACCTCCGCCAGCAGGCGCGCGCGCGCTTCGGCCCCGGTGGGGGCGAGCGGTCCGATCTTCTCCAGCAGGGCGGGATCGGCGCCCAGTTCCCTGAGCACCGCAAGTTCCTGTACAAAAGGCTGCCCGCGCCGGGCGAGATCGGCAAGCTGACCGGCGGCGATCAGCAGGGCGGCGCCGCGCGATCCCGACCCCGTGCGCCGGGCCTGCGCCGCCACATCGTCGAGGCGGCGGCGCAGTTCCGCCATATCCCGTACCAGAAGATTGCCGTTGCTCCTGGCCGCTTCCAGCGCTGCCGAGAGCGCATCGATGCGCTGCATCAGACGCGCCGTATCCGCCTCATGCGCCCGGCGCAGATCGCGCAGGGATTGCACCAGCGCCGCCGGCGGCTGCCCGCCCGGCCCGCCAGCAGCCGTATTCTCCGCACCGACGGGCGGCGTTGCCGCCAATGCATCGAGGCGCCCTTCCAGCGCCGTCAGTTTCGCCGCCAGGGCCTGCTGTTCCCCGCGCAGGGCGGAAAGTTCCGCCCCGTCGCCCGCATCGCCCTGTACGCTGCGCTCCTCCAGAGCCTGCAGCCGTTGCGCCAGCGCATCGAGGCGCCCGGCAAGCGGACGCAACCCTTCGAGCTGCGCGCGCACCTCCTTCAGGCTGCGCCCCTGCATGGCAAGCGTCTCCTCCAGCGCGGCCAGGCGCTGCGGCTCGATCGCGGGCCGGGCCTCGGGCAGGGTCAGGCGCTGACGGGCCTGCTGCGGCAAAAGCGGCGCCACATAGGGCAGCACAACCGGCCAGGCGGCCATGCCGGCGGCGAAGATAACCAGCGCCGCCCCCGCATACAGCCCGGCACGGCTTTTTCCTTTCGCCGGGGCGGAAGGTGGCTTGTCCTCCGCCTTCGGCGTTTTCTCATCGCGCCCGCCCTTCGCGGCACCGCCGGATGCCGCGGGCTTCCGCCCTGCAGTGGCAGAGGCCGCCTTCGCCTTCTCCGCCTTATCGTTGCCCGCTGCAGGTCTATCCGATGCGCCGGCCCCCGGCCGCGGCGTGCCCGATGGGGGCACGGACGAGGGGGCGGCGGGTTTCGCCATCTTCTCCGCCCCTGTGTTTCCGCCCCCGGAGGATGGGGATTTTTTCGCTTCCGCCTTCGGCTGCGCCCCAGTGCCAGTCCCGCCAGTCCCGCCGGTGCCGCCGCTTCCGCCGGTTCCGCTGCCTGTCTGCTCGCCCTTACCGCCCGATTTGCCGGAAGTCGTCATGCTTCTTCAGTCCTTCTGTTGCCGGAATGCGAAAATTTCGTCCACAAGGGCATCCTGCCGGGGATGCGGCGCCACGATCACCTGCCGCCAGCACAGCCCGGCGAAGGCATCCGCGACCGCCGCGCTCAGGCAAAAGGCCGTCATGGATGCGCAGGCGGCGCTCAGACCCGCCTCCTCCACCAGACTAGCAAAGGTGATCGCCGAACGTGGAGAATAAAACACCGCGCCGTCGGCTTTTCCCTCGCCGAGCGCCGTCCGGCACCCATCGCTCAGGCGGCGGACCGCTTCGGCCCGATAGAGGATCTCGCGGCGCACGGCATAACCGTCCTCGCCCAGCAGCCCACCCAGATCGCGGGCCACCCTGCTGCCCGCGGCATGCAGCAACCAGCCCGCAGCAGGGTTCAGGGATTTGCGAATCAGCGCCGCCAGATCGTGCACATCGCCATCGGCACTGCGCACATCGGCGAAGCCCGCCTCCCGGGCCAGGGCGGCGGAAGAATCGCCGACGGCAAAGAGCGGCAGGGAATGAAGAGCGGATCCGCCCCCGCTCGCAGCCAGGGCACGCACGCCGTTGCGGCTGGTCACGACAAGCGCCTGACAGCCGGAAAGGTCGGGCAGTTGCGCCTTGCGGAAACGGATGGCGAAAACCGGCTGATGCAGCGTTGCGATGCCGGCCGCTTCAAGAGCGGCGATCAGAGGCGCCGCATCCGGATCGGGACGGGTGACGATCAGGCGCATCGGCGCTTACCCGCCAATAAGGGCGGCGAGGATTTCCTCCCCGCCATCGCGGCGCAGCCGCAATCCCGCCTCCGCCCCGATGTCCCGGGCATCGGCGGCATCGCCATGGGCGGCCACGGTGATCCGGCGGCTGCCGTCGGGGGTCAGGATTTCGCCTTTCAGGCACAGATTTTTGCCTTCGATCACGGCCAGCGCCGCAATCGGCGTGCGGCAGGAACCGTCGAGTGCCGCCAGCAACGCCCGTTCCGCCGTTACCGCCGTGAAGGTCGGCGCATCGTTCAGCGGCGCCAGCAGGGCCGAAACCCGCTCATCGCCCTCGCGCTGTTCGATGCCGATGGCCCCCTGCGCCACGGCGGGCAGCATTTCCTCGGTTGCAATCAGGCGGGTGATTCGCTCCGTCGCCCCCAACCGCCGCAGCCCGGCATGGGCCAGCAATGTGGCATCGACAACGCCTTCGTCCAGCTTGCCAAGGCGGGTCTGAACGTTACCGCGGAAGGTGACGACCGAAAGATGCGGCCAGCGGTTGAGAATCTGCGCCTGACGACGCAACGAGGCGGTGCCGACCACGGCACCGGCGGGCAGATCGGCGAAATCGCCCGCCTTTGCGCTGATGAAGGCATCGCGGACATCTTCGCGCGGCAGCATGGTGGAGATAATGAGCCCCTTCGGCAGGACGGTCGGCATGTCCTTCATCGAATGCACGGCGATATCGATGGTGCCTTGCAGCAACGCTTCCTCGATCTCGCGGGTGAACAGGCCCTTGCCGCCCGCCTCCGACAGGCTGCGATCGAGAATGCGGTCCCCCGTCGTTTTGATGACGACGATGGCGATATCCTGCTCTTCCAGCCCGTGCGCCCGGCACAGCCGGTCGCGGGTCTCATGGGCCTGGGCCAGCGCCAGCGGACTGCCGCGCGTGCCGATCCTAATGCTTGCTTGCGAGGTCACGGTTCCAGTGCTACAGCCTGTTTCGGTTCCGGCTTCTTTAGCATATCCGCACCCGCATTGGTAAAGAGATGATTGTCCTTGGCATAGAAACAAGCTGCGATGAAACCGCCGCCGCCATTGTCGATGACGGGCGGCGCATTCTCGGCCAGCGGATTCTTTCGCAGCTCGACCAGCACGCCCCTTACGGCGGCGTGGTGCCGGAAATCGCCGCCCGCACCCATATCGATCATCTCGACCGCCTGATCGGGGAGGCGATGGAGGAAGCCGGCATCTCCTTCGCCGCGCTCGACGGCATCGCCGCCACCGCCGGGCCCGGGCTGATCGGCGGGGTGCTGGTCGGCCTGGTCACGGCCAAGGCCATCGCCCTGGCCGCCGGAAAGCCGCTGATTGCCGTCAACCACCTGGAAGGCCATGCCCTGACGGCGCGGCTGACGGACGATGTGCCGTTCCCCTATCTGCTGCTGCTGGTCTCCGGCGGGCATTGTCAGATTCTCTGGGTTGAAGGGGTCGGCCGTTACCGGCGCCTCGGCACCACCATCGACGATGCGCTCGGCGAGGCCTTCGACAAAACGGCAAAAATGCTCGGCATCGGCTATCCCGGCGGCCCGGCGATCGAAGCGCTGGCCGGCAAGGCGACGGGTCCGGGCCCCGATCTGCCGCGGCCGATGACGGGAAGGCCCGGCTGCGATTTCTCCTTTTCCGGATTGAAAACCGCCGTCCGCCAGGCGGTGGAACGGCTGGACGACCCCGGCGAGAGCGAAAAAGCCGCCATCGCCAGCGCCTTTCAGGAAGCGGCCATCGATTGCGTGATCGACCGCCTCGGCCATGCGCTGGAGACGATGGCGGCGGAAATGGGAAGCGCAAGGCAGCTGGTCGTTGCCGGCGGCGTCGCCGCCAACCGCCGGCTGAAGGAACGCCTGCAGGACCTGGCCCGGGATCAGGCATTGCAGCTGACCGTTCCGCCCCCGGCGCTTTGCACCGATAACGGGGCGATGATCGCCTGGGCCGGGCTGGAACGGCTGCGTCTGGGGCTGACGGACGATTACGACATCCCGGCACGGGCCCGCTGGCCGCTGGATGGAAATGCCGCACCGGCCCGCGGGGCGGGGGTCAAGGCATGATAGCGTTCACGGACAAGCGCACGGACAGACCGAACCATGAGTGAGAATACCATCGCCATCATCGGCGCCGGTGCCTGGGGCACCGCCCTGGCCATCGCCATGACCGGCACGGGCGCGCGTACCGTTCTGCTGGCCCGGCGCGGCGAACATGCCGAACGCATGCAGCATATGCGCGAAAACGCCGACTACCTGCCGGGCATCCCCCTGCCCGAGGCGCTGGAAATCAGCGCCGACGCCCCGGTGCTGGAAGACGCCGATATCGTTCTGGCGGTGCCGCCGGCCCAGGCGCTGCGTGCCTCCCTCACCCGGCTGGGCGCCCATATCCGCGCGGATGCGCCGGTGGTTCTGTGCTGCAAGGGTATCGAAAGGGAAACCGGCCTGTTCATGAGCCAGCTTGCCGCCGAAATCCTGCCGGCCAACCCCATCGCCGTGCTGTCAGGGCCGACCTTCGCCCATGAGGTGGCGAAGGGCCTGCCCGCCGCCGTCACCCTGGCCACGCGGCAAGAGCGCTTGGGCCGGCGGCTGATCGCTGCCCTCGGCCGCCCGACCTTCCGCCCCTATTATTCGCCCGATGTCACCGGGGTCGAAATCGGCGGCGCCGTCAAGAACGTCATCGCCATCGCCTGCGGTATCGTCATGGGGCGCAAACTCGGCGAAAACGCCCGTGCCGCCCTGATCGCCCGCGGTCTGGCGGAAGTGACGCGCCTGGGCACGGCGCTGGGCGCGCGCCGGGAAACCATGATGGGGCTGGCCGGGCTGGGCGATCTGGTCCTGACCTGTTCCAGCACCGCATCGCGCAATACCTCGCTCGGCCTGGCGCTGGGACAAGGGGAAAGGCTGCAGGATATTCTGGAGGGGCGGAAAACGGTCTCCGAAGGGGTGTGGACGGCGGCGGCGCTGACCGTCCTGGCCGGGGAACGCGGCATCGACATGCCGATCACCCGGGCCGTCAATGCCGTGCTGCATGAAGGCGCGGCCATTCCCGCCACCATCGACGCCCTGCTCAGCCGGCCCTTCCGCACCGAAACCGGCTGAAGGGGCAAAGCGCGCATTTGCCGCCTTCGCCGCCGCCATGCCCGGCAACGTAATTTACGGAATCGGAAGCAAAATCGACCCCCTGCATATTGCGGCGCAGCATCAAAAAGGGTAAGTATCTATCAACAAACAAATAAAGGGAGAATGCGTTCTTCATGCTGTATGCCGTCATCTGCCGCGACAAGCCCGGCGCCGCCGCCATCCGCGCCGCCAATCGCGATGCCCATATCGCCTTTCTGAAGAAAAGCGGCGACACGATCCGCCTGGCCGGACCGTTTCTGGACGAAAGCGGCGAGGGCATGACCGGCAGCCTGCTCATCGTCGAGGCGGCGGATATCGGCGCCGTGCGCGCCTGGGCGGAACAGGATCCCTACAAACAGGCGGGTCTGTTCGAATCCGTCGATATCCGCCCCTGGAAATACGTTCTGGGAGACGGCGTCAAGTGAATTACTGGCTGATCAAATCCGAACCCGGCACCTGGTCGTGGCAGGATCAGCTCGCCCGCGGCGATGCCGGCGAACACTGGGACGGGGTGCGCAACTATCAGGCCGCCAACAACATGAAGGCGATGAAGATCGGCGACAAGGCGTTCTTCTACCACTCGGTGAAGGAAAAACGCATCGTCGGCATCGTCGAAATCATCAGGGAATACTATCCCGATCATACGGATCCGAGCGGCCGTTTCGGCATGGTCGATGTCCGCGCCGTGGAAACCCTGCCCAATCCGGTTACCCTGGCCGATATCAAACAGGACGAACGCCTGGCCGATATGCCGCTGCTGAAACAATCGCGCCTGTCGGTGCAGCCGGTCAGCCCGGAAGCCTGGCGGATCATTTGCGAAAAGGGCGGCGTACAGCCATGAGCACCGGACAGGGGATCGCCGCCAATACCGCCGCGCCCCCGCCCGGGACCGTTCTGTGCCGCAACGCCGACATTACCGAAGGACAGGCCCGTGCCTTCAGCTTCCGCAATGGCGCGGCCTTGTTTGAAATGTTCATATACCGCTATCATGGCGCCTTGCGCGCCTTCGTCAATTCCTGCCCGCATGCGGGCACGCCGCTGGACTGGCGGCCGGGGGCGTTTTTCAGCCAGGATGGCGCTTATTTGTTATGCAGCACCCATGGGGCCCTGTTCCGCCCCGAAGACGGGATCTGCGTTTCCGGCCCGTGCCGGGGGCAGGCATTGACCCCCGTGCCCGTGGCCACACACGGGGAAGACATAAAGATAACGGCTGGACCATGAAAACAGAAACCGCGGACAGCGGTTCGCCAGCCAGGGATTTATGAATGACAGAGTGAATGGGAGATCAGATCCATGTCCGAGAACCGCGTTTTTCCCGTCCCGGAGGAATGGGCCAGGAAGGCCTGGTGCGACAAGGCCCGCTATCAGGAAATGTATCGCCAGTCGATCGAGAATCCGGAAGCCTTCTGGGGCGAGCACGGAAAGCGGATCGACTGGATCAAGCCCTATACCAGGGTCAAGGATGTCAGCTACGACAAGGACGACCTGCACATCCGCTGGTATGAGGACGGCACCCTGAATGCCGCCGCCAACTGCCTGGACCGCCATCTGGAAAGCCGGGGCGATCAGGTGGCGATCATCTGGGAGGGGGACGAGCCGGATCAGGACCGCAAGATCACCTATCGCGAACTGCATGCGGAGGTATGCAAATTCGCCAATGCCCTGAAGGGGCTGGGCGTCGGCAAGGGCGATCCGGTCACCATCTACATGCCGATGATCCCCGAAGCCGCCGTCGCCATGCTGGCCTGCGCGCGCATCGGCGCCATTCATTCGGTGGTTTTCGGCGGTTTCTCGCCCGATGCCCTGGCCGGACGCATTCACGATGCCTCCTGCAAATATGTCATCACCGCAGACGAGGGGGTGCGCGGCGGGCGCATCGTGCCGCTGAAGGCCAATGCCGACAAGGCGATGGAAAGCTGCCCGACGGTCGAGAAATGCATTGTCGTGCGCCGCACCGGCAACGATGTCGGCTGGAAGGACGGGCGCGATCACTGGTATCACGATCTGATGGCCGATGCCGATGCCGATTGCCCGCCGGAGGAAATGAACGCCGAGGATCCGATGTTCATCCTCTACACCTCCGGCTCCACCGGCAAGCCCAAGGGGGTGCTGCACACCACCGGCGGCTATATGGTCTATGCCTCGATGACCCATCAATATGTCTTCGATTATCACGACGGCGACATCTACTGGTGCACCGCCGATGTCGGCTGGGTGACCGGGCACAGCTATATCGTTTACGGCCCGCTGGCCAACGGCGCGACCACCCTGATGTTCGAAGGCGTGCCGACCTATCCGGATATCTCGCGCTTCTGGCAGGTCTGCGACAAGCACAATGTCAATATTTTCTACACCGCACCCACCGCCATCCGCGCCCTGATGCGCGCCGGCGATGAGCCGGTCAAGAAGACCTCGCGCAAATCGCTGAAGCTGCTCGGCTCGGTCGGCGAGCCGATCAATCCGGAAGCCTGGCTGTGGTATTACAACGTCGTCGGCGAAGGGCGCTGCCCGATCGTCGATACCTGGTGGCAGACGGAGACGGGCGGCATTCTGATCTCGCCGCTGCCCGGCGCCATGGATCTGAAGCCCGGATCGGCCACATTACCGTTTTTCGGCGTCAAGCCGATCCTGGTCGACAGCGAGGGACACGAACTCGACGGCGCCACCGAAGGCAATCTGTGCATCGCCGACAGCTGGCCGGGGCAGATGCGCACCATTTACGGCGACCACGAACGCTTCGTGCAGACCTATTTCAGCACCTATCCCGGACGGTATTTCTCCGGCGACGGCGCGCGGCGGGACGAGGACGGCTATTTCTGGATCACCGGGCGCGTCGATGACGTGATCAATGTCTCCGGTCACCGCATGGGCACCGCCGAAGTCGAAAGCGCCCTCGTCGCCCATCCGGACGTGGCCGAAGCGGCGGTGGTCGGCTACCCCCACGATATCAAGGGCCAGGGCATCTATGCCTATATCACCCTGCGCGTCGGCGTGGAGCCCAGCGATGCGCTGCGCAAGGAACTGGTCGCCTGGGTGCGCAAGGAAATCGGCCCGATTGCGGCGCCGGATCTGATCCAGTGGGCACCGGGGCTGCCGAAAACCCGTTCAGGCAAGATCATGCGCCGCATTCTGCGCAAGATCGCCGCCAACGATTTCGATAATCTCGGCGACACATCGACCCTGGCAGAACCCGCCGTCGTCGACGATCTGATCGAAAACCGCATGAACCGCTGAGCGCGGCAAGGCTGCACGCGCCGGTTATCGGCCGAAAGCGCAAAAAACAACAGGGGAAGCGGCTGCTTCCCCTGTTTTCTGTCCGGCATCAGCCGGTTTCGGGGTTTCGCTTGCGCGATCGACAGGATCAGAAGGAATATTTGGCCCCGAACTGAACGCGTTTGGCATCGCCGTCGGCACCGCTTTCCTCCTGGCGCTGCCCCCAGATGAATTCCAGGCCCAGATTGACCGCCTTGACCGGCTGCCACATCAGATTGACATGAACGGTCTGGATATATTCGGTCGCCCCGGTGCCGAGGCTCGAGGGATTGTCGAACTGGGTGCGGCCGTACACCAGGCTCGATTGCAGATTGTCCGCCCAGTAATGGGTATAGCCGGCAAAACCGCCGACAATCCTGATCGCATCGATGTTGTTGCTGACCAGCACGCCGCCAAGGCCGCTGCCGCCTTCGATATAGCGGCCGATACCGTCGCCATAGGTGATCTGACCGAAGGCCTTGTCCTTGCCGACGGTTTTCACATTGGCCGCCAGATTCACGCCCCAGCCGGTTTCGCTGTCCTCATTGGTGCCGTCGTCGAAACGCAGCTGGCGGACCAACCCGGCCAGATGCACCCCGCCCCAGGAGCGGCTGATGCGGGCCCGGGCGATGAAATCGGGCAGACGGTCGATATTGTTGCCGCCATCGCCGGAGATATCGCCTTCGGGATTCTCGATCGCCACGGCGAAGGAGCCGCCCTCGAACGGCATGGTGTAACGAAGCTGTGCCTGACGCACGAAAATTTGACCGGCAGGCCCTTCGAAATCGACCGTCGGCGGCAGGGAGGCCAGATCCATAAAGGTGGACCAGGTCTGACCGGCGAGGAAGTTGCCGAGCTTGCCATAAGCATGGCGCAGGCGCAGGCTGGTGGAGTTGGACACATTCTCATTGCCGCCGGTGCCGAAGAAATCGCCTTCGATATGGGTCTTCAGCGTTCCGAAGGGCGTCGGTGTCCAGGTCTTGACATAAAGGCGGCTCTGACGGGCATGCAGACGGGTATGGCCCGAACGGTTCTTCGCCGCCTCGCCATCGACGGGGATCGCCCCGGCGAAGAAACTGTCGCCGATCGCCTGGCCGTTGCCGTCGGTATAAATGGCGTCGCCCTTGACATAGCCGCCGATCCTCACCGAAGTGCTGGTGCCCGGCAGCATGAAGCTGCCCTTGGCATCGCCGCCGGTCACGGCCTTGGCCACTTTTTTCGTGTTTTTCTTCTGTTGCTGTTCCAGATCGGCAACCTTGCGTTGCAGCGCATCGATCTGCGCCTTCAGATCCTGCAGGGATTGCGCGGAAGCAGTGGAGGCCATCATGGCCGAAACTGCTACCCCCCCGATCAGGATCAAGGCAAGGCCACCTGCTTTTCTACCCGGACGCACAGGCTTGCGCGGGTTTGGAAATATGGATGCCATTTCCTTGTCTCCATTAAAATATTGATATTTCCCGCGAACATATTGGCTTTTATTGCTTTTCTTATCTACAGATATGTCCTGAACACTATGTTTTCACTCATAAACGCAAATACACATAAAGTAATTAAATTTAATCTGTTTATAATATTATTGAACGACCGGGGCTCACGACTTCGTGCACAATTGTGCGCAGAGGCGCTTTCCCGCTCTGTTCCCTCCGGCTTGACAATGGAAAATACTGGAACATGTGTTCCGTATAATTAGAGTGGTGGGCAACGGGTGAAGGAATCGCCGGATTTATTGAACACCACCGCTCGCAGATTGCGGGAGGGCCCATGAACATTCTTATCATTGCGCAATATTCACTGACACGGGAAGGGCTGGTTCGTCTGCTCGACGATCCGGCGTTTCGCTTCACCCGGGCGGCTCATGTCCATCAGGTGGAGGAAGGCGGGCATTGGGATGTCGCCCTGATGGATTGTCCCGGTCAGATGGAAATCTGGCTGCCGGAAATCGCCTTGCTGCATCAGCGCTTCCCTGCCCTGCCCATCGGCCTGCTGGTGGAACGGATCCGGCTGGAGGATGTGCGTCGGGCCATCACCTCCGGCGCCAGCGGCTTCGTGGACAAGAACGGTTCGGTTCCGGCCCTGAAAAGCGTCACGGCCCTGATCGCCAGCGGCGAGGTTTTCGTACCCTCCTGGGTCATGCGCAGCCAGAACGGCGATCTGAACGGGCAGGAACGGCACAGCCCCCTTTCCGCCCTTACCCGCCGGCAGCGCCAGGTGCTGTCGCTGATGGTGGCGGGCCTGTCGAATGCGGCCATCGCACGGGAACTGCATATCGGCCCTTCGACCGTGCGCAATCACGTGCAGAGCATCCTCAAAAGCCTGAACGTACACAGCCGCACCCAGGCCGTCCTCGCCGCCGTCCGCGCCGGGCTCTACCCTGCACCATCCCCGACCGCACCGCTCTCGGCCGAGGGCGAGGGGCTGGAAGGCCGCCCGGCAACACAAAATTCCCACACGGATAATGGCGGCGATGTCGATCAGACCGAGATGGGGGAAGATAATCTAAATATTTCAATGAGATAGCTGGCGCGCCCGGAGGGATTCGAACCCCCGACCCCCGGATTAGGAATCCGATGCTCTATCCGACTGAGCTACGGGCGCGTGCCCCATCTTGTAAGCGTGCGCGAACAAGGCGTCAAGCCGGACTGTCCGGCGCAAATCCGCGCAACCCCGGATATCCCTGCCAGCGGTAAATACACAGCCGCCGCTTTACATGCCGGCCCATTGCCCCTACCTATGGGGAATGCGACAGGATCCCGAGCGACAACAGGCCCCCCATCCCC
>JALXAG010000228.1 GCA_026992315.1 Sneathiellales bacterium | reverse complement strand
AAGCGCGTTCCTGCAGGGGATCGGGCTTGCCCTCGCGGCGCATCAGCAGTTCCAGCGACTGGCGCAATACGGCCAGCGGCGTCTTGAAGGCATGGGCATTTTCCTGCGCCGCCTGACGGATCAGCAGGGCCGACTGGCGCAGATTGTCGACCATGTGATCGAAATCGCTGGCCAGGGTCGTCAGTTCGGGCAAGATGGCCCGGTCGGCGAAAGGCTTCTCCTTCTCGCCGCCGCTGCGCAGTTCGCGGGCCACCTGGCTGAAATGGCGCAGGGACCGCCAGAAGCCGGCAAACATCGAGAACACCACCAGCGCCAGCAGCATGTAGATCGCCAGCGCCGAAAGCACTTCCGGCGTCTGCCAGTAGGGACGGCCCAGGGCCGAATCGAGATAGGCGCTCGAATCATGGGAAACCAATATGGCCCAGCAGCCCTGTTCGGTGCGGATCGGATTGATCGAGGAGAGCACCTCCTGACGGGCCTTGCCGACGCTGAAGCGCTGTGCCAGCGGTATGCCGCCCTCGCAGGTGGTTGCCAGCTTGTCGAGCAAGCCCTGCTTCAGCAAGGCGTCGGTAAAGGCGCGGCGTTCCTCCTCGTCGATCACCGGTTCTTCCGCGACGAAAAAGAAGGCCCGCGGATCCCTGGCATCGGCAGGGCGCATCAGCACCGTCACCCGGGCATTGGCCGGGGTCAGCGTTCGCAGGGCCAGACCGATGCGCGTCAGCGGCTGGGTGCCCCCGGCCAGCAATACCGGGCGCAGGGCCGCGGCAAGGATACGCCCCTGCTCATGAACGGAATCGAGCAATAGCTGCTGGCGGTCGCGGTCGGCCGCCTGGAATTGCTGGTACAGGAAGAACGGCACCGCCAGAAACGCCAGGAACAGGATCAGCAGGCGCAGGCGCAGGCTGGGCATGCGCTTGCCGGCAAGATGGCGGTCGCGGTTTTTCTTTTCCTCCACCGTCTTCGCCGCCCTGCGTTTGCGCGCCCCGCTCAACACATTGCCGAAAGCCAGGGTCACCGCTCGGCAACCCAGCGATAGCCGAAGCCGGGATAATTTTCGATCTGCTCGAAATTCTCGTCGATCTCCCGGAATTTGCCCCGGATACGCTTGATGAAGGAACGGACATTGGTGCGGAAGCCTTCCGGCCCGTAACCGGCGGCGAAGTCCTGACCGCGCACCAGATCATAGATCTGGCGGTAGGAGACATCCTCGCCCCGTTTCGTCGCCAGCAGGGCGACGATGTTGTATTCGGAAACGGTCAGCCCGACGCGCTGGCCCTTCCAGCTCGCCCGGCTGATGTCGTTGCGCAGCTCCAGATCGCCGATGCGCAGCACCGTTTCCGCATGGCCGTCTCCGCCGGGCGCATCGCCCTTGGAACCGTCCAGAATCAGCCGCATGCGCTTGAGAATGATGGAAAGACTGCGCCCCTTGTCGACAAAATCGACGGCACCGCCGGCCAGCGCCGCTTCCTCGTAGATTTCCTCGCTCATGACGGTGAGAAAGACCACCGGGATTTCGATCCCTCGCCCGCGGATGCGGCGCAGAACCTCCAGCCCGGTCAGGCCGGGCATCTTCCAGTCCAGCAAAATGATGTCGGCATGCCCGTCATTCTCGAAATAGCTGAGGGCATCCTCACCATTGGCAAAAGCCAGTACATCGAAGCCTTCCTCACCCAGATTGATGCCGAGAATATCGCGAAATCCGTCATCGTCATCGACAATGACGACTTTCGGATACGCCCCGGCTGTCTCTGCCAATGCGTTTTGCTGCATCATTTCAGTGTCGTCCTTTTCAAAAGGCTGCCAAGACAGGCATCGCGCGCGGCGCGGCTGTCGCTTTCCGTTCTGATTTCCCAGGCCAGGGATTTGTAGCTGCCGCTGGCCAGATCCTGAAAAAAGAAGATGCTGAGCTGACAGCGGTCATCGCCATATTCCCAGATCAGACGCGTCAGATGCGGATACTGGCGGTAGGGGGGGCCGAACAGATGCACCACCTGGCGGCGGGACAGGCCGCGCAGCTTGCGCATATCGAAACGCCGGCTGCGCAGCTTGACCGTGTCGGGCGGCATAGGCGGCACCGCGGCCATTTCCTCGGCCCCGCCTTCCTGCGACAACGGGCGGTTCATGCTTTTGCCGCCGCCTTCCGGCGCCTCCGTGATTGTAGGGCGTGCCTGATCCGCCAGATGGTCGGGCCGGCGCATCGGGCGGGGAATACGCGTCCCCTTTTTCGTCAGTGTTTTTTCCGTCGCCGCACCGGTATCGGCCGTTGAGGCTGCCGCCGCAGCAGCCGATGATGCGTCATAGCCTTCCCAGGCCGCGCGATCGCCGCCCTGCTGTACACATCCCGCCACCATCAGCGGCACCACGAACCCGAATAACGGCCTCAGCCGGCTTGCCACGGCTGCCCTGCGCAAGCTTTTCACCACGCCTCTTCCCTGTACCTGTCAGATGCCATGCAATACGCATCCTGTTCCGGATCGCCCCCCGCACGCGATGCGATAAAACGATCCGCCGTGACAAAAGATGCGCTTTTTACGGGCACAATCCGGCCCGTCTGCGTCACCCCGAATGATGACATCTGTCAATCATAGCAATAATAAGCGGTCAGGGAAAACGCCAGGGGCATTTATGAGGCAAGTATTCCCCTAGGGACCGCCGCCATTTAACACTTCATTGACCATCGCTTGATAAGAATGAACACCAGCATGAATTGAAAAGTGGCATATGGGGAACACGGGGATGATGCAGACTTTCGAAGTGGGCATCTATAACGAGGAAGTCCGCCGTCTGGTGCAGGCCGGGCGCAATCATCATGAACTGAAGGACCGTTGGGCCGATCTTCATTTTTTCGAGATCAAGGCACGGAACGAGAAACAGGCACGGGCACGGGTTCATTCGCTCTATCCGGCCAGCAAAGGCTATGTCATCACCTCGATCGAGGAAAAGAACAGCTAGGGTCCGGACCCTGGGACCCTCATCCGGCACAGCGACAGCCGCTTCCCGACAGCTCTGTACCAGACAAACCACAGAATCGCAAAACAGCCGGATATGACCTTCCCGCAGTATTGCAGCACCCGGCCTCCATACCCATATAAGCAGTGACTTAGGCGGACCCGCAGCATTCGCGGGCCACCACCGGAAACGCAACAGACCGTCCGGGCAGTCTCTTCATCAGCATGGCGGCAAACGCTTTGTGCAAGCATACCGCAGCCCGGACGGCAGCAATGCCATAAAGGGAAGGAGAGAGACATGCTATATCCCAGTGTTTTCCGCCAGAGCGATCCGTTCGCGCTTATGGATTCCATGCTGCGCGGTTTCGGCAGTGCCTATGAGCGCACGGCACCGCAGGGGGTCTTTCCCCCTGTCAATATCTGGCAGGGGCCGGAGGCCATCGCCATTACCGCCGAACTGCCCGGCGTCGAAGCCGACGCCATCGACATCACTGTCAAGGAAAATGTTCTGACTCTGTCGGGAGAACGCAAGCCTCCGCAGGTGCCGGAAGGGGCGACATGGCACCGCAACGAACGGGTATACGGAAAATTCGCCCGTGCCATCCGCCTGCCGTTCAATGCCAGTGAAGAAAATGTGGAAGCGCGCCTTCAGAACGGCGTCCTGCTCGTCGTTGTCGGTCGCCCGGAAAAAGACCGGCCGCGCAAGATCGAGATCAAGGCTGCCTGAGAAGGAGGAATGCAATGACCACCGAAATGACCGGAACCAGTGAAAAAATCCCCGCCGAAACGCCGGAAACCATGGCGGGAGGCAGAATCTACCGGCCTGTCACCGACATCGTGGAGACGGATCAGGGCGTGACCCTGTATATGGAAATGCCGGGGGTGACTTCCGAGAACGTCGACATCACCCTGGAAAAACGCATCCTGACCATTCGCGGCCGGACGAATCCGCCCACGCCGGAAAAACTCAATCTTGTCTATGCCGAGTATGGCGCAGGCGATTACGAACGGGCTTTCACCCTGTCCGAGGATTTCGATCCCGACCGGATCGAAGCCGCAATGCACAATGGCGTGCTCACGGTAACGCTGCCGCATGCGGAAGCGGCAAAACCGAAGAAGATCGCCGTCAAGGGCAACTGAAACGCGGAAGGATAAGGAGGAAGAAGCCATGCAAATCAAGGATCTGATCCCCTGGGCGCGCAAGGATCATGCGCCGGAGCCGGGAAAAGGCGAAGAGAACCCGATCGCGGCACTGCAGCGCGACATGAACAAGGTATTCGACAATTTCCTCCACCGCTTCGGTTCACTCGACTGGCCGTGGGGAAGCGGAGAGGCCAAATCGGATGTCGTCGAAACCGATAATGCCATCGAGGTTTCGATTGAATTGCCCGGGATGGAGATGAAGGATATCGACATCACGGTCTCCGACGATCTGCTGACCGTAAAGGGCGAAAAGAAGATCGAGCGTCAGGAGGAAAAGAAAGGATATTACATCTCCGAACGCAGCTATGGCGCGATTTACCGCACCATTCCGCTGCCTCCGGGCGTCGATGGCGAAAAGGCCGAGGCCACCTTCAAAAACGGCGTGCTGACCATCAGACTGCCGCAGACACCGGAAGCGCAGGCAAAGGTCAAGCATATCGAGGTGAAAAGCGCCTGAGGATCCCGATCCGGGACCCTTGGCATGGATGCGGTCGCCCGTCGGGCGGCCGCATTTTTTCAGACAGAAATGAATAAATGGAACCGCGGACATCCCCGGGGGTGGCAGACATCCGCGGCTCCGCCACCTTCAGGCGGCAAGGGGTTCCGGCCCGATATAGACCGAGCTGGGGCGGATGATCCGCCCGACCTTTTCCTGTTCCAGAACATGGGCCACCCAACCGGCGGTGCGGCCGATGGCGAAAACCGGGGTGAAGGCTTCGCGCGGAATGGCCAGGGCCTCCAGCAACAAGGCCGTGTAGAATTCGACATTGGTTTCAAGCCGCCGCCCGGGCTTGCGTTCGGCCAGCACCTCAAGCGCCACCTGTTCGACCTTTTCCGCCAGGGCAATGCGGTTGCTGTCATCGCCCGAAAGCAGCCTGACGGCGCCTTTCAACACATCGGCGCGCGGGTCGCGCACCTTATAGATGCGATGGCCGAAACCCATCAGCCGCTCGCCCTGGTCGAGCTGGCGTTCCAGCCACGGACGGATGCCCTTTTCATCGCCGATCTCATCGAGCATGTCGAGCACCGGCCCCGGCGCGCCGCCATGCAACGGCCCCTTGAGGGCGCACAGCCCGCCGATGACGCTGGAAATCATGCCCGCCTGGGTCGAGGCGATCACCCGGGCCGTAAAGGTCGAAGCATTCAGCCCATGATCGCAAACGGCACTCAGATAAGTATCCAGTGCATGAGCCTGCAAGCGCTTCGGCGGCCGGGCCGTCATCATCGCCAGAAAATCAGCGGCATGGGAAAGAGCCTCGTCGGGGGCGACCGGCTCCAGCCCCTGACGGATGCGGATCAGTCCCGCCGTCATCACCGGCACCATTGCCGTCACCAGCAGATGATGAGGCAACTTGTCCTGATCGGACAGGGCCGAGAGACCGAGACGCAGCCCTTCGATCAGTGACAGCGCCGGCGTTTCACGGCAGAGGGCAAACACCTTCTGCGCCAGCGGCCATACCGCCACCCGCGCCGTGCCCAGAACCTCGCGCAGATCCCTTTCCGGCAGATCGGGCTCGGCCAGACCTTCCCACAGCAGGGCACAGACTTCCTCGAAACTGATTTTGCCGGCGATATCGTCCAGCTCGCGCCCGCGGATGATCAACCGGCCATTTTCGCCATCGACATGGCTCAGAACGGTTTCCGCCGCCACAACACCTTCAAGACCGCTTGTCATCGTTATTCTCCTTTTATCTGTGCGTGCTTTCGCAGCCGATAAAGAACACATTGCTTGAAAAGTCAATATTGATTGATATAATCAATATATTGGTATTCAGGATGGAACGATGACCCAACCCCTTTACCTGACAGCGAAGGAAGCGGCAGCCGAACTCAATATCAGCCTGCCGACCCTTTATGCCTATGTCAGCCGCAACCTCATCCGCTCCGAACGGGCGGGCAAGGGCAGAACGCGGCTTTACCGGGCCGATGACGTGCGCGCCCTGATCGAACGGCGCCATGGCATGCACGATGCGGCAACGGATCCGTCCGCACGCGATGCGCCGCTGCTGGAATCGGCGCTGACCCTGATCCGCAACGGCAGATATTATTATCGCGGGCGCGATGCCCTGATCCTGGCGGAAAGCGCCAGTCTGGAAAGCATCGCCACCCTGTTGTGGAACTGTCATGGCAACGATCCCTTCACGGCGTTGTCGGCCCCGGCCTTCGCCGATGACGGGCCGGCCCTCGACGGCCTGACGCCGGTTGCCCGCTGCCAGGCCCTGCTGCCGCGCTTTGCCGCATCCGACCTGCAGGCCTTTTCGATTACCAGCGAAAGCCGGCTGCATGTCGGGGCGCGTATTCTGCGCCTGATCGCATCGCTGATCGCCGGCACCGGCGACATGAACAAACCCTGCCACCGGCTTCTGGCGGCAGGGTGGGGGATTGGCGATCAGGAAAGCGTCGAACTGCTGCGCATGGCCCTGGTGCTGTTCGCCGATCACGAACTGAACCCGTCAACCTTCACGGTGCGGTGCGTTGCCTCGACCGGCGCCAATCTTTATCTGGCGGTCAATGCCGGCTTCTCCGCCCTTCAGGGGCCGCTGCATGGCGGGCAGGTCGAACAGGCCAGCGCCCTGATCGAGGAATGCGGCCGCGCCGGAAACCCCCGCCAGGCCGTGGCCGCGCGCCTGCGCCGGGGGGAAGGATTCGGCGGTTTCGGCCATCCCCTCTATCCCGGCGGCGATCCGCGGGCGGCCTTGCTGCTGTCGCAACTGCAGAAGGTGTTCCCCGACCATCCGCAACTGATGCTGGCCATGGAAACCGCGGCGGCGGTGGAGGAATTTTCGGGCGAAAGACCCAATGGCGATTTCGCGCTGGCCACCCTGGCATCGGTCATCGGCCTGGGGCCCGAACATGCCCTTGGCCTGTTCGCTGCCGGGCGGGCGGCCGGCTGGATCGGCCATGCCCTGGAACAATACGCCCAGGCAAGGCTGATCCGTCCGCGCGCACGCTATACCGGCCCGGCGCCGCGCGGCAGCGATCAGCCGCCGCCGGGGCCCGTGTCCGGATCCGTATAGCCGGTTATTCCGGGGCCTTGCGCCCCGAAAGCATGCTCATCAGCGCCAGCGCCGCCGACAGCACCATCAGGAACAGGCTGACCGCGTTGATCACCGGCGTCGAGCCTTCGCGCAGGCGGTCGTACATGGTGATGGTCAGCGGCGCGTCCGAGCCGACCAGCATCAGGGTGGTATTGAAATTCTCGAAACTCATGAGAAACGCCACCGCCCCGGCGCCGATCAGGGCGGGTTTGAGAAAGGGCAGGGTCACGGTGCGCACCGCCGTCAGCCGTCCGGCGCCGAGATTGAGCGCCGCTTCCTCGAGCTCGACATTGAACTTGCGCAAACGGGCGGAGATGACCAGCGTCGCCATGGTGGTGATGAAGGAGAACTGGCCCAATACCACCAGCAGCAGGCCGGGACGCAGGAATTCCGCCTCATAGAGAAACAGATTGTCGAGCGCGTTCACGATGCTGTTGGAAAAGACCAGAATGCTGATACCGAGAATGACGCCGGGAATGACCAGCGGCATCAGCATCAGCATGTAGAAAAACCCCTTGAAGGGGAAATCGTGCCGTTCGAACAGAAAGGCATTTGACACCCCGACCGCCAGCGACAGCAGGGTCACCGCCGTTGCCACCATCAGGCTGATGCCGACGCTCTCCAGCAGCGGCTTGTCGTAGAACAGTCCCAGCCGCCCGTTATCGCCGGCAGAAATGAACCAGTCGAGGGTGAAACCCTTCCAGGGCAGGGAGGGGAAGACGCTGTCATTGAAGGCGAAGGTGGCGACGACCACCAGCGGCGCCAGCAGATAGAGGAAGAACAGCGCCACATACAGCCCGTAGATGATGCGCGACGGCAGGGAGCGTGGAAGACTGGCCAGCATGATGCGCCTCTACTTGATCGTGTCCTGGAGGCGCTGGCGCGTCAGGCGCAGGCCGGTCCAGATAATCGCGGATGACAACAGCAGCAGCAGGAAACCGAAGGCCGATCCCTGCTCCCAGTTGAAGCGGGTGATGAACTGGTTGTAGATCTGTTCGGTAAACCACAGGCTGTCCTTGCCGCCCAGCAGGGTCGGCGTCAGATAATTGCCGAGCGTCAGCATGAAGACGACGATGCAGCCGGAAACGATGCCCGGCATCGCATGGGGAATGACGATTTCCCGCAATATGGCGATGGTACTGCCGCCCAGATCGTAGGCAGCCTCGATCAGCCCGTCATCGAGGCTGTCGAGGGTGGAAACCAGCGGCACCACCATGAACAGCATCGAGGTATAGACCAGCCCGACCATGATCGCGGCATCGTTATAAAGCATTTCGACCGGCCCGTCGGCCAGGCCCAGCCATTGCAGAACGCCGCTGATGATGCCGCTTTCACGCAGCAGGATCATCCAGCCGAAGGTGCGCACCAGTTCGCTGACCCAGAAAGGCAGCATGCACAGCAGAAACAGCGAGGATTTCAAACGACCCCGGGCGATCTTGGCAATGTAGTAGGAAATGGGAAAGCCGATAATCAGCGTCAGCACCGTTGCCAGGATCGACATGATCGCCGTACGGGCGAAGGTGCGCCAGTACAGGGGTTCGACAAAGAATTCCATGTAATTCTTGAAGCTGAACTCATAAACCCGGGGCGCCACCCGTTCGCGCAGCGAGATCGTCAGCAGGTCGATATGGGGCAGAATCACCAGCAGCAGCATCCACAGGATAAACGGCGCAAACAGCACCAGCACCGTCAGCTTCGTGCCCGCGGAAACCCGTTCCATCACGCCGCCTCCGCCGCGCCGTCATGCACAAAGCACAATGTCTGCTCCGCGCTCCAGCCCAGATGGACCGTTTCACCGCGCTGCAGATCGGCGAATTCGCCCGTCTGCGGCAGGGCGACGATCAGTTCGAAGCCGGTCTTGTCATCGATAACGACGGCGCGGCTGTTGGCCCCGTTGAACAGCAGGTTCTTCACCTTGCCCTGCACCCGGTTGTGCCAGCTTTCCATATCCTTGCCGCTGCGCGAGATGGCGATCGATTCAGGACGCACGAAAACATCCAGCGAACCGCCGCTCTGCACCTGTCCGCGTCCGGCGGCGGTACCGTAAAGCACCAGGCCGTCATCCGTCGCCAGCTTGATGCCGCGCCCGTCCACGGCCACCGCCGCACCGATCCAGCGGTTGCTGTCGCCGACGAAACCGGCGACAAAGGCCGTTTCCGGCCGGTAATAAAGCGCCTGAGGATTGCCGACCTGTTCGAAGCGTCCGGCATTCATCACGGCCACCTGATCCGACATCACCAGCGCCTCGGACTGATCGTGGGTGATATAGACGAAGGTGGTGCCGACATCGGCCTGAAGCTGCTTCAGCTCGACCTTCATCTGCTCGCGCAGTTTCAGATCCAGCGCCCCCAGCGGCTCGTCCAGCAGCAGCAGATCCGGCTCCAGCACCAGGCAGCGGGCAATGGCGATGCGCTGCTTCTGACCGCCGGAAAGCTGGTCGATGCGTTTCTCCCCGGCATCGGGAAGACCGACACGGGCCAGCATCGCCGCAACCTTTTCCTCGATTTCGGCCCGCCCGGCACCGCGGCGGCGCAGCCCGTAAGCGACGTTTTCGGCCACGCTCATCATCGGGAACAGGGCCAGGTGCTGAAACACCATGTTGACCGGGCGGCGGTTCGGCGGCACCCCCAGCATGGAGCGCCCCTTGATCCTCAGATCGCCGCTGGTGGGTTCGAGAAACCCGGCGATCATGCGCATCAGCGTCGTCTTGCCACAGCCCGAAGGGCCGAGAATCGAAAAGAACGATCCCTTAGGCACGGTAAAGCTGACCTCATCGACGGCGGTAAAGGCGGCAAATTTCTTGACGACGCTTTCAACTTCCAGATCGAAGGCGGCAGACGCATCGGCGTTCATGAATTCCCCCTGCAGGAATACCGAAGCGGCCTGAAGAAATACCATCCGCAAAAAGCCGTTCCCCGAACGGCGGCGGCTGTCGCCCGCCCTTCTGCGCACGTGCCCTCAGGCCGAAACATTTCATAAATCGAAACAGCGGACGGCACCCCATCCGCACAAGGCAAACCGCCGGGGGCGGGAACCCCCGGCGGCAAGCCAAACACGCTGGCAATCAGTTGGATTTGGCGGCCTTGATCCGATCCAGAACCTTGCCTTCCATTTCCTCCAGCCCGGCGGGAACCGGCGGATACCATTTGATGTTGTCGATGGCTTCCTGCGGGAAGCTTTCCTGGAACTGCGCCTTCAGCCTGGCATCGACATAGTTGTCCGCGCCCTTGGAAGCAGTGAAGTTACCGGCGGCCTTGGTGATCATCGCCGCGATCTTCGGCTGCATCACGAAGTTGATCCACTTGTAAGCGGCTTCATCGTTCTTGCCGCGGGCCGGCAGGGCGAAGGAATCGATCCAGCCCAGCGCGCCCGATTTCGGCGCCACGAAGGTCACCGACTTCATTTCGTTGTTCAGCTTCCAGCCGCCCGTATCCCAGGCCATGGCCGCAACCACCTCGCCGGAGCGGACCAGATTGAGCAGCTGATCGCCGCCCGACCAGTATGCCTTGACGTTGCCCTTGCAGGAAATCAGCTTCTTTTCGACCTTGGAGAGAATCTCCGCATATTTCGCCTTGTCATTATAGGCGGCGAAAGGATCCATGCCCATGGCGAAGGCAAAACCGATCAGGGTCGGCCGTTTCAGGCGATAGCTGACCTTGCCCTTCAGCTTCGGATCGCACAGATCGGTGTAATCCTTGACCCAGCCCGCCTTGCTCTTGTCGACGATCAGGCCGCTGGTTCCCCACACATGGGGCACGCCGTAGACCTTGCCGTCGACCATGCTCTGGCTGGTGGTCGACTTGAACATGGAATCGATGAACTGCGCCTTGTTGATCTTGCTCAGGTCCAGCGGCTTGTAGATGCCGTATTCGCGCTGGGCGCCGGCGATGCGGTCCTGGCTGGGCTGGGCCAGATCGAAGCCGGAGCCGCCGGTGGCGCGCAGCTTGGAAATCATGTCTTCGTTGTTCGATTTGGTGACCTTGACATCGATCCCCGTTTCCTTCTTGAACAGGGCGATCACCTCATCGGGCGCATATCCCCCCCATGTCAGAAGCCGCAGCGTATCCGCCTGGGCATTCCCGGCGAAAAGAGCCACGATTGCGGTTCCGGCAAGAACCTTCAGCGTGCTTTTGATCATGACAATTCTACCTTCCTGTTTGTATTTGAACATTTCCTGCCTTGAACCGGCGGTCCTTGATCATCGGAAAAAGTCTGCCGGTCTTTGTTCTGAAGCGCAAGCTCTATAAGTGGTTCCCATCCCTTGGCAAGGCATTGTTACAGGATGATGAGTGCATCCTGCAAACGCATCAATTTTCATATACGAAAATAATGCTCATTACACAACAGTCTGTGCGGCCAAGCAGCGCAGAAACCGCCTTCACCCTTGCCCCGATTCGCCATCGCCTGCATTTTGCGAAAAAAGCAGGAGCACCGAGATGAACGACGATTGCGCCAGGGAATGGGACGAAAAGGCCGGGCACTGGCACAAATGGGCCGGACCGCTGGCGGCGATGGCCGATCGCTTCAACCAGCCGATGATCGCGGCGGCAGCCATCGGCGCCGGGGCCCGGGTGCTCGATCTTGCCTCCGGTGCCGGGGAACCGGCCCTGTCCATCGCCCGGACCGTCGGCCCCGAAGGGCGCGTCATCGCCAGCGACATCGCCCCACGTATGCTGGAGGGGCTGCGCCGCCGCGCCGGCAAGGAAGGATGCGCCAACATGGATTTCCGCCGCCTCGACATGCGAAAGCTGCCCTTCGCGGATGAAAGCTTCGATGCCGTGACTTGCCGATTCGGCATCATGTTTCCGCCTGAAACCGACCGGGTGCTGACAGAAAGCCATCGCGTTCTGCGCCCCGGCGGCCATGCCGTATGGCTGGTCTGG
>JALXAG010000227.1 GCA_026992315.1 Sneathiellales bacterium | reverse complement strand
CGCGTCTGCTTGCCGAGGGTGAGAAAAAGTTTCATCCATCGCGATATCCCCTCCAGATGCCAGATGTCGGGGGCGGTGCGTTTACCTTGTATCTGTGCCGTCATGTTGCGTTGTTTCCTCCCGATGCGCTTATGAAGCCATATTTTCACAGCCCATCAAAACCGAATTTCTGCTTTTCGGGTCATCGCCGTTACGGCCGGGTGCCGCCGTCCTTTTCTGCCTGCGGCGGGCGGCTATGGAATTTTGCCCCCTTCAGCCACAGCTTCAGCGCCTCCCAATGGATGCCGGCGATGACCTTGAGGGTGAGAAAGGGGATCTTGACCGTCATCCGCGCCAGCATCCGGTCGCTGAGCGCCCGCCGCCGTCCGTGCTGGATGGCGAGGAGCATGTCCTGCCCCCTGGCCGTCTGATGAATGCGCAGGGCGAATTTTTCGCCCGGCAGGCGCATTCTGAAATCGTAGCGACAGGCCATTTCGATGAAGGGGGAGACATAGAAACCCTTATCGGTGCCGTGATCGGGGATCATGCGCTGCCCGGGCGGGATATCCATGGCGAAGACATAGCAATGCTGGCCGCCGAAAGTGTTCTTCACCTCATAGACGACCGCCTGCAGCCGGTTGCTCCGATCGTAACAGAAATAGATGCTCAGCGGATTGAAGACATAGCCGAGAAAGCGGGGGAAGCAGTGAATGAAGATGCGGGCGGGCGTGGTGGCGATGCCGTTGGCGCGCAGTTCCCGTTCTACCCATGGCCGCAGGGGGCTGCCGTCGCGCGGCCCGTGATCGCGGTCGAAAAAGGCGAACAGCCCCCTGCCATTATAGGAGAAAAGCCTGAGCCGCCGCGCCGTTTCCGGCAGGGCGTCGATATCCAGAAACACCGAAAAAACGGCATATTCAAAGCGATGGCTGAACGGTTGGTAGCGTTCATGCAGCACGATGCCGTCATAGATGCAATTTTCCGGCAGGGCGGCGGCGCTGCGGATGCTCCGCCGTTCTGCATCGCTTTTCGGTGGTGGTGTGTGGGCGTTCATACCGCCTCGCTCAATTGCTGCGCGGAGATCCTGCCGCCTGCTGCCGGGACGTCGTTTTCCCAGGGCGGCGCGGCGTCCAGCGCCCTGGCGACGGCAATGCCCGCGCGTATGCCATCCTCATGAAAACCATAACGCAGATAGGCCCCCGCATACCAGATGTTACGCCGGCCCTGGATGGCATCGATCCGTTTTTGTGCGGCGACGGAGTCCCGGTCGAACAAGGGGTGCTCGTAATTCTGATCGAGAATGACGCTGTCGGGCGCCGGTTCCCTGAGGGGGTTGATGGTTACCAGAATCGGTTCCGGGCAAGGCAGGTTCTGCAGCCGGTTCATCCAGTAGGTGCAGCAGGCCCGGCGATGCAGATGATCGCCATCGTCGGTCAGGTAATTCCAGCTTGCCCAGGCAGCGCGCCGTTTCGGCATCAGCGATGAATCGCGGTGCAGAACCGCGCGATTGGGCGTGTAGGCGAAGCTGCCCAAAATCGCGGCTTCCTCCCTGTCCGGTTGGTCGAGAAGCGGCAATGCCTGATCGCCGTGACAGGCCAGAATGGCATGATCGAACAATTCGCCATGGCCGCTGGCATCCTGAACCAGCACCTTGCCCGGCGCCGGTGTCGAAAGGCGGGTCACTGCCGTTGCGGTGCGGATCTCGCCGCGGAAGCCGGCAGTGATCTTCTCGATATAGCAACGGCTGCCGCCGCTGACCGTACGCCATTGCGGCTGATCGGAAACGGTCAGCAGCCCGTGATTGCGAAAGAAGGTGAGAAAGGCCTCCGCCGGGAAATCGAGCATGTCCATCGCCGGGGTGGACCAGACGGCGGCACCCATCGGCAGGAGATAATCGCCGATGAACTGACGGGAATAACCATGACGTTCCAGATAGCCGCCCAGGGTCTTGCCTGCCGCCAGGCCGTTATCCAGATGGCGGGGCGCATCGCGGTTGAAGCGCAGGATATCCAGCCACATGCGATGAAAGGAACGGCGGAACAGATTGGATTTCTGGGCAAACAGCGTCAGCAGGTTGCTGCCGCACCATTCGAGGCGGCCTCCGCCGACACTGACGGAAAAGGACATGTCGCTGTCTTCCGCCGCGATGCCGAGCGCGCGAAAGAAATGCACCAGATTGTGATAATTGCGGTCATTGAAAACGATGAAGCCTGTATCGACGGGCAGTTCGCCGCGGGATGTCGGCACGATTACCGTATTGGTGTGCCCCCCCAGCCGTTTTTCTTTTTCATAGACGGTGACATGGTGTTCCCGATCCAGCAGCCAGGCTGCCGACAGGCCGCTGATTCCGGTGCCGATAACCGCTATTTTCACCCTTGTTCCCCCTCATGTTCCCCCGGGTTGTCATAATGCCCTAGGATTACGCAGATATGGCGGCGGCGGATCACGCGGCATGGGGTGAAGACGCAAAAAAAGCCCCCCGGCAATGCCGGAGGGCACTCTGCGCCAGGAAGGGCGCTCAGCTCAGGCGCAATTGCCTGACGATGAACAGGGAAGAGATCAGCCGATTGTCCTGATAGCGCTTCAGCAGAGAAACCGCCGCGAAGGTGACCAGCGGTTCCAGCGCCACGATGAAGATGTAGGACGAGGCGAAGGTGGCCCAGGCATGAAACGGCGTCGGCACATCGCCGATCAGCAGCCAGAACCCGACCATGGCGGTCACGCCCGAATAATAGATCGCATCGGCCTTGAGGATTCGTGCCCAGCTAAGCTTCAGCTTGTTCTCTTTATCGAAAAAGCGCCGGCCGAAGGAATAGTGCATCGTGGCAAGCGGCACGATCAGGCTCAGGGAATTGACGGCCAGATGCGGCAGGTCGCCCGGTTCGAACAGCAGTCCCTGCAGCAGTAGCCCCAGGGCGAAGCCGAACAATGTGGGAATGAAGCCGAGGGTGAGGTAAATCGCCGAAGCGCCGATGAAGTGCAGCTCCGATGGGCCGACGCTCATATGAAAGCTTTGCATGAACAGGGAGAAGAAAACGGCGGCCGCGCCGGTTTTCACAATGACGGCGGGCGATTTGATCAGATCCTTCGCATAATAGATCAGGACGCCGCTGGCGGCGGCATTGGCCATGAGCACTTTTGCCGGGGCGATATAGCCGGGTTCGATATGCATCTGTGTACCTCTCTTTCTTGCGCGCACCCGCGCAGGGTATGGTCCGGCGGACGGGGAGAGGGAGGAGATGACAGATGCGGAAAACCACGAAACGGCAGCGATCCGCCATGCCATGCCCCGCCGCCCTCCGCGGCCGCATTGCAATGACGGCAGGTATCCTGGCTTGCGGGTCAGTGCCCGGCCCCGCCTTCCCGGAGCGCATCCATGCGGCTGTTCCAGTGGCATTCGGGGCGGGCTCGCCGCGTACAGTTGCGGGGGCAGCCACGGCTGGGAACGCTTGTTCCTCCGTGTTCCCTGGGGATGGTTCCATCCCTTCCGGCCCGTGCGGGCATGCGGAAACCGTCCTCGCCACCATAGGGGAAGCAAAACCCTACGGCAAGGGGAAGGTTTGGGCGTATGTGCCCGATTTCAACACGCACGGCGGCGTATGCAGGCCTGGAACAGTTGGGAACAGGGCACCGGCGGGCCGAACCTAATCGAGCGAAAGCGCCAGTATCTGGCTGATCTGGGTCAGCGGGCGGCCGCTTTCGCCATGCCAGCGATCGATCGCCGCCTGCAATGCGGCGAAGTCGGCCTTCGAAGAGGGCATTTTGCCGACCACGCCTTCCCGTTCGAGGGCCTTGAGCACATCGGGGGAAAACACCAGCGTGTCCACCCCCATGCGCCGCAGAAACATCTGCCCGGTCCGCCCGCCAAGGCGTGCGCCGCTCTTCTGAAGCCGGCGCAGGTTCGTGCAATACTCCGCCACTTTCCAACTACAGAAATATGCCGCCACGCTGCCATATGCCGTACTCAGTTCCAGAAGAAAGGCGGCGTTGGCCCCGACGGAACGGATCTTGGCGGCATTGGCGACGATGCCTTCCGTCTTCAGTAGCCGGTCCAGATCGTCATCGGACATCATTGCCCAGCGATGCAGGTCGAATCCTTCGAAGACCTGTTCGAAGCGGGGCCATTTCCGCTCGATTACCTGCCAGTTGAATCCTGCCTGGAAAACGCATTTCACCATGGCAGACAACCAGCGATCATCAGGAATCCGGGCCATTCTCTCTTTTTCCAGCGGCGCGGAAAGCAGGGAGGCCAGCGCATCCGCACCTCCCTTGCGTTTCGCCGCCTGTTCTTCAATCATGCTGAAGTGGCGCATGGCTGTGCTCCGCTCTGCCCTTGGTTATGACGGTTCCGAATAGGCCACCAGCGTCATCTCCGCCGCTTCATCCCTCAGCGGGATCAGGGCCCGGTATCCTTCCGAATCATACCAGGCCTTCAGGGCGGCTTGATCGGGAAAGCGGACGATGCCCACAGCCTGATGCTCGGCATTGCCGGCCAGGGCGGCGTCGAATTGTCCGCGCAGCACGGGTTCCCCGCCATAGGGGGCGAAGGTGGCCGCCGCCTGTTCTGCATATTGCTGGAATTTTTCCTTATTCCTGATCGTGACGGTGGAAACGAAAAAAGCGGCCATGATTTTCTCCTTTGCCGGAATATGGCGGAAAAGCAGCGGAATTGCTGCCCTTGCCGGGAATGCGATTGCGCATTCCCTGTTTTGTCCATATATGTATAAAACATATTTTTCTATTTTGTCCATACATGTATAAAATCAGGCGCAAAAACGGTGACGGGCATGGGCAGGCCGGCAAAATTCAATCGGGACGAAGCCGTGGAAACGGTGATGAACGAGATATGGAAGAACGGCTTCGCCGCTTGCTCGGTTAAGGCCGTTTCCGAAAAACTGGGTATCACCCGCTCCAGTTTCTATAACGCCTTCGGGGATCGCGCGGCGTTGTTCGAAGAGGTGCTGGAGCGTTATTTCAGCCAATCGCCCGACCGGGCGCTGAACGATGGCGGGGATAAGCGGCCCGTTCTGCCGTTGCTGACCCGGGTATTCCGGGAGGTCTGCCGCATCCGCGCTGCCGATGCACAGGCACGGGGCTGCATGGTCATCAACTGCGTGGCCGAACTGGTCGGTGTGGACGATACCCTAGGCCCTGTGCTGGAACGGGCCGTGCTCGGCAATATCGGGCGGCTGGAATTCCTGCTGCGCCGGGCGGCGGAGAATGGCGAAATCACGGATAACGGCGACCTGCACGAGAAGGCGCTGGCCCTGCAAAACCTGCTGATCGGCCTGAATGTCATGTGCAAGGTGGTGCGCTCGGAAGAGGAATTATGGGCCGCCGCCCGCCAGACCCTCCGGGGCCTGGGCCTGTACGATCAGGCCGTGGCCGAGGATGCGGTGCCACAGCCAGGGGGCGCCGAAGGGAAGGGCTGAACCCAGCCTGAACGATGCAAGGGCCAGAGCGCAAAGAGCAGAGTGTCAAAAGATGCCGCAACGAAACAGGAGGCGGAGCGTAAAGACTGGCCCTTTGTTTGTTCATTTAACCTTTTTGACTTACAAATGACATGCGGTTTCGATGGGTCGTTGGTTGTGGTAGCCAGATGCGGGTGCTCGCCCCCTTTCCGGCCAACCGCCCACCGGTAAACGCCCCGGGTCCAACAAGGAAGACAATCAGGGAAGACAATCGGGGAAGAGCGGGTAGATGGGGGAAACAGGAGGGCGGGAAGAAAAGCAAAGACCCCGCCGGGGTTTTCCCTGCGGGGTCTCGTTTCGGTTCAGGAACCGCCGTGCCGGCGGATCGAAATTGGCTCCCCGGGCCGGACTCGAACCAGCGACAGGGTGGTTAACAGCCACCTGCTCTACCAACTGAGCTACCGGGGATCAGTGCTCGGCACGGCTGGGTATGTAGCAAAGACTTGCGCCGCTTTCCAGCCCATTATGACATTTTTTTCAAAAAAATTCTTCCCCGCCCGCAGCGGCGGCATGAAGGGGCATGCGGCGCGCCCGGAAAGGGGGCGGCAAAGGGGCGGGCCCCCCTCCGGCCGCTATCCGTGAGGGTAAGGACAGGCGTCCGTGAAGCCAGGGGTAATGCGGAAAACGGAAGGGAAAATGGAGGCGCGGACCGGATTCGAACCGGTGTACACGGCTTTGCAGGCCGCTGGATAACCACTCTCCCACCGCGCCGATGGGCTTCGCGGCCGGGGCGGGCGGCCCGCGGCGCGACGGGCTGTGTATAGCCGCCCCGCCGGCGGGGGTCAAGCGGTCCGGCCCTTCCTTAATCCTTTGCTTGTTCGCTGCGGCCGGGCGCCTGGCCCCGTTGCCGGCATTGCATGGCGCAGGCCGATTTGCGAACGCGCAATTGTGTTCTGGCCCCACAGCCTTTATATAGGCGGGAGTGAACGTGAACCTCAGTTTTCCAACGGGATATCGGACCATGAGCGAACAGGAAAACACCCTGCAGTATGAAACGGCCCGCCATGCCATGGTGGTCAGCCAGTTGCGGCCCAACCGCGTCACCGACGAGGCGGTGGTGGAGGCCCTGGATTCGATTCCCCGTGAGATTTTCGTCCCCGCCGCCCTGCGCGGCGTCGCTTACATGGATGAGGATATCCCCCTCGGCAATGGCCGTTACCTGATGGAACCGCTGACCTTTGCCCGCCTGCTGCAGGAAGCGCAGATAAGCGCGGCGGATACGGTTCTCGATATCGGCTGTGCCACCGGCTATTCGTCTGCGGTGCTCGGCCGCCTCGCCGGCAGCGTGATCGGCCTGGAGGAAGACAAGGAACTGGCCGAAAAGGCCACCGCCAATCTGGCCCGTATCGGCTGCGATAACGTTGCCATTGTCGAAGGCAGGCTCGAAGCCGGTCTGCCCCGGCAGGCGCCGTTCGATGTCATCCTGCTCGAAGGGGAGGTGGAGGAGGTGCCCCGGGCCCTGCTCGACCAGCTGGCCGATGGCGGCAGGCTGCTGGCCGTGATCGAACAGGCGGGCAAGCTCGGCGAGGCGGTGCTCTATCTCAACACCGCCGGCGTGATCAGCCACCGGGCCCTGTTCGAGGCGGCGATACAGCCATTGCCCGGTTTCCGCAGAAAGCGGGAATTCCTGTTCTGAGGGCTGAAGGCCGCAGCGGTCGGGGCGAATGAAGGCTGCCGGAGGAGGAAGCTCTTGGATTGCAGGGCGCAAGGGGTTAGCTTATTCGGCTGTATTAACCAAATGTTTCGCGTTTGGGCGTAAGACCGGTGATATCTTCCGCATGCAATAAAGCCGGGCGGAAGACATATGTTCCGGCATGTGGCCCCGATGTTTGTGCATTCGTGAAAGGGTGAGATATGCGAAAGCTGGCCGTTGTTACAGTCGCGGGGGTTCTGGCGGGGATGATCGGTCTGTCAGGGGCCGAGGCCGAAACCCTGAAGGAGGCGCTGACCGCCGCTTATCTGAACAACCCCACCCTGAACGCCCAGCGTGCCGCCCTGCGCTCCACTGACGAGGCGGTGCCCCAGGCCCTGTCCGGCTGGCGGCCGACGGTGACGGCCAGCGGCGAATACGGGCGAACCAGTCTCGATTCGCAAAGCAGCCTTTCGAATACGGATACGACGCTCAATCCTCTGTCTCTTTCCCTTTCGCTCAGCCAGCCGCTTTATCGCGGCGGACGCACCGTTGCGGCGACGGAATCGGCAGAAGCCCAGGTGCGCGCCGGCCGGGCCGATCTGCACAATGTCGAACAGACGATCCTTCAGCAGGCGGTGACCGCCTATATGGACGTGTTGCGCGACATGGCGGTGGTGAAGCTGAACGAAAACAATGTCGCGGTGCTCAAACGCCAGCTCGAAGCCGCGAACGACCGTTTCAAGGTCGGTGAAATCACGCGCACCGATGTCGCCCAGGCCGAGGCGCGCCTGTCGCGCGCCCGCAGCGATCTTATCCAGGCACAGGGCAATCTGATTTCCAGCAAGGCCACTTACGAACGGGTCATGGGGCGCAAGCCGGGGGATCTGCAGCCGCCGCCACCCTTGCCGAATCTGCCGAAAAGCGAGGATGAGGCCCTGTCGGTGGCCGAGAAAAACAATCCGGTGCTGATCGCCGCCCGTGAACGCGAACTGGCATCGAAAAAGGATATCCGCGCCGCATCGGGCCAGCTTTTGCCGACGGTATCGCTCGAAGGCGCTGTTTCCTACAGCGAGGACAGCTCGACCCGCAGCAGCGAAACCACCAGCGCCAGCATCAAGGCACGTATCAGCGTGCCGCTTTATCAGTCCGGCGCCGTGTACAGCCAGGTGCGCCAGAGCCGCGAGGTCAACAGCCAGCGCAAGGTCCAGATCGACGAGGCCATGCGCCAGGTGCGCGCGCAGGTCATTCAGGCCTGGGAGGCGCTGACCACGGCGCGGTCGCGAATCAAGGCCAACAAGAAGCAGGTTCAGGCCAACCGCATCGCCCTGGAAGGGGTGCAGCAGGAAGCCCTGGTCGGTTCGCGGACCACGCTGGACGTGCTCGATGCGGAACAGGAATTGCTCGATTCCCAGGTGGCGCTTGTCCGTGCCGAACGCGACGAATATGTCGCCGCCTATTCCCTGCAGAGCGCGATCGGCCTGCTCACCGCCAGGAATATTGGCTTGAATGTTGATTATTACGATCCCGAACAGCACTATCGCCAGGTCAGGGATCAGTGGATCGGCACCGGTGGCGGGCTGGACTGAGACCACACCATGCGCCCGGTATGTGAGGCTTCACGATGAGCGACGAAAAAGAAGAACAACAAGAACCGACGATGGAGGAAATCCTCGCTTCCATCCGCCGCATCATTTCCGATGACGGCGAGGAGGAGGTGAAGGCCGAGGAGCCGGCGCCGGAACCCGAACCGGAGCCCGAGCCGGAACCGGCGGCGGAGCCCGAACCCGAGCCGGAACCGGAGCCCGAGCCTGAACCGGAAATCGAGATGGTCGAGGAGGAGCCCGAGCCGGAACCCGAGCCCGAACCGGAGCCGGAAGAAGAAGATGTTCTCGAACTGACCGAAATGGTCGAGGAAGAGCCCGAACCCGAGCCGGAACCTGAACCCGTAGCCGGCGACGACGACGGGCTGATATCGCCGCAGACGGCCGAGGTGACGGCCGATACGCTGGCCGGGTTCAAATCGACGCTCAGCGCCACCCAGGGGCTGGCGATCGGGCAGAACAAGACCATCGAGGATATCGTCAAGGAATTGCTGCGCCCGATGCTGCGCGAATGGCTTGACAACAATCTGCCGCAGATGGTTCAACGCATCGTCGAACGCGAGGTGGCCAAGCTGGCCGGCCGCGCCGAGGACGACAAACTCTGAACCGCTCCGGGCAACCGCCACGGGCCCGGAATTTCCTTATCGTGGCCCTGTTTTTCAGTTAGTGGAAACCGTCAGCGATGCTGGACAAGACTTTTCGGCCTCAGGAGGTCGAGCGCGAGATTTATGCCGATTGGGAACAGAGCGGGGCCTTCAAGGCCGGCGCCATCGACAAGGACGGGGCGAAGGACAGCTTCGCCATCGTCATTCCGCCGCCCAATGTCACCGGCAATCTGCACATGGGGCATGCCCTGAACAATACGCTTCAGGACGTCATGGTCCGCTACAACCGCATGAAGGGCAAGGATACCCTGTGGCAGCCGGGTACCGATCACGCCGGCATCGCCACGCAGATGGTGGTGGAACGCCAGCTTGCCGCCGAAGGCATCAGCCGCCACGATCTGGGGCGGGAGGAATTCATCCGCCGTGTCTGGCAGTGGAAGGAAAAATCGGGCGGTTCGATCACCAATCAGCTGCGCCGCCTGGGGGCGAGCTGCGACTGGTCGCGCGAACGCTTCACCATGGACGAGGGGCTGTCCGCCGCGGTGCGCAAGGTTTTCGTCTCGCTCTACAAGGACGGGCTGATTTACCGTGACAAGCGGCTGGTCAACTGGGACTGCAAGCTGCTGACCGCGATTTCGGATCTCGAGGTCGAACAGCGCGAAGTCCGGGGGCATATGTGGCATATCCGCTATCCCCTCGAAGGGCGGGAAGGGGCCTGGATCACCGTTGCCACCACCCGGCCCGAAACCATGCTGGGCGATACGGCCGTCGCCGTCCATCCGGAGGATGAGCGCTACCGCGATCTTGTCGGCGCCCATGTCATTCTGCCCCTGGTCGGGCGGCGCATTCCCATCGTCGCCGACGAATATGCCGATCCCGAGCAGGGATCGGGCGCGGTCAAGATCACCCCGGCGCATGATTTCAACGATTTCGAGGTCGGCCGCCGCCATGATCTCGAAATGATCAATATTTTCGATGCCCATGCCTGCCTGAACGATCGGGTTCCCGAACCCTATCGCGGGCTGAGCCGGGAGGAGGCGCGCGAGCGCATCGTCGCCGATCTCGAAGCCCAGGGGCTGCTGGAACGGATCGAGGATATCACCCATATCGTGCCGTATGGCGATCGTTCGGGGGTGGTCATCGAGCCGTGGCTGACCGATCAGTGGTTCGTCGATGCCGCGCGCCTGGCCGGACCGGCGATCGAGGCGGTGGAAAGCGGGCGGATCAAATTCGTCCCGCGCAACTGGGAAAACACCTATTTCGAATGGATGCGCAACATTCAGCCCTGGTGCATTTCGCGCCAGATCTGGTGGGGGCATCAGATTCCGGCCTGGTTCGGCCCCGACGGCACCATCTTCGTCGAGGAGACGGAGGAGGAGGCGCAGGCCGCCGCCGCCGCCCATTACGGCAAGGCGGTGGAGCTGCGCCGGGAAACCGATGTGCTGGATACGTGGTTCTCCTCGGCCCTGTGGCCGTTTTCGACCCTGGGCTGGCCGGAGGATACGGCGGAACTGGCCCGCTATTATCCGACCGACGTGCTGGTCACCGGTTTCGACATCATCTTCTTCTGGGTGGCGCGCATGGTGATGATGGGCATGCGCTTCATGGATAAGGAGCCGTTCCACACCGTCTATATCCATGCCCTGGTCCGCGATGAAAAGGGCCAGAAAATGTCCAAATCCAAGGGCAATGTCATGGATCCGCTGGAATTCGTCGATGAATACGGCGCCGATGCCCTGCGCTTCACCCTGACGGCGATGGCCGCCCAGGGCCGCGATATCAAGCTGTCGAAAAGCCGGGTCGAAGGCTACCGTAATTTCGGCACCAAGCTCTGGAATGCCGCCCGTTTCTGCCAGATGAACGAATGCAGCATTGCCGAAGGCTTCGATCTGGCCAAGGTGCGAACGCCGCTCAACCGCTGGATTGTCGGCGAAGTGGTGCGCACCGAAAGGGCGATATCGCAGGCGCTGGCCGATTTCCGCTTCAACGAGGCCGCCGGCGCCGTCTACAAATTCGTCTGGGGCCAGTTCTGCGACTGGTATCTGGAGCTGGCCAAGCCGGCATTGCAGGGCGAGGACGAAGAGGTGAAGGCCGAAACCCGGGCCACGGCCGCCTGGGTGCTGGAACAGATCCTGCGCCTGCTGCATCCTTTCATGCCCTTCATTACCGAGGCGTTGTGGCAGCAGCTTAACAAGCCGGGGCGGCTGATCCTGCAGCGCTGGCCGGATCTCGGCGATGAACTGCAGTCGGCGGATGCCGATGCGGAAATCGATTGGGTGATCCGCCTGATCGGCGCGGTGCGCGGCGTGCGTTCGGAAATGAACGTGCCGCCCGGGGCGCGCGTTCCTGTCTCCTTCAGCGGGATGAGTGCTGAAAACATGGCGCGGCTGAACGCCAACTGGTCGCAGATCTCCCGCCTTGCCCGTCTGGAAAGACTGGAAGGGGAGGCCGAAGCCGGGCGCGGCACCGTGCAGATCGTCCATGACGAGGCAACGGTTATCCTGCCCCTTGGCGATGTCATCGATATCGAACAGGAGGTGGGGCGCCTGCAAAAGGCCATCGCCAAATGCGAACGCGACATGGCCGGATTGTCCGGGCGGCTGAACAATGAGAAATTCATCGCCAAGGCGCCGGCCCATGTGGTCGAGGAACAGCGCGCCCGCCTTCAGGTGCTGGAGAAAACGGCGGAAAAACTGCGCGATGCCCTGAAGCGGCTCGCCTGATCTGACCGGGGCGGGGCCGAAGCCCCGCCCCGATGCCGCAAGCGGGAGGGGTCCGTGGCCAGAATTGCCATAGC
>JALXAG010000226.1 GCA_026992315.1 Sneathiellales bacterium | reverse complement strand
GTCCCCTTCGTGGGAAGGCTTCGTCGTTACCGGAAAGGCGCGTTCGGCCATCCGCCGGTTCATCCGCCAGCAGAAACGGGATCAGTATCTCGAACTGGGCCGTCAGATCGGCGAAAGGGCCTTCCGCAAGGCGGGCATTCCCTTCAGCGACAAGGCGATCCAAAGCGGCCTGGCCCGGCTGGGTTATGAAAGCCTCGAGGATGTGTTCGTCGCTTTGGGCGAGGGGGTGCTGACGGGGCGTCAGCTTATCGCGCAGCTTTACCCGGAACAGAAGGACGCAACGGGCGATGTGGCGGCGAAGGCCGTGGGGCGCAGGAAAAGCGGTGCTGCGGATGAGCCGATTGCCATCAAAGGGCTGATACCGGGCATGGCCGTGCATCTTGCCGGATGCTGCCACCCCCTGCCGGGGGATCGTATCGTCGGCATCGTCACCACCGGCAAGGGCGTGACGATACACACCATCGATTGCGATACGCTGGATAATTTCGCCGAATCGCCGGAACGCTGGCTCGACGTTTCCTGGGGACAGGGAGAGGAGGAGAAAAACAACCATGTCGGCCGTCTGAAGACCGTCGTTGCCAACGAACCGGGGGCGCTTTCCTCGCTGACCACCATCATCGCCCGCAACATGGGCAATATCAGCAATCTTCGCATCGTTCACAGAAGCGCCGAGTTTTTTGAAATGATCGTCGATGTCGAGGTGCGCGACGTGAAGCATCTGACCAATATCGTCGCCGCCCTGCGGGCCGATCAGGCCATATGCTCGGTTGAGCGGGCCCGCGGATAGGGAACGGTAGGGACAGTCATTCTTCCGTTGCCGTGGAGGCCCGGATATCCGCTATCATTCAACATCATTCATTCCTGGAGAGTATCGACCATGGATCGGGAAGAAGTCTTGAGCGAATTCCGCGAAGCCGGCGCCTTGCTGGAGGGGCATTTCATCCTGTCCTCCGGCTTGCGCAGCCCTTATTATTTTCAGTGCGCGCGGGTTCTGATGGATGCCCGCCGGGCGGGCCGGCTGTGTGCGGCGCTGGCGGCGAAAATCGCGGCGGCGCTGGGGGATGGGGCGATAGATCTTGTCGTTTCCCCGGCCATGGGCGGTGTCGTCGTCGGCTATGAGATGGGGCGCCAGCTTGGCGTTCCGGCCATCTTTACCGAACGGGTCGACGGTCGCTTCACCCTGCGCCGCGGCTTTGCGATCGAACCGGGACAAAAGGTTCTGATGGCGGAGGATGTGGTGACGACGGGCAAGTCCAGCCGCGAATGCATTGCCTGCATCGAAGAACATGGCGGTACGGTCGTTGCCGGCAGTTGCCTGGTCGACCGTAGCTGCGGCAAGGCCGATATCGGTGTGCCGCTGATCTCGCTGATAGAATTTGACGTGCCGGCCTATGACCCGGCATCATTACCGCCGGAGCTGGCAGCCCTGCCCGCGATCAAGCCGGGCAGCCGCGATCTGAAGGCCTGATGCCGGGCCAGGAGTTGAATTCGGACATTCCGCCTGGAGGAGAAACCGATGAGCGCTTATCTGCGCCTGGGACTGAACATCGATCACGTGGCGACCATCCGCAATGCCCGCGGCGGCATTCACCCCGATCCCGTCCGCGCGGCGATGGTGGCCGCCAAGGCCGGTGTGGATGGCATCACCGCCCATCTGCGCGAGGACCGGCGCCACATTTCCGATGCCGATATCGACCGTCTGGCCGCGGAAATCGACCTGCCGCTGAACCTCGAGATGGCCGCGACGGAGGAAATGCTGGCCATCGCCCTGCGTCATCGCCCCCATGCCTGCTGTATCGTCCCCGAAAAGCGCGAGGAGCTGACGACCGAAGGCGGGCTGGACGTGGCCGCCCAGCATCGCCATCTCGCCCCTTATGTGCAGAAGCTTTCCGATGCCGGTTGCCGGGTTTCCCTGTTCATCGATCCGGAGAAGGTGCAGCTTCATGTCGCCAAGGCTCTCGGCGCGGCGGTGGTGGAGCTGCATACGGGCCGCTTCTGCCATGCCACCGGCGCCACGCGGGAAGGGGAGCTGCAGCGTCTCAGGGAAGCGGCGGCCTTCGCCCGCGAACTGGGCCTGGAATGCCATGCCGGGCATGGTCTCGATTACGATACGGTGCAGCCGGTGGCGGCGATCGGTGAGATCGTCGAACTGAATATCGGTCATTTTCTGATCGGGGAGGCGATCTTTATCGGTCTTGAAACGGCAATCCGCCGGATGCGTGCACTGATGGACGATGCGCGCGGCGATGCCGTTGTGAGCGTGTGAGGCGCCAATCCGTGAAGGACGGCTGGTCATGATCGTCGGCATCGGGGCGGATATCGTCGATATCCGGCGCATCGAGGCGGGGCTGGAGCGCTTCGGCGAGCGCTTTCTCAACCGCCTGTTCGCCGCGGAGGAACGCGACGGTGCCGCCCGGGCCCGGAACCGGGCGGCGTTTCTCGCCAAACGCTTCGCGGCGAAAGAAGCCTTTGCCAAAGCGGTCGGGACCGGTATAGACAAGGGCGTTGCCTGGCGCGATATCGCGGTAATCAACGATGCGGCGGGTCGTCCGGTGCTCAATTTGTCAGGCGGGGCCAGGGCATGCGTGGATTCGCTGCTGCCTTCCGGTTGTGCGGGGCGGATCGACCTGTCCCTGAGCGACGAACCGCCGATGGCCCTGGCCTTTGTCGTCATTTCGGCGGTGCCGCGGCCATGAAACAGCCGCCCCGGCGGCGTATCTGAACGGAGAAAATCGTGTCGGCATTAGGAAAAAGCCATTCCCGGCAGAAGAAAAAGGAAAGTTTCGGCGAACTGGTCAGGACGCTGGTCGTTGCGGTTCTGATCGCCGTTGGCGTGCGTTCCTTCGCCTTCGAGCCGTTCAACATTCCTTCTGAATCGATGCTGCCGACGCTGATGGTCGGGGATTATCTGTTCGTTTCCAAATACACCTATGGCTACAGCCATTATTCCCTGCCCTGGAGCCTGCCGCTGTTCGATGGCCGCATCTGGGCCAGCCCGCCGGTGCGCGGCGATGTGGCCGTGTTCAAGCTGCCTTCCGATCCCAGCCAGGATTACATCAAGCGCATCATCGGGCTGCCCGGCGACCGCATCCAGGTGCGCAAGGGGGTGCTGTATATCAACGATGTCGCCGTGAAACGCGAACGGGTCGACGATTTTCTCTATCCGCTGGGCAACGGGCGGGTGGTGCGGATACCGCAATACCGCGAAACCCTGCCCAACGGGCGTTCCTATCTGACGCTGGATGCCATTCGCGGCAGCGCCGGCGACAATACGCAGGTTTTCACCGTGCCGCCGGGGCATTATTTCGGCATGGGCGACAATCGGGACAATTCCCTCGACAGCCGTTTCGATGTCGGTTTCATTCCGGAGGAAAATCTGGTCGGTCCGGCGCGGGTGCTGTTCATGTCGCTGGAAAAGGGCACCAGCATGTGGCAGATCTGGAAGCTGCCGTTCAATATCCGTTATTCGCGCCTGTTCACGACGATTCAGTAATCGGGCTTGCAATGAAGAAGCGCCAACAGGCCCTGTGCGCCAGGATCGACTACACCTTCAGCGACCCGGCCCTGCTGGCGGAGGCCCTGACCCATCCCTCCGTTTCTTCCGCCGAACGCCATTACGAGCGGCTGGAATTTCTTGGCGACCGGGTGCTGGGGCTGGTGATCGCCGATGAGCTGTACCGTCGTTACCCCCAGGCCCGCGAAGGGGACATGGCCCGGCGCCTCAGCGCGCTGGTGCGTCGGGAAAGTCTGTCCCTGGTGGCTGAAAAACTGCAGCTCGATCACTATATAGATGTGGCCGCGAGCGAACGTGACGGGCCGATGAACAAGGCCATCCTGGCCAATGCCTGCGAGGCGCTGATCGGCGCCATCTATCTGGACGGCGGTCTGGAGGCGGCACGCGCCTTCGTCATTCGCTACTGGCGGGAAATGCTGGTGGGCATGGTGTCGGCGCCGAAAGACGCCAAATCGAGCCTGCAGGAATGGGCCCACCGTCAGGGCCATGGGGCGCCGGTCTACAAGGTGATTGCCCAGGACGGGCCGCCGCATCAGCCCGTTTTCACGATCGAGGTGACGGTGCCGGGCATCGGGTCGGCCCGGGCCAAGGGAAAATCGAAACGGATGGGGGAGCAGGACGCCGCTGCCCGTCTATTGAAGGAATATCGCAAGGATGGAACAGACTGACAGGGATACCCGATGCGGCTTCGTCGCTCTTATCGGTGCGCCGAACGCGGGAAAATCGACCCTGCTCAATCAGATGGTGGGGGAAAAGGTCTCCATCGTCTCGCCCAAGGTGCAGACGACGCGCGCACGCATCACGGCCATCGCCATCTGGGAGAATACGCAGATCATTTTCGTCGATACGCCGGGCATCTTCCGTCCGCGTCGCCGCCTCGACAGGGCGATGGTCGAAGCCGCATGGGGCGGGGCGGGCGATGCTGACATGGTGGTGCTGCTGGTCGATGCCGAGCGGGGCGTCGGTGCCGATGACGAGCGGATCATCGAAGGGCTGAAGGCTCATAAACGCAAGGCGTTGCTGGCGATCAACAAGATCGACACGGTGCGCCGCGACGGCCTGCTGGCGCTCTCCGCCCGGCTGAACGAAATGTTTCCTTTCGAGGAAACCTTCATGATCTCGGCGCTCAAGGGCGACGGCATTCTGGATCTGAAGGAATATCTGGCCGGCCGCTTGCCCGAGGGGCCGTGGCTGTATCCGGAGGATCAGCTGGCGCTGGTGCCTCAGCGGCTGCTGGCGGCCGAAATCACCCGCGAGAAGATCTATCTGCGCCTGCATCAGGAACTGCCTTATGCAACAACGGTGGAAACCGAAAGCTGGGAGGAACGCCAGGACGGCAGCGTCAAGATATCCCAGGTGATCTATGTCGAGCGGCCCAGCCAGAAGGCCATCGTTCTCGGCAAGGGCGGGCGGACGATCAAGGCGCTCGGTGCCGCCGCCCGTCAGGAGCTGGAGGAAATCCTCGGCCGGCGCGTGCATCTGTTCCTGTTCGTCAAGGTGCGCGAACGCTGGGAGGACGACCCCGAACGCTATCGGGAAATGGGTCTGGATTTTCCGGGCGGCTGAACCATGCACTGGCAGGATACGGGTTTCGTTCTGTCCGTCCGCCGTCATGGGGAAAACGGGGCCGTCCTGTCGCTGTTCACCCGCGATCACGGCCGCGCCGCCGGCTTCGTTCATGGCGGCACGTCGCGCCGCCTGCGCGGGGTGCTGCAGCCGGGCAACCGGGTCACCGCCGCCTGGAGCGGGCGGCTGGCCGAATCCCTGGGCCATTTCAGTGTCGAACTCGCCGAACCGCTCAGCGCCCTGCTGCTGGAGGATGCATTGGCGCTGGCGGCATTGAATGCGGTATGCGCCATTCTCGATACCGCCATGGCCGAGCGCGAGGCCCATGCCGATATCTTCGATGCCACCGGCGTTCTGCTGACGGCGTTGTGTGCATCGCCGCCCCGGGAATGGCTGGCGCTGTATACGCGGTGGGAGCTGGGGTTGCTGTCCTCCCTCGGTTTCGGCCTGGATCTGTCCCGATGCGCCGTGACCGGCGCCGGGGAGGGGCTGGAATACGTTTCCCCGAAAACCGGTCATGCGGTAACGGCGGCGGCGGCGGGAGGCTATGCGCCGCGTCTGCTGCGTCTGCCCGCCTATCTCGGCGGCGCGCGGGACTATCCGATTCGCGAACAACTGGCCGACGGGCTTGCCCTCGGGCGTCATTTTCTGGAAAAAAGACTGTTCGCCGATCGCGGCAGGGGGCTGCCGCAGGCGCGAACAATGCTGGAGGAACGGTTTTTTGCTGCGGGCGGCAAAACTGCTGATATAAAAAACTCATGAGCGATCAGACACCTGCATCCGGCCAGGAGGATATCCGGCCCGTTTCGCTGAGCCAGGCGCTCGGTGAACGTTATCTGGCTTACGCCTTGTCCACCATCATGTCCCGTTCCCTGCCCGATGTGCGCGACGGGCTGAAGCCGGTGCATCGCCGCCTGCTTTATGCCATGCGGCTTTTGCGCCTGAACCCGGAGGCCGGTTTCAAGAAATGCGCGCGCATCGTCGGCGATGTCATGGGGCGTTTCCACCCCCATGGCGATCAGGCGATTTACGATGCCATGGTACGCCTGGCGCAGGAATTCGCCGTGCGCTATCCGCTGGTCGAGGGTCAGGGGAATTTCGGCAATATCGACGGCGATAATGCCGCCGCCATGCGCTATACCGAGGCGCGGCTGACGGTGGTGGCCGAGATGCTGCTGGAAGGGATCGACGAGAACACCGTCGACTTCCGCCCCAATTACGATGGCGAGGATGAAGAGCCGGTGGTGCTGCCTGCGGCCTTTCCCAATCTGCTGGCCAACGGATCCTCCGGCATCGCCGTCGGCATGGCCACCAGCATACCGCCGCATAATGCGCTGGAACTGTGCGATGCGCTGAAATATCTGATCCGCCATCGTCAGTGCGACGATGCGGCGCTGCTGGAATTCATCAAGGGACCGGATTTCCCCACCGGCGGCGTTTGCGTGGAAACGCCGGAAAGCATTGCCGAATCCTATCGTACCGGGCGCGGTTCCTTCCGCCTGCGGGCGCGCTGGCAGGTGGAGGAACTGTCCCGTGGCGCCTATCGCATCGTGGTCACGGAAATCCCCTATCAGGTCCAGAAAAGCAAGCTGATCGAAAAACTGGCGGATCTGATTGCCGGACGCAAGCTGCCGGCGCTGGCCGATATCCGCGATGAATCCACCGACGAGGTGCGCCTGGTTCTGGAACCGAAGAACCGCAGCGTCGATGCCCAGGCCCTTATGGAACATCTGTTCCGCATGACCGATCTCGAAATCCGTTTCAGCCTGAACATGAACGTGCTCGATGCAGCGCAGACGCCGCGCATCATGCCCCTGAAGGAGGTGCTGGGCGCCTTTCTCGATCATCGCCACGACGTTCTGCTGCGCCGCAGCCGTCACCGGCTGGAGAAGATCGCCCGGCGGCTGGAAATTCTCGACGGTCTGCTTACCGCCTATCTCAATCTGGACGAGGTGATTGCCATCATCCGCCATGAGGACAAGCCCCGTCCGGTGCTGATGGAACGTTTCGGGCTGAGCGAATTGCAGGCCGAGGCCATTCTGAACATGCGCCTGCGCCATCTGCGCAAGCTGGAGGAAATGGAGATCCGCAAGGAGCATGCGGCCCTGAAGGAGGAACAGGCGGCGCTGCAGGCGCTGCTCGATGACGAAAAGGCCCGCTGGCGCCACATCGGCAATGAGATTTCAGCCTGGCGCAAGAAGCTGGCAAAATTGCCGGACAGCGCGCGCAAGACCACCTTTGCCGAGGCGTTGCCGATTGACGATGTCCCCCTCGATGTGCTGATCGAACGCGAACCGATTACCGTGATCTGTTCCCAAAAGGGCTGGGTGCGGGCGATCAAGGGCCATATCGCCGCGGATGCCGAGGTGCGCTTCAAGGATGGCGACGGGCCGCTGTTCCGCCTGCATGCCCAGACCACCGATAAATTGCTGATCCTCGCCGCCAATGGCCGCTTCTACACGCTTGGCTGCGACAAGCTGCCGGGCGGGCGCGGTCATGGCGAACCGATCCGTCTGATGATCGATCTGCCCGATGGCGATGCCATTGTGGCGATGAAGGTCCACAAGCCCGGCGGCAGGCTTCTGGTGGCAACGGAACAGGCACGCGGCTTTCTTGTCGAGGAGGACAAGGCCGTTGCCCAGACCCGTAACGGCCGCCAGGTGGTCAATGCCGGAAAGGACAACAAGCCGGTCCTGTGCGTTCCGGCCGAAGGCGACACGGTGGCGGTGATCGGCGAGAACCGCAAGCTGCTGGTATTCCCTGCCGAGGAACTGCCGGTGATGACGCGCGGACGCGGCGTCATTCTGCAGCGTTATCGCCAGGGCGGGCTGTCCGATGCGCGCTTGTTCAATCGCGCGGACGGGCTGACCTGGACCACGGCCTCGGGCCGGGTCTATACGGAAAGCGATCTGACGCCCTATCTGGGCCGGCGTGGCGGCAGCGGCCGTCTGGCGCCGCGGGGTTTCAACCGCAATAATCGTTTCACGGCGTGACTTCAGACTGGGGGAGGGGATGAACACCCTGTACGATGCATTCCGGGCGGCGGTGGCGGATTCGCCGGCCTTGCCGTTTCTGTGCGTGCCGCCGCTGGCCGGGCGCGATTATGCGCCGGAAGGCTGCGAACTGAGTTATGGCGAGGCCGGCAAGGCGGTCGAGGTGCTGATCCGCACCTATCGCAAGGCCGGATACGGCCACGGTCACCGCATTGCCTTCTGTCTGGAAAACCGGCCGGCCTATATCCTGCATCTTCTGGCATTATCGGCGATCGGCGCCAGCGCCGTGCCTGTCAATCCCGATTATGCGCAAGGAGAGCTGCTCTATCTTCTCGATCATTCGGGCAGCGATCTGCTGATCACCTTGGATCATCGCCTGGATTTCTGCGAAAATGTTGCGGCCAGGGCCGCCAAGCGCCCGCCGGTACTGGTCTTCCGGGCCGGGGACGATCTGCCCGAAGCGGCCACCGAAGCGCGGACGCATGTTCCGTCGGCGGATACGGAAATCTGCCTTCTGTACACGTCCGGCACCACCGGCCGGCCCAAGGGCTGCATTCTCACCAACGAATACTTTCTGACTGCCGGCGAATGGTACCGCACTCTTGGCGGGGTGCTTGATATCGAGCAGGGGCAGGAGCGGCTTTTCAACCCCCTGCCTCTGTATCATATGAATGCCGGGGCCTTGTCGCTGACCTGCATGATATTGGCCCGCGGCTGCCTGATCGTTCCCGACCGTTTCCATCCCCGCAGCTGGTGGCAGGAGGTGGCCGACAGCCGTGCCAGCATTATCCATTATCTGGGGATCATCCCGCCGCTGCTGCTGAACCAGCCGCCGAACGAGCATGAGAAACGCCACTGCGTCAAATTCGGCCTCGGGGCGGGGATAGAGCCGGAACTGCACCGCCGCTGCGAGGAACGCTTCGGGTTTCCTCTGGTGGAGGTCTGGGGCATGACCGAAACCGGCCGTATTCTGGCCGATTGCCATGAACCGCGCATGGTCGATACGCGCGCCTTCGGCCGTCCGGTCAAGGAGCTGGAGGCGATGGTGGTGGACGAACAGGATCGGGAGGTGCCGCGCGGCACACCGGGCGAACTGGTCGTTCGCGCCAAGGGAGATGACCCGCGCAAGGGATTCTTCGCCGGTTACCTGAACAACGAAGAAGCGACGGAAGAGGCCTGGAAGGGGGGCTGGTTTCATACGGGCGATACGGTCCGTCAGGATGAAAGCGGCATGCTTTTCTTCATCGACCGCAAGAAAAACATCATTCGCCGTTCCGGCGAGAATATCGCCGCCGCCGAGGTGGAGGCCGCGCTGCAGTCCCTGGACCAGGTGGCACAGGTGGCGGTCATCGCCGTGGCGGACGATCTGCGCGATGAGGAAGTGATGGCCTGCATCGTACCGATGCCGGGGCTGCGTGGCGATGAGAATCTGGGCGATGAGGAGTTGGCGCGGACGCTGATGAAGGCCCTCGAAGACAGGCTGGCCTATTTCAAACTGCCGGGATGGTGGCTGTTCCTCGATAGCCTGCCGACGACAGGCACGCAGAAAGTGCAGAAGACCCGCATCTTCCCCCCGGATCAGGACCCGCGCGAGGCGGCGGGCATCATCGATCTGCGGGCCTTGAAAAAACGCCGCGGGTAATTACGGGACAGTTCAGGTTTATTCCGCAGTTTCGTGTGAGATGCCGGCATTGAAAAGGGCCGCGGGGAAACCGCGGCCCTTGTCGTATCCCGCCGATGCCGGGATGGTTATTGGATATCTGTTCCGAAGATCACCTTCGGCAGCCAGGTGGTGATTTCCGGGAAGATCCACAGCAGCGCCAGGCCAAGCAGCTGGATCAGAATGAACGGAACCACACCCCGGTAGATCTGCATCGTCGTCACCGATGGCGGGGCGACACCGCGCAGATAGAACAGGGCAAAGCCAAACGGCGGCGTCAGGAACGATGTCTGCAGGTTCATGGCCATCATCACGCCGAGCCAGATCGGGTTGACATCCTGCTTCAGCAGTACCGGCGCGACGATCGGCACCACCACGAAAGTGATTTCGATGAAGTCGAGGAAGAAGCCGAGCACGAACATCACCAACATGACGGTCAGAATGGCGCCGAAGGTGCCGCCCGGCATATTGGTGAGGAATTCATGGACGATGTCATCGCCACCGAAGCCACGGAACACCAGGCTGAACCCGGCCGCGCCGATCAGGATGATGAATACCATGGAGGATATCTCCGTGGTCGAGCGTACGACATTGGTCAGAATGCCGGCGCGGAACACCCGGATCAGGCTGACGATGACGCCATAGGTCAGCAGCAGGGTCAGAAGACCGGCCACGGCAATGGCGATGATATTGGTGTTCGATGTTTCATTCATGCCCAGGCGCAGATCGAAATTCGATGCCAGGAACAACATCACGATCATGGCCAGGCCGGAAAGATAAATGACCGTTCCGTGCCCTTCATCGAGCCGCAGCCCCGCCAGCAGAATGGCACCGACGGCACCGACCGCCGCCGCTTCCGTCGGGGTGGCGATGCCGGCCAGGATCGAACCCAGCACGGCAATGATCAGGAAAACCGGCGGAAGGAGGGCATGAAGGATCTGCGCCATGTAGCTTCTGCCGTCTCCGCCGAGATCCTCGCGCGGTATGGCGGGAGAGGAATCGGGCTTCAGCCAGGCCATGACGAGCTGGTAGAGCATGTAGAAACCGACCAGCATCAGCCCTGGCATCATCGCGCCGGCGAACAGATCGCCGACGGAGACCGGCTCGGGCGACCAGTTGCCGATGGCGCGCTGGGCATCGACATAGGCGTTGGAGATCTGATCGGCCAGCACCACAAGGACGATGGAAGGAGGAATGATCTGTCCCAGCGTGCCGGATGCGCAGATACCGCCGCAGGCCAGTTCAGGCGAATAGCCGCGCTTCAGCATGGTCGGCAGGGACATCAGGCCCATGGTCACCACCGTGGCGCCGACAATACCGGTCGAGGCGGCGAGCAAGGCGCCGACAAAAAAGACCGAAATGCCAAGACCGCCCCGCATGGGGCCGAAAAGGCGCCCCATGGATTCGAGCAGTTCTTCCGCAACCTTGGATCGTTCCAGCATCACGCCCATGAAGACGAAAAGGGGAACGGCCAGCAGAATTTCATTGTGAATGGCGGAGCCATAGATGCGTGACGGCCAGGCGGTCAGAAACGCCATGTCGAAGGCATCCATGAAGTAACCGATGGTGCCAAAGGCCAGGGCAACGCCTGAAAGGGTAAAAGCGACCGGAAAACCGGCCATGAGAACGACGCAGGTCACGCCGAACATGATCAGGGCGAGTGTTTCTTCGAGTGTCATGTCAAACAGCCTCACTGCCATTTTCGGCTTCCGGCTTCTCAAATCCGGCCAGAACGAGAATGGAATGCGCGGCAAGGGAAATGCCCTGCAGCAGCACCAGGATAGCGAAGATCAGGATGAAGGTTTTCAACAGGAAAACCGCCTGAATACCGCTGGTTTCCTGCGAACCTTCACGAACGGCCCAGGATTGGGAAACATAGGGCCAGCTCACGAGCCAGATGGTGGTAACCACCGGGATCAGAAGGAAGACGACGCCAAACAGGTCGACGATTGCTTTCTTGGTGGCGGAGGCACCGCGATAAAAAATGTCGACGCGGACATGGCCGCCACGCCACAGCGTATAACCGGCCGCTAGAAGAAATATGCCACCATGCATGTAGATGATCGATTCCTGCATGGCGATCGATCCGATACCGAATACGTACCGCATGACGACGACGATGAACTGAACCAGAACCATGCCCAGGGCAAGCCAGGCGACGGATCGCCCGACGATCTGGTTGAGCCTGTCGATGGCATGCGCCAAGCTTGCAAGTGCTTTCACGAGGCTATCTCCCACAGCCAAAATCTGCGCCAGGCGCGCAGTATAGCCGTTTCACACCATGAGATTAAATCGGAAAAAAGGCCGGACGAACCCACAGCCCCCGCCCTGATATGCAAAACGCCCGCACCATCACGTGCGGTGCGGGCGTTCCTTTGCC
>JALXAG010000225.1 GCA_026992315.1 Sneathiellales bacterium | reverse complement strand
GGGCCGAGCGGCAGTGGCAAATCCTCGCTTCTTGCCTTTCTCTGCGGCGGGTTGGGGCCCGATTTCACGGTTACGGGGCGGGCCAGCCTCGACGGGGCGGATCTGACCGCGATCGCCCCCGAGGAAAGGCATATCGGCATCCTTTTTCAGGATGCCCTGTTGTTTCCGCACATGTCGGTGGGGGAGAACCTGTCCTTCGCCCTGCCCCCCGGGCTGAGCCGGGCGGAACGCCGCCGGCGGGTGGAAGAGGCCTTGTCCGATGCCGGGCTGGCAGGGTTCGCCGGCCGCGACCCGGCAACCCTTTCCGGTGGGCAGAAGGCACGGGTGGCGCTGATGCGCACCCTGCTTTCGGCACCCCGGGCCCTGTTGCTGGACGAACCGTTCGCCAAGCTCGATGTGGCCTTGCGCGACCGCATCCGGCGCTTCGTTTTCGATCATGCCCGCAGGGCCGCCATTCCGACCCTGCTGGTCACCCACGATCCCGACGATGCCGATTCCGCCGGGGGGCGCAGGATTATCCTGAGTGCGCGCCAGTCCGATTCCGGGGCCGATTACATCCCCGGTGTCGAGGAAAGGAAGGACTGACGCAATCCCGGCTTGATTGTGTGTGCCGCGGCTGCTACAAGCGCCGGGTCCGTGGTGATTTGAGCCGGCCGGCTTGCGACCACGTAAAACAAGACGCTAAAAGGCCGGAGACCAGCCCGGCCTGAATTCGGATCAATGGCGGAACTGGCCGCCTGCAGGCAGGGCGATAGGATGCCGAAACAGACAGACCCCACGAAAGATCACGACAAGGCGCGGGACGGCAGCGGCAGGACCGATTCCGCCCCGGACCCCCGGCAATCCTGGGCGGCGGCGACGCGGCTGGTGCGCGGCGGCACGCGGCGCAGCCAATTCGGCGAGACCAGCGAAGCGTTGTTCATGACCTCGGGCTTTGCCTATGACAGTCCCGAACAGGCCGAGGCCCGCTTTCTCGGCGAGGATGACGGTTTCATCTATTCGCGTTTTTCCAACCCGACCGTGGCGATGTTCGAAGAGCGCATGGCGCAGCTCGAAGGGGCGGAAGCCGCGCGGGCCACGGCGTCGGGCATGGCGGCGATCCATGCGGCATTGCTGTGTCAGCTAAAAGCCGGGGATCACGTCGTCGCCGCCAGGGCCTTGTTCGGTTCCAGCCGCTATATCCTCAACGAGATACTGCCGCGCTTCGGGGTGGAGACGACCCTGATCGACGGATGCGATCTCGATCAGTGGCGGGCCGCGATCCGGGAGAACACGGTCTGCGCCCTGATCGAGACACCCTCGAATCCGATGCTGGACATTCTGGATATCGCCGCCATCGCCGATCTTCTGCATGTGGCAGGGGCGCGGCTGATCGTCGATAATGTCTTCGCCACGCCGCTTCTGCAGCGCCCGCTGGCCCTGGGGGCGGATATCGTCGTTTATTCCGCCACCAAGCATATCGACGGGCAGGGGCGTTCCCTTGGCGGCGTCGTTCTGTGCGACCGTCAGTTTCACGACGATTATCTCAATGCCTGGTTGCGCCATACAGGCCCCTCGATCAGCCCGTTCAATGCCTGGCTGATGCTGAAGGGGCTGGAGACCCTGACGATCCGCATCAGGGCCCATTGCGACCATGCCGCACGACTGGCTTCCTTTCTCAAGGATCGGGATGAGGTGGCGCAACTGCGCTATCCGGGACTGCCCGGCCATCCCGGTCATGAACTGGCGATGCGTCAGATGAACGGCTGCGGCGGGCCGATGCTGGCTTTCGCGCTCAAGGGCGGCAAGGAGGCGGCGTTCCGTTTTCTCAATGCGCTGGAGATGATCGATATCTCGAACAATCTGGGCGATGCGAAAACGCTGATCACCCATCCGGCAACGACGACGCATCAAAGCCTGGGCGCGGAGGAACGCGCCGCTCTCGGGATCGGCGACGGCCTGCTGCGCCTGTCCGTGGGGTTGGAGGATCCGGCCGATATCGAGGCCGATCTCATCCGCGGATTGCAGGCGGTGTGAAAATGAAGCAGAATCTGTTCCGGGCCATGTAACGATGCCGGGATGGGAGGCGCGCATATGTTCGATTATACCCTGTTGCATTGGGGCGCATTCCTAAGCGCGGCGGTGCTTCTCAATCTCTCGCCCGGACCCGATATCGCCTTCATTCTGGGCCAGACGGCCCGGGGCGGGCGACAGGCGGGCTTTGCCGCCATGTTCGGCATCTGGACCGGCGCTTTCGGGCATGTCCTGATGGCGGCCTTGGGGCTTTCCGCCGTTCTCGCGACCTCGGCGATGGTGTTCTCCGTCGTCAAATGGGCCGGTGCGGCCTATCTGATCTGGCTCGGCATTACGGCCCTGCTTGCCAAGGACAGTAAATTCACGGTTGACGGGGAAGCGGTCGAACCCCGCTTTTTCTCCGTCTACAGGCAAGGGGCGCTGGTGGCACTGCTCAACCCGAAAGTCGCTGTTTTCTTTCTTGCCTTTCTGCCGCAATTCGTTGTCGAAGGAGCCGGACCCGTCTGGGCGCAGCTATTTCTGCACGGATCCCTGATCATTGCCGTTGCCGCAGTCATAGAACCGGTTTTGGTGATTGCGGGCGAGAAGCTGACCATGGCCCTGCGCCGGAATGTGCGGCTCGGCATATGGGTGGAGCGGGGCCTTGGCACCGTTCTGATGGGGCTGGGTATCCGTCTCGCCTTTGCGGAGCGCTGAAAGCGGTGCGATCGCGCCAGACCGCCTCATAATTGCCGCTGAAATGACCGGATGCCGCCCTGCGGGTGCCGGGATCGGCCGCTAAACCCTGATCGTGCGAACACAGGAAGGGAGGCTGGCGATGAAATCGGCCATCGTGGCGGTTTTGGCCCTGACAGGGTTGTCCGCCTGCACGGCGCCACGGGTGAATGTGGCGGAAAACGGAACGGCAAGTGGCGAATATATCCGGGCGATGGCGCAAGATTATGCCCGCCTGGCGGCGTGGGAACGGGATCAGTACGACTGGCCCGATGCGGCCCTGTTCGCCGCCAAGGCGGCCCGGGCAGGGGCGGGTGAGGCGCCGCTGGCGGAGACGCCGGAACATTGGCGGCTGGATGCGCCTGTCCGCCGCCGGGCTGCCATATGGCGCGAACGTCTGCAGCGTTACAGGGCGGCTGCGGCGGCCCGGCGCTGGCCGCGGACGGCGGCGCGGGCCCAGATTTATTACGATTGCTGGATCGAACAGCGCGAAGAGGGCTGGCAGCAGCCCCATATCGATGCCTGCCGTCAGGGGATGGAGGCGCGCCTGATGGACCTGGCCGCGGCCATGCCCTGGGCCGCGGGGGCGCCGGAGGCCCTGCAAATCGGCTTCGCCACCGCCCGCTTCGACCTGACGGCAGCGGGCAAGGCGCGATTGGCGGATTTTCTCGACCGGGCCACGGCCCGGGGCATCGGTCGTTTTCTGGTGCAGGGCCATGCCGACCGCCAGGGCGGGCGGTCCTATAACCGCCTGCTGTCGGAACGCCGCGCGGCGACGGTTGCCGCCTGGATGCGGCGTTATCTGCACGGCAAAAAGGTCAGGATCATGACGGCGGCGCTGGGGGAGATGCTGCCGCTGGTGCCCACGGCCGACGGCCGTGCCAGGGCGGAGAACCGACGTGTCAGCGTCTTCGCCTGCCCTGTGCGCTGCCCAGGCGAACCGCCCGAGGATGCCCTGCCCATTGCCGTCCCTGCCGCTGACCGCCGGGCCCCGGTGCTGGCTGCGGCGGACCGGGGCGGGCGCTGAGGAATATGGCGGGTTTCGTGTCTCCGTCATTTTCAAGCCGGTTCAGGGAGGGTACACTGGAAGCGGGTAAACCGGTGCCGAGGAGGCGGGAACAGATGACGACAGGCACTCCGGGGATGGACAGCGATGGTAGCGCCGGACAATACCGGGCGGTCAGTCATGGCATCGCCGTGACGGTCACGCCCTGTTTCCTCGGCAATCAGTCGGATCCCTCAAATGCCCGCTTCGTCTGGTCCTATAAGGTGGATATCGAGAATATGTCGGGCCGTTCCGTGCGCCTGTGCCGCCGGTTCTGGCGCATCACCGATGCCGGCGGCCGTGTCGAGGAGGTCTCGGGCACCGGCGTTGTCGGCGAACAGCCGTGGATCGGGCCGGGCGAGTGCTACAGCTATACCAGCGGCACCCCGCTGGAGACGCCTTCGGGGATCATGGAAGGATATTATCTGATGGAGGTGGAGGGCGATTCCATGATCAAGGTGACCATTCCCGCCTTTTCGCTGGACAGCCCGCATCAGGCAGCGACCCTGCACTGAGGGCGCGGGGTTTTGGGGCTATGGCGGCTCACGCAGGTTTTTGTTGCCGCACCGCCGCCCTTTCCTATATCCCTGCATAACGGGTTCGCAACCCGGGGAAGGGCCGCTAAGGCTCTCCGCTGGCCGCCGGTGTTCCGGCATGCTGAGGAGATGGCATCATGAACGCACCCCACAGATCGCAGCGCGCGAAGGATGAAGACGGCGTGAAGGAAGGGGGCACCGGCGACGGACGTCCGACGCGCGAAGAAGCGGAAGCGGCCGTGCGTACCCTGCTTTCCTGGGCAGGCGACGATCCTTCCCGTGAAGGGCTGCGCGATACCCCGGCGCGGGTGGTGCGGGCCTATGAGGAATATTTCGCCGGTTACAGCCAGGATCCTTTCGAGATTCTTCAGCGCACCTTCGAGGAAATCGACGGTTACGATGAGATGATCGTGCTCAGGGATATCCGCTTCGAATCCCATTGCGAGCATCATCTGGCCCCGATTATCGGCGTTGCCCATATCGGCTATCTGCCGACCACGCGGGTGGTGGGGATCTCGAAGCTGGCGCGCATCGTCGAGGTTTATGCCAAGCGCCTGCAGATACAGGAAAAGATGACGGCGCAGATCGCCAATATCATCGATGAGGTGCTGAAACCCGCCGGCGTGGCCGTAACCATCGAGGCGGAGCATCAGTGCATGACCTGCCGCGGTGTGCACAAGCCGGGGGTGACGATGACGACCAGCCGCATGCTGGGGGCCTTCCGCAAGGATGAAAAGACCCGCCGCGAATTTCTGGCGATCATCGACCGGAAATAAGTCATAACGATGAGCCGGGGCGGGGTGTCAGGGGTTCGTGCCCGGCCGCCGCGGTTTCAGCCGTTGGCGGGTACCGGGTTCTGGAACAGCGAAAAGATCCAGAACAACAGCACGATGGCGATCAATGCCGCGGCGAACCAGCCGAGCTGGCGCAGATTGCGGTTCAGAGGCCCCGGTTCCAGCAGCGATTTCTGGCGGCCTCTGCGACGGCGTTTCCTGCTCATGAATCTTTTCCTCCCGACGCCTTTTCCCTCAGCGCAGACCCGTTCATGTTAGCGCAGTTCAGTTCATGCGCACGCAAATTTTGCCGAAATGCCGCCCGGCGGCCATGCGATCCAGTGCCGCATCCAATTCGTCGAGATCGAAAACCCTGTCGATGACGGGATGCAGGTCGTTATCCGCCATGGCGCGGAGCATGTTTTCGAAATGCAGGCGGGGTCCGACGGTAATGCCCTGCAGGCGAATATTGGCCATGACGACAAAGGGCAGGCGCAGATTAACGTCGGTGCCCGACAGCACGCCGATCAGCGACAGGCTGCCGCCGGGGCGGATGGCCTTGAGCGATTCGTTCAGGGTATCGCGGCCGCCGACCTCGACGATATGATCGAAGGGGCGGTCGCCGTTCGCTTTTACCGCCGCACGCCCCCATTTTGCCGTTTCGCGGTAATTGATCAGCGCATCGGCGCCCATTGCTTTCAGCCGCTGCAGCTTTTCATCCGAAGAGGATGTGGCGCATACCCGTGCCCCCAGCAGCTTGGCAAACTGGAAGGCGAACAGCGATACGCCGCCCGTGCCCTGAACAAGGATGCTGTTTCCGGGGCGGAGATTGCCCTGTTCCACCACCGCCGACCATGCGGTCAGGCCGGCACAGGGCAGGGCGGCGGCCTCCTCGTCGCTGAGATGGGCGGGGGTGCGGACCAGGCCATGTTCGGGGAACAGGCAATATTCGGCGCCAACCCCGTCGATGGGGCCGCCGAGGGCCGAGGCGAAATGCGCCATCGTCGGCGGGCCGCTGATCCAGGACTGGAAGAAATTGCCGATGACCCGCTCGCCGGGGCGGAAGGCCGTGACCCCTTCGCCAATCGCCGCCACCTCGCCCGCGCCGTCGGAAAAGGGGATGAGATCGCTCTGCTTCTGGGCAGAACCGTAACCGCCCTCAAGCGTCAGAAGGTCGCGGTAGTTCAGGGAAAAGGCCCGGATGCGCACCAGAACCTGCCCCGGCCCCGGTTCAGGGACCGGGCGATCGCTCAGCGTAAGGTTTTTCCGCCCCGGTTTTCTCAGCAGCAAGGTTTTCATCGGTTCCGCCTCCCCTGATCCGGGTTCGTGATTGGCGATCGTTTGCGATCCGCAATATTTCAATCACCCGTTTGATTCAAGTGTGGGGCCGGGGGTTGCCGGCGGCAAGTGCCGCATTGTCGCAGGCGATCTGTCCGATCAGTCATCTTCCCCGTCGGTTCCGGCCTCGGGGGCGGGCGCATCGGGCAGGGCGACGGGCGTATCGGTGCGCGGCTGGCGGATCTGTGCATCGATGGGGGCGATCTCCGGTATGGTTTTGGCAATGGTCATCGCCTCGATATCCTCGAAACGCCGGGCCTGCGGCAGGACCTTGTGTTCGAGGGACCCGACCAGATTGTTGTAATATTTGACGGTTGAATTCAGTCCCTTGCCCAGCTTGCCGACATGTTCCCCCAGGACGCGCAGGCGTTTGTAGAGTTCTTCGCCGGTTTCGGCGATCTTGCGGGCGTTTTCGGCCACCGATTCCTGGCGCCAGCCATAAGCGACGACCTTGGCCAGGGCAATCAGCGTGGTGGGAGAGACGATCAGCACCCGGTTCTGCACCGCATCCTCCAGCAGGGCGGGGTCCTTTTCCATCGCCGCGGCGTAGAAGTTTTCTCCGGGCAGGAACATGGCGACGAAATCGACCGTATCGGTCAGCCTGTTCCAGTAATCCTTTCTCGACAGCTCCTTCATGTGCTGGCGGACATGGCCGGCATGCTGGCGCAGCAGGGCATCGCGCTCTTCCTCCGTTTCCGCCTCCATGGCGTCGAGATAGGCGCTCATCGGGGCCTTGGCATCGACGATGATGCTCCGTCCCGTCGGCAGTTTGATGACGACATCGGGGCGCAGGCGTTGATCGTCGCGGTCGAAGCTCTGTTCCATCAGGAAATCGACATGCTGGGTCATGCCGCCCAGTTCCAGACAGTTGCGCAGTTGCTGCTCGCCCCAGATACCGCGCGCCTTGGGGGCGCTGCGCAGGGCGGAAACCAGTTTCGCCGCTTCGTTGCGCACCGATATCTGCCCGTCGATGACGTTTTTCATTTCATTGAGGATGGAGCCATAGGCCTCCTGCTGCTCCTTCTCCATCTTGGAGAGGTTTTCCTGATAGCGTTTCAGGGTCTCGGCCATGGGCTTGAGCAGGTTTTCCACCGATTCGCTGCGCTGCTTGCCTTCGCTGGCGAAAACCTTGCGCTGTTCCTCGAAATATTGCCGGGCCGCTTTCAGGAAGTGATCCTGATTGTCCTTCAGGGCCCGGGCGGTGACGGATTCGAGTTCCTTTTCGATGTTGCGGCGCACGGCTTCCAGTTCGGCCAGTTTTTCCTCATGGGCGCGGCGCTGTTCCTGCTGCTGGGTGCGGGCGCGGGTCAGTTCTTCCTGCAGCCGCGTGGCCTCGGTGCGAAGGCGGGCGATTTCCGCCTCCAGCCCGGCGATCTTTTCCTGTTGATGTTCCGCCTGTCCCTGCAGGCGGGCCAGTTCCTCGCGGGCGCGGTTGCGCTCCTCCTCCAGGGTGGCGCGTTCGCGGCCAAGGCGGCGGGCGGCCAGCAGCCAGCCAAGGCCGCCGGATGCAGCCAGCAGCAGGGCGCCCAGAAGAAGAAACAGCGGATCGGTCATATCGGCCTCATGCGGATGGACAGGGCGGAACCGCCTTTCAGCGGTTCCGCCGGAACGTCATGAGGGTAAACATAACAGGAACATTGCCGATGTATACAGGGGCTTTTCCTGAAGGCCTATTCGGCGACGATGGCGGAAATCAGCTTCTTCACCTCGTCCCGGTCCCATTCGGCGGGGCCGATCAGCCGGCCGATTTCGCGCCCCTGGCGGTCGATCAGCAGGGTGGTCGGCAGGCCGACGACCCCCATGCGCCTGGCGGAACGGCCCGTGGGATCGACAAAGATCGACAGGGCGCGCAGTTTCAGCTCGCGGAAAAATTGTTCGACCTTCGGGATGCCGCGCCGGTCGATGGACATGGCCAGAACGGTGAAGTCGTCATTCGCCATGGCGGCCTGCAGGCGGTCGAGAGCCGGCATTTCATAGCGGCAGGGGGCGCACCAGGTGGCCCAGACATTCAGCAGCACCACCTTGCCCCTGAATTCATCGAGGCTGCGCTGCTTGCCGTCCTTGTCAAGGAACAGCGCTTCCGGTACTGGTATGCGCTCCTTATGCAGGGTAAGGTTTTGCAGGGTTCCGGTCCTGAAGGAGGACAGATCCGCTGCGGCCCTGGCCGTGCCCGCCGATGCGGATATCAGTAACAGCAATGCGAAGAACAGACGTATCGGCATAGTCACCACCACAGAAGACAATCGAGCGCGTAATATGACCCAGAACGGCAAAAAAAGCCATTCAAGCTCTTGCGATGGGCAGGAGAGCAGCAGCAAGGCCCAGAACAAGATGTGGGGCGGGCGCTTCGCCGCCGGTCCGGATGCGCTGATGGAAAGGATAAACGCCTCCATCGATTTCGACAAACGGCTGTATGAACAGGACATCCGCGGCTCGATCGCGCATTGCCGCATGCTGGCGGCGCAGAACATCCTGACGGATGAGGATGCCGCGGCAATCGAACGGGGATTGCGGGAAATCAGGGAGGAAATCGCCGAAGGCCGCTTCGTCTTTTCCGCCGCGCTCGAAGACATCCATATGAATATCGAGGCGCGGCTGCGCGAAAAGATCGGCGATGCCGCCGGGCGGCTGCACACGGCGCGTTCGCGCAACGATCAGGTGGCGACCGATTTCAAGCTGTGGGTGCGCGATACCACCGACCGGATCATCGCCCAGCTTGGCGCCTATCAGCAGGCGCTGCTCGATCAGGCGGAGGCCCATGCCGATACGGTCATGCCCGGTTTCACGCATCTTCAGGCGGCCCAGCCGGTGACCTTCGGCCATCATCTGCTGGCCTATGTCGAGATGGCCGGGCGAGACCGCGGCCGTTTCGCCGATGCCCGCCGCCGTGCTAACAGTTGCCCGCTGGGGGCGGCGGCGCTGGCGGGAACATCCTTTCCCATCGACCGCTTCGCAACGGCCAGGGCGCTGGGCTTCGATGAACCGGCGGCCAATTCCCTCGATGCCGTTTCCGACCGGGATTTCGCCCTGGAATTTTTATCCGCCGCCTCGATCTGCGCCATGCATCTATCGCGCCTGGCCGAGGAATTGGTGATCTGGTCCTCTGCCCAGTTCGATTTCGTGCGGCTTTCCGACGGCTTCACCACCGGTTCGTCGATCATGCCGCAAAAGAAGAACCCGGATGCGGCCGAACTGATCCGGGCCAAGATCGGGCGCATTCTCGGCGCGCAGAACGCCCTGATGGTCGTGATGAAGGGGCTGCCGCTGGCTTATGGCAAGGATATGCAGGAAGACAAGGAAGCCCTGTTCGATGCCGCCGACAATCTGGAATTGTGCATTCTGGCGATGACCGGCATGATCCGCGATCTGAAGGCGAATGAAGAACGCATGCATGCCGCCGCCGGGCAGGGTTTCACCACGGCGACCGATCTGGCCGACTGGCTGGTGCGGGTGCTGAACATGCCGTTTCGCGATGCCCATCATGTGACCGGCCGTCTGGTTCGCCTGGCCGAGGAACAGGGCTGCGATCTGCAGGATCTGACCCTCGAACAGATGCAGGCGGTGGAAGAGCGCATCACCGATGAGATTTTTACCGTGCTGGGGGTCGACAATTCGGTTGCCAGCCGCACCAGCTATGGCGGAACGGCGCCGGATCAGGTGCGCACCCAGATCCGCCGCTGGCGGGAAAGGCTGGCCGAGGAGGATGCCTCATGACGGGATTTTCACGCAATTTAACCCTGCGTCTGGCGCTGCTGCTGGTACTGACCTTGCCGCTGGCCCTTGGCGGTTGCGGGCGCAAGGGGCCGCTGGAACCGCCGCCGCAGGCCAAGGTCGAAAAGAAACAGTAGGCACAGCCTTCAAACGACGGATTTTCCCAATGAATCATTTCGAATACCGCCGTAACCTCCTGCATGCGGAGGATATCCCGGTCAGCCGCATCGCCAAGGAGGTCGGCACCCCGGTCTATGTCTATGCGGAGGCGACCCTGCGCCGCCATTACGAGGTTTTCTCCAAAGCCTTCGCCAGTCATTACACGGCGGGGCGGGCCAGCATCTGCTATGCGATGAAGGCCAATTCCAATCAGGCGGTGATCGCCACCTTCGCCCGCCTTGGCGCCGGGGCCGACGTGGTTTCGGAAGGGGAGCTGCGCCGGGCGCTGGCCGCCGGCATTCCGGGGGAGAGAATCGTGTTTTCCGGCGTCGGCAAGACGCGCCGTGAAATGGCCGCGGCCCTCGATGCGGGGATTGCGCAATTCAACATCGAATCGCTGCCGGAGCTGGAGCAGCTCAACGAAGTGGCCCTTGCCATGGGCAGGCGGGCGCGGATCAGCCTGCGGGTCAATCCGGACGTGGATGCCCGTACCCATGCCAAGATTGCCACCGGCAAGAAGGAAAACAAGTTCGGCATAGCCTGGAGCCACAGCCTGGATGCCTACCGGCGGGCAGCGGCGATGGAGGGGGTGGAACCGGTCAGCGTCGATCTGCATATCGGCTCGCAACTGACGGATCTGGAGCCCTTCCGCCTGGCCTTTACCAAGATCGGCGGTCTGATCGAAACCCTGCGCGATGAAGGCATCGATATCCGCCATGTCGATCTCGGCGGCGGACTCGGCATCCCCTATGCGGGGGAGGAACCGCCGCATCCGGACGATTATGCACGGATGATTCAGCAAACCCTCGGCCATCTCGGCTGCGACATCACGCTGGAGCCGGGGCGGCTGCTGGTCGGCAATGCCGGGATCCTGCTGACCACGGTCATCTATGTCAAGGAGGGCGAGGACAAGGATTTCGTCATCGTCGATGCGGCGATGAACGATCTGATTCGCCCGACGCTTTATGAAGCGCATCATGAAATCGTTCCCCTGTGGCGGGCGGAAGACACGGCGCCGCGTCGGCCGGTCGATATCGTCGGCCCCGTATGCGAGACCGGCGATTATCTGGCCGTCAATCGCCCGATGCCAAAGCTGAGCGCGGGTGATATACTGGCCGTCTGTTCGGCGGGCGCTTACGGTGCCGTGCTGTCGTCCACCTATAATTCGCGCCCGCTGGTGCCGGAAGTGATGGTGCGTGGCGGTCATTACGCCGTGATCCGCCCCCGCCAGAGCATAGAGGATCTGATCGCGATGGATGTTCTGCCGCCCTGGCTGAAAAGCGGCTGAGCGTTCCGCCACCGAGGAGGGCCGATGCCTGAGGACGCAGCAGGCCGCGAGAGCGATGACCGCCATGGCGGGAACGGCGATGATGCCGGACTGCCGGCCTTCCTGCTGAGGCGCATCCGCCTTCAGGCCCTGTTTCTGTGGATTGAAAGACTTTTGCGGGCGCTGGCCCCTCTGCTGCTGCTGGCGGCGTTGTTCGTGGCACTGTCCTGGCTGGGTTTCTGGCGCCTGGTGCCGCCATGGCTGCATCTCGGTATTCTGCTGCTGCTGGCCGGATTCGGCCTGTATCGGATATGGATGCGGCGGACGGCCTTTTATCCGGTCGCTTTTTCCCGCGCCATCGCGGTGCTGGAGGAAAACGATCCGCATCGCCCCGTCACATCGTTGCGCGACAGCCCGGCCATGGGCGGCGAGGATGCCGCCCTGCTGTGGCACAGGCATCGTCAGGCGGCCTTGGCGCGCAGCCGAAATCTCAGGCCGCGCCCGCCCGCCCCGGCTTTGTGGCGGCAGGATCCGTATACCCTGCGCATGCCGGTATTGCTGTTGCTGCTGCTGGGAGCCATCGCCGCGGGCGAT
>JALXAG010000224.1 GCA_026992315.1 Sneathiellales bacterium | reverse complement strand
GATGGTTCGCATCGTTGCCGTGCAGCCGAACTCCCTTTCCGGGCGGCTGCTGGCGGAAGGCACGGCCGATGCCGCCTGATCCGGATGTGTTCATGGTGAAACCGTCGTGAACGGCAATCCCGGCTATTCCCCCGGCGGGGATCATGAAACCCGCCATCTGGCTTTCGAGGATACAAGCCTGCTGCCGCCCCTGTTCGGCGAACATGACCGTAATCTGGCCCTGATCGAGGATCGGGTCGGTGTGCTGCTGGTGCCGCGCGGCAATCAGGTCGCCATCAGCGGCAACGCCGAAAAGGTCGCCGTTGCCGAGAATGTTCTGCGTCAGATGTACGGGCAGTTGCAAAAGGGACGCGATCTCGATCAGGGGGCGATCGAAGGGGTGATCCGCCTGGCGGCCAGTACCGGGAGCGGTGACGAGGATGCGGAGGGCGAGGAGATCGTCATCCGTACCCGCCGCAAACCGGTCATTCCCCGTTCTGCCACCCAGCGGGCCTATCTGCGGGCACTGGAAGCCCATGATCTGACCTTTGGCCTGGGGCCGGCGGGAACCGGCAAGACCTATCTGGCTGTGGCGATGGCGGTATCGCAGCTGATCGCCGGTCGGGTCGATCGCATCATCCTGTCGCGCCCGGCGGTCGAAGCCGGGGAAAATCTGGGTTTTCTGCCCGGCGACATGCGCGAAAAGGTCGATCCCTATCTGCGGCCGTTATACGATGCCCTGTACGACATGCTGCCCGGCGATCAGGTGGCGCGCCAGTTGGAAAGCGGCGAGATCGAAATCGCGCCGCTGGCCTTCATGCGCGGGCGGACCCTGGCCAATGCCTATGTCATTCTCGATGAGGCGCAGAATACCACGCCGGCGCAGATGAAGATGTTCATGACCCGCCTTGGCGAAAATGCCCGCATGGTCATCACCGGCGACCTCAGCCAGATCGATCTGCCCGAGGGAGTCACCTCCGGCCTGGCGGAGGCGGCGGAGATACTGCGCGGGGTGCGCGGGGTTTCCTTCGTTCATTTCACGGCCAGGGATGTGGTCCGCCATCCTCTGGTCAGCCGTATTGTCGATGCGTATGAAGCGCATGAAAAGCATGAAGCGGGGGCGCGACGCGGCAATAAAGGCGGCAGCGGGCGGCGGCAATGAAGCAGGCCCATCTCGATATCGCCATTGCCGATGAGGGATGGCATGAGGCGCTGGAGGCGGCGCCGGAGACACTGTGCCAACAGGCGGCGGAGGCGGTTCTGCAGGCATTGGATATCCGCGGCCCGGTCGAAATCAGCATCGTTCTGGATAACGATGCGCATGTGGCGGCATTGAACGAACAGTACCGGAACCGGCACGGTCCGACCAATGTGTTGTCCTTCCCGGGGGAAGATGCGGCCGCGGCCCGGCCGGGCCAGGCGGCGATGATCGGGGATATCGTGATCGCGCGGCAGACGTTACTGCGTGAGGCGGCGGCACAAAACAAGACGGTGCGCCAGCATTTCATGCATCTGCTCGTGCACGGGATATTGCATCTTCTGGGCTACGATCATCAGAATGAGGCGGAGGCCCGGGAAATGGAAGGGCTAGAAACCCGCATTCTGGCGGGGCTGAACATTCCCGATCCCTATAGGCAGGAACGGCGTTGAGGAGGCGCCACACATGAAAGAACCACCTGTATCCGGCAGTACCGGGAAACAGGATAAATCATCGTCACAGTCCATTTTTGCCGCTATCCGCGACTGGCTGCAGTCTCTGGGCGGCGATCGCGACCCGGAAGAAGGCGGGTTGCGGGAATCCCTCGAAGAGGTACTTGAGGGACACGCCGACGATGCGACCGAAATCAAGCGTGAAGAGCGGGAAATGCTGCTTAACATTCTTGAATTCGGGCGTAAGACCGTCGACGATGTCATGGTGCCGCGCACCGATATCGTGGCGCTTGAAGCCAGCGCCGGTTATGACGAGGTGATAGACTGTTTTCGGGTACAGGCGCATTCGCGTATTCCCGTCTACCGTCACAAGCTCGACAACATCATCGGCACCATTCACATCAAGGATGTCATCCGTTACACCGGTCGGGCCGAAGCCTTTCGCCTGTCCAGCATTCTTGTCACGCCCTGGTTCGTGCCTCCGTCCATGCCGGCGCTGGACCTTCTGATCCAAATGCGTCTGCGCCGCCGCCATTTGGCCATAGTCGTCGATGAATATGGCGGCACTGACGGCCTGGTGACGATCGAGGATGTGGTGGAAGAAATTGTCGGCGATATTCAGGACGAACACGACCGCGAGGAAACGCCCGATCTGAGGGTGATGCCCGACGGAACGATCATGGCCGATGCGCGCGCTGAAATCGAGGCGCTCGAAGACTGTCTGGGCATGAACCTGCATGACGAGGAGGAAGACGATATCGACACTCTTGGCGGGCTGGTGTTTACCCTGGCCGGCCGGGTGCCGGCGCGCGGTGAGATCATCACCCATCCCAAAGGTCTCGAATTCGAAGTGACCGAAGCTGAACCGCGCCGGATCAGGAAACTGCGTATTCGTCATACCGGGGCGGCTGACACAGCCGATGGCGGCAGTTCTGCGGCGCCATGACCGCAGGCAGCGGAACCGCGGTGGTATCGTATTTTTCCGCGATGCCGGGAAAACTGCGGGAGCTTAAGGGATGGCGCCGCCATCTTGCGGCGGGCCTGCTGGGTGCGACGGCGGCGCTGGCGATGGCGCCGTTCGGGCTTTGGCCCTTTCTGCTGTTTTCCTATGCCGGGCTTTATATCCTGCTTTCCGGCGCAGGGATCCGCCAGGGGGCGATCAGCGGTTTTTTTCATGCCTATGGCTTTCATGTGGCCGGGCTGTTCTGGATTGCCGAGGCCTTTTTCGTCGATGCCGATCGTTATGCGCTGCTCTCGCCCCTGCCGGTGCTCGGGTTGCCTTTGCTTCTGGGGATTTTTCAGGCCCTGGCTTCGGCTTTGTTTCTGTGGCTGCGCCCGCGTGGCTGGTTGTTCGCGCCGCTGATCTTTGCTGCAGCACTCGGGGCCGGTGAATGGGCGCGCGGTTCGTTGTTCACCGGTTTTCCCTGGAATACGCCAGGCTATGGCTGGGCCGGCAGCGATGCCATGATGCAGTTTGCGGCCCTGTTCGGGGTTGGCGGTCTCGGCTTTCTGACGCTGCTTGTCGCGGCGTTGCTGGGCGAAGCCGCATATCGTCGTCGCCCGGTGCCTCTGGCGCTTGCCGCTGCAATTCTCCTTGCCCTGTTCGCGGGCGGCCTGTGGCGGCTGAACGGCGCGCAAAGGGTCGTCTGGCCGGATATCCGCCTGCGCATCGTGCAGGCCAACGTGCCGCAGAAGGAAAAATGGGCCAGGGAAACCCGTTTCGCCCATTTTTCCCGTCAGTTCCAGATCAGCTCCCTGCCTGGCGAGAAGCCGGTTACGCATCTGATCTGGCCGGAAACGGCAACACCCTACGATCTCGGCCTGTCTTTGGGGCCTCGTCGCCTGGTGGGCGAAGCTGCGGCGGCGTTGCCGGGCGGGCTGGTGCTGACCGGGGCGATCCGCCGCGAACGGGAGAACGGTGTTTTCCGTATCTTCAACAGTCTCTTCGCCATCGCCCCCGGCGGGGAGATCGCCGGCGTTTACGATAAACGCCATCTGGTTCCCTTTGGTGAGTATCTGCCCCTGCGCTCCCTGCTACGCGTCATCGGTCTGGAGGCTCTGGCGGCCGAGGGGGGCGACTTCTCTTCCGGCCGGGGCGAG
>JALXAG010000223.1 GCA_026992315.1 Sneathiellales bacterium | reverse complement strand
GGCAATCTTGGGGTCGGGGCCAGCTTTGTCGGCGAATATTACCGCTATTTTCTCGGCCTGCACGCCCTGCCCTGGCTGGAAGGCGTGTTCCGTTACACGGATATCCGCAACCGGCTGTTTTCCGACAGTTTTGCCTTCAGCGGCGATCAGAGCTTCAAGGACCGCGGTGCCGATCTCAAGTTTCTGCTGATCGATGAGGGAGATTTTGTTCCGGCGATCGCCCTGGGCGTGCAGGACGGGTTGGGCACGGGGCAGTTTTCCGGTGAATATATCGTTGCCAGCAAGCGCTGGTACGATCTCGATTTCTCCTTCGGCATGGGCTGGGGCTACTATGCCGGATCCAAGGGGGTGTTCAGCAACCCCCTGGCCAAGCTGAGCGATTCGTTCAGGAAACGCGGGGCGACATCGGCCTTTGGCGGTACGGCGAATATCAGCAAATTCTTCCGCGGTGAAACCGTCGGTCTGTTCGGCGGGGTGCATTGGCGCACGCCGCTGGAAGGGCTGAGCGTCAAAATAGAATATGAAAGCAAGGATTACGCGAACGAACCCAAGGGCAATGTGTTCGAACAGGCCCTGAACCTGAATTTCGGCATCAATTATCGCCCCTTCGATTGGGTCGATATCGCGCTCGGGCTGGAGCGGGGCAATACCTTCAGTTTCCGTACCGTTCTGCGCAGCAACCTGAACACGGCCTCGGTGCCGAAATTCGACCCGCCGCCGGTGGCGCTTAAACCCCGTCCGCCTGTCGATGCCTACAGGGAGAAAAAGGATCCGCCTCCTGCCGCCGCGGCGCTGATGGAACGCCACCGCCGCGCCGGATTGCAGGTGGTCGAAACCGCCTTGCGCAATGACCAGTTCCAGCTTGCGGTGATCGGCGACATGCGCCGCCTGCCCCCGGCCCGGCGCAATGAACTGGCCTGGGAGACCTTTGCCGATCTGCCGGCCTCCATCGACAGCATCGCTTATCTCGACAGTGCCCGGAACTGGACGGTGCTGCGCCGTGCCGATGTCACCCGCGACAAGATCGTCGACCGGTTGTTCGATGTTCTGGAGGCCGAAGAACTGCCCGTGCAGGACATCGCTTTCGATCAATGGCAATTACGCATCCGTCTGGGCGATGCCGGCCGTAACCCGCTGAGCCCGGCCCGCCGCGCGGCCCTGCGCATGCTGGACGTTCTGCCCGCGCCGGTGCAGCGCATCGTTTTTCTGCTGCCTTCCGGGCGCAGACTTTCCTTTTCGCGCGGCGAATTGCGCAACGCTGCCAGCGCCGGGGCGATCTTCAGGGCCCTGCAGGGGGCGGGCATGGATGTTTCGCGCATCGACTGGCGCAACGACGTGGTGGCGATATACGGCATCGCCCGCGGATTGCCCGATCCGGCGCGCTATCGCCGGGCGGCGGAGGCCATCGGCGCCTATCTGCCGGGCAATATCCGGCGGGTCGATATCATCGCCAATGGCATGGGAATTGTTTCCGTCTATACCAATGGCTGGCGGCCCGTGGGCGGCAGGACGGCAGCGGTTGCGATGGTTTCCGCCGCGGGCAGCGACAACGGGCAAAGCAGCGACGCATCGCGCGACGAGGCGGAAAAGCGGGCCATCGCCGATGCCTTGTTCAAGGCTTATGCGAAAAGACCCTTTCGTATCGACGGCGTTTATGTGGGCAAACGCCGGGCGGAAATCTATTTCGAACCGAAGCGGTTCCGCAAGGTTGCGCGCAATATCGGCCGCGTTGCCCGCATCGCCGCCAATGTTCTGCCGGCGGATATCGAGGAAATCACCCTGGTGCAGGTCAATCGCGGGCTGGAGCTGAGCCGGGTCAGCATCATCCGCAGCGATCTCGAGAAGGCGCTCAAATACAAGGGCAGCGCCGAGGAGGTCTGGGCCAATGCGCTAATCGAACCGGGCCGGGGGCTGCTGGACGAGCGCCCGCCGGCAATCGAAAACCCTGAACGTTACCCCGATTTCGACTGGAGCCTGACGCCGCGTCTGCGCCAGCATGTCGGCGGGCCGGAAGGTTTCTACCTTTATCAGATCTATGCCGCGCTCGGGGCCAGCGTCAGCCCGTTGCCGGGGCTGAAATTCGCCGGTACGGCTGGCTTCGACATCACCAATACATTTGAGCGGTTGCGCCAATCCTCCGACAGCGTGCTGCCGCATGTGCGCAGCGACATCAACTCCTATCTGAAGGAGGGCAAGACCGGCATCATCAATCTGTATGGCGATTACGTCTTCAGCCCCGTCAGCCAATGGTATGTCAAGGCGATCGCCGGTCTGTTCGAGGAAATGTACGGCGGCGTCGCCGGCGAGGTGCTCTACAAGCCGGTAAAATCGCCTTTTGCGGTGGGGGCGGAACTGGCCTGGGTGAAGAAGCGCGATTTCGATCAGCTCTTCTCCTTCCGCGATTACGATGTCTGGACCGGCCATGCCAGCCTTTATTATCAGATGCCGGTCTATGATCTGTTCGCCTATGTCAGTGCCGGGCGCTATCTGGCCGGGGATGTGGGGGCGACCTTCTCGCTGGCGCGGACGTTTGACAGCGGCGTGACCGTGGGGGCCTTCTTCACCCTGACCGACGTGCCTTTCGATGAGTTCGGCGAAGGCAGTTTCGACAAGGGCTTCTTCATTCAGATCCCCTTCGATATTTTCCTGACCCGTTCGACGCGCCGGCGCGGTACGTTCGCGTTCCGGCCGCTGACGCGCGACGGCGGGCAGAAGGTGGAAATCCCCGGTCGTCTGTACGGTCTGCTCGGCGACAGCAGTGCCGATCTGATCGGGCGCTCATGGGGGACGTTGTTCGAATGAGCGCCCGCAACAGGCCCGATAACAAACCCGGTAATAAAAAAGTGCAGGAATGTGCGGGATCGGGTATCTCTATGGCGATGATGCAATCGAAGGATACAAGGGGGGCTCTCCATGGTTGACGGGCCTGTCTCTCCCGCAGAGGGAAACGGGGAACACCGCCAGGATGCCGCCGCCTCCGCTGCGGCAAGGCCGGGGGCGGGAGATGCCCGGGCCACGGCGGTGACCGTGGCCCCTCTCGGCACTATGCCGGGGGCGGCCTATCAGATCTACCCTCCGGGTGCCAGCCTGTACGATGTGCTCTCGGCCTTGTGGCGGGCCAAATGGTTCATTGGCCTGTTCGTCGTGGCGGCAGTGGCGGTGGCGGTGGTCGCCCTGCATTATGCCACGCCGAAATACACGGCGAAGATGGTGGTGGCACCGGTCAGCAACGGTCTCGGCACCGGTGGCGGGCCCGTGGGCGGGGCCGCGGCGGCGGTCAGCGTGCTGGGGCTGAATTTCCTCGGCACCAAGGCGGCCACGCCGTTCGAGAAATTTCAGGCCACCGTGCGTTCGGTCGGTTTCGCGCGGGTGCTGCAGGAACGTCTCGGCCTGCTGCAGAAGATTTATGCCGATTACTGGGATGCGCAGAACCGGCGCTGGAAGCCGCCGGTGCGCAGCGGGTTTCTGCGCGAGAGCATCGACTGGCTGAAGAGCTATCTCAATATGCCGGTCTGGGTGGAACCCGATGAACGCCTGCTGGCCAGGTATCTGGGGAAAATCCGTTTCGATCCTTATGAGACATTGCCTCTGTTCGTCATATCGCTGGAGGATAAGGATCCGCAATTCGCTCTGGATGTGCTGCGGGCCGTCTATAACGAGGCCGATGCCTATGTCCGTACCGAACGGGCGCGTCAGGTGCGCGATCAGCTCGATTACATCCGGGCCCGTCTGCGTTTGGTAACGGTTGCCGAATACCGCCAGACCCTGCTGGCCATCATCAGCCAGAAGGAACGGGAGCTGATGATTCTGGAAGCCAATCTGCCCTTCGCGGTGGAGGTGATCGATCCGATTTCGGTTTCCGCCAGGCCGACATCGCCGCGGGCCGACATCATCCTGCCTGCCGTGGCCGTGCTGTCCTTGTTTCTGGCGATTGCCCTGGTACTGATCCGCTTCAGCCTGCGCCGGGCGCGGCTGAACACCTATCCGCCAGTTCCCGGCAAGGGATAGCGTCATGACGGCAAAGGACGCCGGCGCCGCCGCGGGGAAGCATGGCGGGTTGTTGCATCGTGTGGCGCATGGCGTGAAGTGGAGCTTTCTGTCCCGCCTTGTCGTCCGTTCGAGCGGGTTTGTCAGCTCCCTTGTCTTTGCCCGGATGCTGAGCCCGGATCATTTCGGCCTGATCGCCTTTTCCCTGACGGTTCTCAGCTTTACCGATTTGCTCGGCCAGTTCGGTTTCAAGCAATATATCATCCAGAAGAGCGGCCGCACCGAAGCCCTGCTGGGCACCGCCTGGGTGATCGAAATCGCCAAGGGGCTGCTTTCCTGTCTGGTGCTTATCCTTTTTGCCGGGCCGATCAGCAGCATTTTTTCCTCGCCCGATGCGGCGGCCGTGCTGCGGCTGATGGCGCTGGTTCCGGTTCTGAAATCCCTGCAGAATATTCGCTCGCTCTACTTCATCCGCAATATCGAGATGCGCAATTTCGTGCTGATCGAATCGACGCCGCCTCTGGTGCTTTTCGCCATCGGTGCGCCGCTGGCCATTGTCCTGCCCTCGGTCTGGACGGTTGCCGGGGCCTATCTGCTGGCCCATGGGGTGCAGCTTGTCGTTTCCTATCTGCTGTGCGGGGCGCCGCCGCGATTGCGTTTTTCGCTTAGAAGGGCACGGATGATGCTGAGCTTCGGCATTTCCGTCATGCTGGGCGGGGTGACGATATATCCCGGCCTTTACGGCGGGGTGTGGCTGGCGGCTTTCCTGCTGGGCGGGCATGAGGTCGGTCTTTACAGCCTGGTATTCAGCCTGTGCCATATTGCGGTGAGTGAACTGGCCAAGCCGATCAACGGTGTGCTTTTTCCCGCTTATGCCCGCCTGCGCGACGACCGCGAAGCGGTGCGCCGCTTCGCGGTCATGGCTTATGAAGTGGTGCTGGCCGTGATTCTGCCGCTGACGGTCGGGGTCGGTCTGGTTGCGGGAGATTTCGTTCCCCTGGCGCTGGGGGAAAAATGGCTGCCCGCCCTGTCCCTGTTTCCGCTGATGGCCGCTGCCGCCGCCATGCGCTGCCTGTCCACCGCCGGGGCCGGTCTGTTTCCCGGGCTGGGCCATCCGGAAGCCGCGCTGAAGACCGGCCTGTATACCAGCGGCGGGTTTATTCTGGCCGTCAGCCTGCTTTACGTCCGCGCGGGGGAGAATTTTGTCCTGGAGGATATCGTTCTGGCATTGCTGGTGGCCAATCTGGCCCAGTATCTGGCCTGGGCGTATTACGCCTGCCGTCTGCTCGGAATGGCGTATTGGCGGTTGTTGGCACCGGTGCTGCGGGTCGGGTTCTGCATCGTGCTGATGATTGCGGTTTTCTGGGGCAGCTATCTGCTTCTGCCGCCCGGATTGTGGCGGCTTGCCGGCGGCATTCTGGCCGGTGGTATCGGCTATGTCGGCGGATTGTTCGTTCTGCGGGCGAGGGGGGGTGGTGCGCTTTTCCTGTTGCTGCGGGAATTCCGTGCCATCCTGCGCCCGGCATGATATAAGCCCGGAAATTCAAGTAAAATCTGTAATATCAATCGGTGCGGAACGGGAAATGGCTGTATTCAAGAACATCCTGAAGAATACCATCAAGTCGCTCGGCTACGATATCCGGCCGCTGTCCTCGATACGCACCCACGACATGGACAAGGAATTCTGGCCGATCAACGATATGGTCGAAGGCCTGACCATGACCACGGTTGAATCCCGTTATTCCCTGTACCGGGCCGTGCGTCATATCGTGGAACGCGATATTCCGGGTGTCTTTGCCGAATGCGGGGTGTGGAAGGGGGGCTCCTGCCTGCTGATCGCCGAAACGCTGAACATGCTGGGCGTGCATGACCGGCCGATCTATCTGTTCGATACCTTTGCGGGGATGACCATGCCCACCGATAAGGATATCCGCGCATCGAGCGGCGAAAAGGCCATGGAAAAATGGCAGCAGATGCAGAGGGAAGACCATAACGAGTGGTGCTACGGCTCGCTCGAGGATGTGAAACGCACCCTGTCGCGCTCCGCCTATCCGGCTGAAAACTACCGTTTCATTCAGGGCGACGTTCTCAAGACCATTCCCGAACAGGCCCCGGAGCAGATTGCCATTCTGCGCCTGGATACCGACTGGTATGAATCGACCAGGCACGAACTCGACCATCTTTATCCGCGTATATCCCGCGGCGGATTCCTGATCGTGGACGATTATGGCGCCCTGAAGGGGGCCCGCGAGGCAACGGATGAATATATTGCCGAGCACGATCTGGATCTGTTTCTGAACCGCATCGATTTTTCCGTGCGCATGGGCCGGGTATTTCCCTGAGCCCCGGCCCCCGACACGTCTTCAGTGCTGCATGGCACGATCCCCGCGGCTTTCATCAGGCGATGGGCAAAACGCCGAATCCGGTGCTGCCCTTGCGGCAATTGCAATCGCTGTACTATGATGGCTTGTCTCGGGGTCCGGACCCCGAGACTGCAGAGTATCCCCCCGCGGGGACGGGGAGTCTTGCTCCGCTCAATACATGGCTGGTCTTACCGGTTGAATATCGGGGCTGTGGCCCCGGACACGAAAAACAGGGATATAATCTGGATATGCGTGGAAAATTATTTGCCGCTATTGCGGCGGTTTTTCTTTTTACCGGTGCGCCAGCCTTTGCCGGCGGGACATGCGGAAAAGTCACGATCGCGGACATGAACTGGAATTCGGCCAGTCTCATGGCCAATATCGACCGGTTCGTTCTGATCCATGGCTATGGCTGCGATGCCGAGCTTGTGCCCGGCGACACCATGCCCACGGGCACCTCGATGATCGAGAAGGGAGAGCCGGATATCGCCCCCGAATTGTGGAGCAATTCCATGCGTGCCGCTCTTGAAAAGGGGGTGGCCGAGAAACGCCTTCGCTTTGCGGGCAAGTCTCTTTCCGATGGCGGCGAGGAAGGGTTCTGGGTGCCGAAATATCTGGTCGATGCCAATCCGTCCCTGGCGACCATCGACGGGATAAAAGCTGCGGCCAGGATGTTCAAGCATCCGGAAGATCCGGATAAATCGGCCATTTACGGCTGCCCGGCCGGCTGGAACTGCCAGATTTCCGTAACCAATCTGTTCAAGGCGCTGAAGCTGGCCGATGCGGGATTTGAAATCGTCGATCCCGGTTCCGGGGCGGCGCTGGCGGCTTCCATCGCCAAGGCCTATGAGCGCAGGCAGCCCTGGTTCGGCTATTACTGGGCGCCGACGGCGGTGCTCGGAAAATATGAAATGGTGAAGGTCGATTTCGGCTCCGGCATCGACAAGGAACATTTCATCAATTGCATTACCAAGCAGGATTGCCAGAACCCGCATCCGACGATGTATCCGCCCTCTGCCGTACATACGGTGACGACGGAACGTTTCGCTTCACGGGCGCCGGAGGCCTATGCCTATATAACCCGTCGTTCCTTCCGCAATGCCGATATGAACAAAATTCTTGCCTGGATGGAGGAAAACCAGGCCGATGGCGATGCGGCGATGGAATATTTCCTGAAAAATTACGAGAACATCTGGACGAAATGGGTGCCGGAAAAGGTGGCGGCGAAAATCCGCAAGGCGCTGGCGGAACTGTGATCCGGCGGCTGCCTTCAGGGGCGGCGGCGCTGTGCTGCCGCCCGCATGACGAAGGCCGAAAGACAGCGATGTGTTCAGTATTCGGGGCATAGATGGCGGAACAATCCTGGATCAATGCATTTCCCGATATGGACAGGGCGGATCTGCTGGCGATCCGTAAAACGCTGGATTCGGCCTATCGTGCCTTTTCCCGTCAATATGGCGATGCCATCGAGTCCTTTTTCTCACCCCTGTTGTCGTTCCTGATCTGGTTCGAGAAACTGTTGCTTGCCACGCCATGGTGGCTGGTGATCATGGTCGTGGCGGCGCTGGCCTATCTGGCCAGTCGTTCATGGAAGCTGGTGTTCGGGGTCGTCGGCGCTTTTCTCGCCATCGGTTATTTCGGCATGTGGGACAATACGATGCGGACGATGAGCATCATCATCGTCTGCACATTGCTGTCCATCGCCATCGGTGTGCCGATCGGCATAATGATGGCCCGTTCCCAACGCATGCAGGCGGTTGTGACGCCCATTCTCGATGTCATGCAGACCATGCCGGCCTTCGTCTATCTCATTCCCGTGGTCATGTTGCTCGGTATCGGCAAGATTCCCGGCGTGATCGCGGTGGTGATCTATGCGGTGCCGCCGGTGATCCGGCTGACCAATCTCGGCATCCGGCTGGTGGACCGGGAGGTTCTGGAAGCCTCCACCGCCTTTGGCGCCAGTTCCTGGCAACGGCTGTTCGGCGTTCAGCTTCCCCTGGCGCTGCCGACGATCATGGCCGGGATCAATCAGACGATCATGATGGCCCTGGCGATGGTGGTCATCGCCTCGATGATCGGGGTCAAGGGGCTGGGTCAGCCGGTGCTGAAATCCATCACCAATCAGTATTTCACCCTGGGGCTGTTCAACGGCCTGGCGATCGTGGCGCTGGCCATCATTTTCGACCGGGTCTTCCAGGCCTATGCCCGGCGCATTCAGAAGCATGCAGGCGATGCGAAGGATGGCTGAATCCGTGCAGGAAGCCCCTCTGATCGAAGTCTCCGGCCTGTACAAGATTTACGGGCCGGATCCCGCCCCCGCCATGGCCCTGCTGCGTGCCGGACATCCGAAGGAGGAAATTCTCGAACGCACCGGTCATACGGTCGGGCTGCAGGATATCAACCTGCGCATCAACCGCGGTGAAATTTTCGTCGTCATGGGGTTGTCAGGATCGGGTAAATCGACACTGATCCGCCATTTCAACCGCCTGATCGACCCCACGGAGGGGCGCATCGTCATCGACGGTACGGATGTGATGCAGCTGTCCCAGCGGGCGCTCGAAACCTTTCGCCGCAAGCGCATGTCGATGGTCTTTCAGCGTTTCGGGCTGATGCCGCATCTGAACGTCATCGACAATGTCGCTTACGGCCTTCGGGTGCAGGGGGTCGGACGGGCCGAGCGCCGCCGCCGGGCAGAACACTGGCTGAATATGGTGGGGCTCGACGGTTATGGCAGCCAGTTCCCCGCGCAGCTTTCCGGCGGTCAGCAGCAGCGGGTCGGTCTGGCGCGCGCCTTGTGCACCGATGCCGATATCCTGCTGATGGACGAGGCCTTTTCGGCGCTGGATCCGCTGATCCGCAGCGAGATGCAGGACCAGCTGATTGCCCTGCAGGAGGAACTGCACAAGACCATCGTCTTCATCACCCACGATCTGGACGAGGCGCTGCGCCTGGGCGACAGGATCGCCATTCTAAAGGACGGGGTGCTGGTTCAGGAAGGCGCGCCTGCCGATATCCTGCTGCGCCCGGCCGACGATTATGTCGAGGCCTTCGTGAAAGACGTGAACCGGGCGCGGGCCCTGACGGTGGAAACGGTGATGAAGCCGCCGGCCTGCCGGATCACGGCGGCGACCATTGGCGAGGCGCTCGAACAGATGCGCGGTGCCGCCGGCGGTTACGGCTATTACGTTACCGATGAAGGCTATCAGGGGCTGGTCCTGCAGGAGACGCTGGAACAGGCGGCCCGCCGCGGTCCCGCCAACGCATTGAAAGAGGATCTGCTGCAGGATGTGCCGGCGATCTCGCCGGACGATCTGCTCGAAGCGGTGATCCCGGAAACCCTGGATGCGGATTATCCGCTGCCCGTGGTCGATGAAGATGGCGGCCTGCGCGGCGAACTGACCCGTGCCAGCCTGGCGCAGGTGCTGGGCGATCGGGCCGAGGCGCGGTCTTCAGCCGGCAGCTGAGCGGCAAGCCTTGCGCAGGACCATCAGGTTTTCGTGCAGCCAGACATTGTGGCGGAAGGGGGCGCAGAGATCGCGCAGCGCCTGGGTGTCCCGGGGCTGATAGATCATGCCCTGCGCTTCGAGAAGGCTTATCCATTCCTCGCGCGGCTTCAGGTTGACGTGATATTTGCCGCCGAGAAAACGGTCCGATGCCGAAAACAGCAGCGTGCCGCCCTCCGCCGTGCCATCGGCCAGGGTGCGCAGCAGATTGCCGATATCCTTGTCGTTGATATAGGGGGCGACCTCGATGCACAGGGTCAGGTCGAACGGTGGGGTCATTGCATGGTATTCGCGCAGATCGGCGCATCGGATGCATTCCATGCCCGAAAGGGCGACGGCACGGGGCGAGCCCTCCAGCCCCGCCAGCCGGCGGATCCCGGCGCGTTCGAAAAGTTTCAGATAGGCGCCGGCGCCACAGCCGACATCGAGAACCGAGGCGGGCGCGAAACGGTTCTGGATTTCCGCAACCAGGCGTCCGATTTCCTCGTTCCAGCCTTTTTCTTCGCGGCCGGTGAAATAATCATCGGGAAAGCGATCCAATGTGCCGATGTGCAGACGGTCGAGCAGGCGGTAGAACTGTTGCTGGGCGCGGATCACCAACCGTTTCAGCGGGCGGAGCATCGTTTTGATTTGTCGAATCATGTTCTCTCGCTCATGAGTTTCCGGGCATCGCGAAGCAATACGGGGGCAGGCGTGATTCCGGCCCGATGGCGCAGCCAGTGCAGATAGCGCCGGAGCGCTGCGGCATGAGGCGAACGGGGATGGGCGAAATCGACATCGTTATGGGTGGTGCAGACCAGAACCGGTGTTGCCGTCATCGACAGGATTTCACGGCTGATGGCCACGCGCAGGCGATGATCGCGATGTTCGATCTGCAGGGAGGCGGGGTCGATGTCCGGACCCGGGCGGATGGCGGCGCGCACGGCCCGGCCCAATGCGATGGCGGAGCGAAGAAGCGATGCCGCCGGCCGGCGGCGGCCGGGCAGGAATGCCGTCATGCCGCCCAGCAGGGTGCGCGTTGCGGCAGCCACATCCGGCAGCCGCCGTGTGGGAGAGGCGGAAAGAGGGCATTCCCATATGCCGCCGATTTCGGCAGGTTCAGCGCCGATATGGCGCCAGTCGATGCCATAGGCGGGTTTGTAGCGGCCGGGCACCGTGGTGGAACTGTAACGATAGCCCAGGGATTTCAGGATGCGGAAGGTATCGGCATTGGCGGAATAGAAACCGGCGCGGAAGCTGACCGGCCGGCGGTTCAGGGCCTTTTCCACTGCTTCCGTCGCTTCCCTCAGCAGGGATTCCTGCATGGAGGCTTCCAGCAGGCCGAGCGATTCCGAAATGCCGTGAGCGAAGGTGCGCGGGTGCAGGTGCAGGCCGAATTCGACCATTGCCGGATCCAGCCGTTTCAGGTAACCGGCATGCAGTGCCGCGGCTTCCGGGGTCAGGAAAAGAGTGACGGGAAACCCCGTTTCCCTTGCAATATCGAGAAAGGCGGCAATATTACGGGCGCTTTCCTTTGCCGTGCGCGGCCCCGCGGGGTAGAAGGGCTTGCCGGGATTGACGCGTTCGCAATCCATGGACAGGACGAAAGGAACGGTCTTGGTCATATACGCACCGTTGGTCGGTCATGATGAATGATGCGCCTATATATAGCCGCAATGATGGCGCCTGTCCCGATATCAGTGTGGTGATCACCACCTATAACCGCCCCGACGGCGCCATCCGGGCGGTGCGCAGCGTGCTGGCACAGAGCGTTCCCCCCCGCGAGCTTATCGTCGTCGATGATGCATCCGGGCATGCGATCCGGGACTGGCTGGAGCGCCAGGCCGCCAGGGCGCCCTTCCCGGTCCGCTTCATCGCCCATGAACGCAATAAGGGGCTGCCCGCTGCCCGCAATACCGGCTGGCGGGCGGCGAAGGGGCGCTGGGTGGCGTTTCTCGACGATGATGATATCTGGAAGACCAATCGCATCGAATCCCAGCTTCCCCTGCAGGAGGAATGGTCGGGTCAGCCGGTCGGGGCCTGCTATTGCGGCGGCGAGACTCATTACATGCAGAACAATGTTCGCCGTGCCGTCTCCCTCAGCCTGCCGGTGCATCATGGCGATCTGGCCACGGAAATCCGGACCAAGGGGCTGAGGACCATTGCCTCCGCCGTTATTTTCAACCGTCAGGCGCTGGCCGATCTGGGCGGTTATGACGAGGAAATGGTCTCTTCCGTCGATCACGATATGTGGATGACCCTTGCCACCGGCGGTTATGCCGTTCTTGCGGTGCGCGAAGCGCTGGTGATTTCCTTCGACCGCGCCGGCGGCCATTCGATGATGAGCGACGGCCGCCGCCGCATTCAGGGCATTCTGCACGAATTGCAG
>JALXAG010000222.1 GCA_026992315.1 Sneathiellales bacterium | reverse complement strand
CATTACGGCGAACGCATCCGCGATTTCTGGCAGGCGGAAGACCCGGCCGGGCGCAGCCGGGTGGAGATCGCCGTCAGCAATGCCGCGCAGACGGCAAAGGCGGACGTGCCCGCCACCCCGAAGGGCCCAGGGAAAAACCCGGCAAGGGACGAGACGGCACAGAAAACGCGGAAGAAAACCGCCCATCGCGATTCCCCGCGGAAATCACCGGCAACGGCGGGCGATGGCGAAGAGGATCTCGGCGCCAAGCTCGATGAACGCTTCACCTTCGACAGCTTTGTCGTCGGCCGCCCCAACGAGCTGGCCTATGCCGCCGCCCGCCGTGTGGCCGATTCGGACGAGGTATCCTTCAACCCGCTGTTTCTCTACGGCGGCGTGGGACTGGGCAAGACCCATCTGATGCATGCCATCGGCTGGTACATCCATTCCCGCTTCCCCGAACGCAAGGTCGTCTACATGTCGGCCGAAAAGTTCATGTACCGTTTCATCCGGGCCGTGCGCTACAAGGACACCATCGCCTTCAAGCAGCAGTTCCGGGCCGTGGATGTGCTGATGATCGACGACGTCCAGTTCATTGCCGGCAAGGAATCGACCCAGGAGGAGTTTTTCCACACCTTCAATGCCCTGGTCGATCAGAACCGGCAGATCGTCATTTCCGCCGACCGTTCGCCTTCCGATCTGGAAGGCATAGAGGAGCGCATCCGCTCGCGCCTCGGCTGGGGCCTGGTGGCCGATATCCATCCTTCCGATTACGAACTGCGCCTGGGCATCCTGCAGTCGAAAATCGAAAATGCCGGCGTCGACGTGCCGCAGAACGTGCTGGAATTCCTCGCCCACCGCATCACCTCCAACGTGCGCGAGCTGGAAGGGGCGATGAACCGGGTTCTGGCCTATCACAGCCTGGTCGGGCGGCCGATCACCCTCGAAACCACCCAGGAAGTGCTGCAGGATCTGCTGCGGGCCAACGACCGCCATATCACCATCGAGGAAATCCAGAAAAAGGTTGCCGAGCACTACAATATCCGCCTGTCGGACATGTATTCGGCACGGCGCGCCCGCTCCGTCGCCCGGCCGCGACAGATCGCGATGTCGCTGGCCAAGCAGCTGACCTCGCGCAGCCTGCCCGAAATCGGGCGCAAGTTCGGCGGGCGCGATCACACCACCGTCATGCATGCCGTGCGCAAGGTGGAACAATTGTGCGAAACCGATGCCAGTTTCGCCGAGGATGTGGACCTGCTCAGGCGCATGCTGCAAAGCTGAAATCGCCCTTGCCGTCCCCGCGGCGGCGCGGTGCGGAAAAAATGCAAAAAAAGCGCCGTTTCCCTGTCGATTTTCTCGTTGTCAATGAAGCTCTATGCTATAGTCTGCGCCCATTCGCGCATCGCCGCGCATGGGGTGAGACGGTTGTATGAATGCCCGGCGGATACGTGCCCGCGCGAAGATGTTCGACGCTTGTCCGGCCGCGCGCATGTAACCGCCCGGAATGCCCTGAAAAAGGGCCCGGGCCGCTGTAATTGAGTAGGGGGCAGATGAAACTCACAATAGAACGCTCAGCCTTGCTGACCACCCTCGGCCATGTCCAGAGCGTGGTGGAACGGCGCAACACGATTCCGATCCTCTCCAACGTGCTGATCCGCGCCGGAAACGGCGCCGTCAGCTTCACCGCGACGGATCTGGATATTTCCATCGTCGAATCGGTCGATGCCGATATCGCCATGCCCGGGGCGACCACCGCGCCGGCCCATACCCTGTACGATATCGTGCGCAAACTGCCCGACGGGGCACAGGTCGAACTGGATGCTTCCGGCGATGACGGCCGCCTGGTGCTGCGTGCCGGCCGGTCGCGTTTTCAGCTTTCCTGTCTGCCGGAAGGGGATTTCCCCTCCCTCAGCGAGGACGATCTGCCCCATACCTTCGAAATGCCGGCCGATGAAATGCGCCGCATCATCGACAAGACGCGTTTCGCCATCTCGACCGAGGAAACCCGCTATTACCTCAACGGCATTTATCTGCATGAGACGGAGCAGGACGGTTTCGCCGTCATGCGCGGCGTCGCCACCGACGGCCATCGCCTGGCCCGGGTGCAGATACCCCGCCCGACAGGGGCCGAGGGCATGCCCGGCATCATTTTCCCGCGCAAGGCCGTGGGCGAATTGCGCAAGCTGATCGACGATTTCGACGGCGCGCTGGCCGTGGCCTGTTCGGATAACCGCATCCGTTTCTCCTTCGGGCAGGTGGTTCTGGCCTCCAAGCTGATCGACGGCACCTTCCCCGATTACGAGCGGGTCATCCCGACAGCCAACAGCCTGACCATGGAAGTCGACGCCAAGCTGTTCGCCAAGGCCGTTGACCGCGTCTCCACCATATCGACGGAAAAATCCCGTGCGGTGAAGCTTGCCATCGCCCCGGGCAATCTGACCCTGTCGGCCAACAGCCCCGACCAGGGCAGCGCCGTCGAGGAACTGCCCGTCTCCTTCGAAGGGGAAGGCATGGAGATCGGCTTCAACTCCAAATACCTTCTGGACATCGCCGGGCAGATCGAAAGCGAAAACATCCGCTTCCGCCTGGAAGACGGCAATTCCCCCTCCCTGGTGGAGGATGGCGAGGATAGCGGGGCCATCTATGTTCTGATGCCGATGCGGGTCTGACGGGTAGCGTTCATGCCATGCCCTTCGGCACATGCGCGCGAATCCGTTACGGCCACGCCCCGGCAGGAAGGGGCCGCCGCCTGCCACATCGAACGGCTGACGGTGACGGAATTCCGCAATTACCGTCAGGCCCGTCTCGAACTGCCGCCGCCGGATGCCGCCCAGGCGATCATACTGATCGGCCCCAACGGGGCCGGTAAGACCAACCTGCTGGAGGCCATATCGCTGCTGTCTCCGGGGCGCGGTTTTCGCCGGGCACGCCTTGGCGATATCGGTCGCATCGGCGGCAGCGGGCTATGGGGGGTTGCCGCGCAACTGCGCCGGGGAACGGCGCTGGTGGAGCTGGGCACGGGGATCGAGCGCATCGCCCCGGCCAATGGCGAGGCCGGCGAAAGAAGCGAGCGGCGCAAGGTGCGCATCGACGGGCAGAACACCGCCCCGGCCCGGCTGGCAGAGCAGCTTTCGGTGGTGTGGCTGTCGCCTGCCATGGACAGGCTGTTCACCGACGGGGCATCGGGCCGGCGGCGTTTCCTCGACCGCGTGGTCTACGCCTTCGATGCCGATCATGCGCGCCGGGTGGCGGAATACGAACGCCTGCTGCGCGAACGTTCCCGCCTGCTGCGTCGCGGCGGGGATGCCCGCTGGATCGACGTGCTGGAACGCTCGCTGGCCGAAACCGGCATCGCCATCGCCGCAGCGCGCAACGAGGCCGTGGCCCGGCTGAGCCCGGCATTGCAGACGGGAATCGAAGGCTTCCCCAAAGCCGCCATCCATATCGGCGGCACGGTGGAAGAGTGGCTGGCAGCGATGCCGGCCCTGGCGGCGGAAGAACGCTTCCGCGCCGCCCTTGAAAGCGGGCGCGGGCGGGATGCGGAAACCGGCGGGGCCGGCATCGGGCCGCATCGCAGCGATCTGATCGTGCAGGTCGCGGCCACCGGCCGGGCGGCATCGCTGTGTTCGACCGGCGAACAGAAGGCATTGCTGGTGTCCCTGGTGCTGGCCCAGGCCGTCACCGTGGCCGGCGAGCGGGGCGAGGCCCCGATCCTGCTGCTGGACGAGATCGCCGCCCATCTGGACGCCGACCGCCGCCGGGC
>JALXAG010000221.1 GCA_026992315.1 Sneathiellales bacterium | reverse complement strand
ATCCCACAGCAACCCCAGCATGGATTCGATGAACTCCGCGCTTTCGGGGCAATGGCGGATATCGGCTCCGGTGCCGTTTTGCAGCCGGATAAGGATACAGCGCGGCAGTTGTTCCGGGAGGTGCTTGCGCTGGACATGCTGGGCCTGTTGGCAATCGGTCTCGGAACTCTGGAGCATGGCTTTTCCCTTGCGCGGGATTATGCGGCGCTGCGGCGACAGGGGGGCGTTACCATTCAGCGCCACCCGGCGGTGAAGCAGCTGCTGGGCGATGTGGAAACCGTCCTCGGTCAGACCCGGCTGGCCTTGCGGGCATTGTCCGGCCCGATCGAGACGATTGATATCGGTTTGCTTGCCGCGGCCCGCAAGAACCTTCATCCGGCCCTCTGCCTTGGGGCCAATCAGGTGGTACAGGTGTTCGGCGGATCGGGTTACATGCGCGATACCGGGCCTGAAAAGCTGTTGCGGGATATCAACATGCTGCGGCTCGAAACCGGCGGCGTTCGCGAAATTGACCTTTTCCTTGACGGGTTGAGAGGGGAGGAGCAATGAGCCGGTCGTATCATCTGGACGGGCATCTTCCTGCAGATCATCTGCTTTCCCCGCAGGCGGCGTTTGCCCGGCTGCCTTTTCACGTCAGGCAGTTTACCGACTATTCGCCCCTGGATCTGTGGGAAACCGATACCAGGCGCCTTCCGCGTTCGCTTGCCCGGCTGCGGCGACGTGCCAGGGACTTTGCCGACAGGGTGCTCGCTCCGGCAGCGATGGAGCTGGATCTCGCCCCCCATTTGCCTGCCGGCGAGGTTCATCCCCTGGTGGCGGATATCCTTGTGCGGGCCGGCAGGGAGGGTTTTCTCAGCTATTTTCTGCCGGCACCAATCGGCAGCATGCCGCCGGACCGTGCGTTTCATTCGCCGGTCTGGCAAAGCTGCCTGGTCATCGAGGAATTCAGCCGTGTATGCGGCGGACTGATGCTGTTGCTGTCAGCCCATCATCTGGGCTGCATGCCGCTTGTCCTGTCGGGAAGTCCGCGGTTGATCCTTGGACAGTTGCGCCCGATCTATCGCAGTTGCCTGAACGGTGACCCGCATCTGGTAGCCTTTGCCATTACTGAACCCGATGCCGGTTCGGATGTGGAAGACGGGCACGGCGCGGCACGATACAAGCCCGGTTTGGTGGCATCGCCGGTTCCGGGCGGATTCCGGCTGAACGGGCGCAAGCAGTTTATCAGCGGCGGGGATATCTGCCGCTCCCTGACAGTTTTCGCCGCCCTTGAAGGCGAAGGGATGGAATCCTGGACCTGTTTTCACGTTGACAGTCGCAGCCCTGGCTTCAGGGTCATCCGGACAGAGCTCAAGATGGGCATGCGCGCTTCTGGAGCGGCCGAGCTTGAATTTTCCGATGTTTTCGTTCCGGCGGACAGGGTTGTCGGCAAGCTGCGGGGAGGATGGGCTATCAACCGGGCCACACTGAATTTTTCCCGTATTCCTGTTGCATCGATGGGCGTCGGATTTGCAGAGGCTGCAACCCGGATTGCGGCTGAATTTGCCTGTTCATACGAACTGGGAGGCAAGACGCTGGTGAATTATCAGGATGTCCAGCTTCATCTTGCCACCATGCTGGCCGAGACCCGTGCCCTGCGCAGCCTTGTCTGGCAGGAGGCGCGCCATGCCTGGAGACCCCGTCAGCTCATGGCATCGGGGTGCAAGTTTCACGCGACGGATCGCGCCCAGCACATCTGCGAAATGGCGATGGATCTGCTGGCCGGTCATGGCAGCCTTCACGAAGCGCGCATCGAAAAGCTGTTTCGCGACCTGCGTCTTACCCGAATATTCGAGGGCACCAACCAGATCAACCGTCTGGCAGTCATCGAGGACTGGCAGGACAGCCTTATGAACATGGTCCCGTCCGACTCTCAGGGGCCAGGGAATTCCGGAGCATGAAATGACCGGCCCAGAAAACGATCCTTTCTTTCAGTATCCGCAAACCGTTCACCGGACGTGCGAAGGCGATGTCAGATTGCCCATTTTCTATTACCGGTCCTCGAATCTCATAGCGATGTTTCTTGCCGATTTCCCTCGTGCCTGCGACATGCTGCGCGATACGGAGTTCACTCCGATCCGTTTCGCCAATGGCAAGGCGTTGGTCGGCGTGGCGTTCTACGAATATCGTCAAACCTCGATCGGGGCCTATAACGAGGTCGGCGTGGCGGTGGCGGCAACGCCACAGGGCGTGTCGGCCGGACGGTTGCCGCTGCTGTCATTGTTCCGGCATCCAGACAATCATCAGGTGGGATTCCACGTGATCGATCTCCCGGTCACCACCCCGGTTGCCTGCGCCGCCGGATGTGAGTTATGGGGATTTCCGAAATTCGTCACATCAATTTCCTTTTCCCTGAAAGGCAGGGCTTTCAGTGGCACGGTGGCAGAGCCCGAAACGGGCAGACCCATGCTGAAGCTGGAGGGCCGGACCGGCCCCGGCCTGCCCGCCCTGCTGATTTCACCCGTGCTGTTTTCTCAAAACCGGGGCCGGGTGCTGCGCACGGCCGTCATTACCCGGGGCGGTGGCAGGCTGTGCCTGCCGGGCTCTCTCCGATTGCGTCTTTTCGACAGTTCGCACAGGATGGCGGAAAATCTGTACCGCTTGGGTTTGGCAGGCAGGAAACCTGCATTCGTCGCCTATACCAACAGACTGCAACTGCGTCTTCCCGCCGGGGCCGTCATGCCATGACTGTATCCGCCCCCGGACAGCAGGGAATCGCGATAGTGACCGGCGCAGGGTCCGGGATTGGTCTTGCAACGGTCAGGCTGCTTGTCGGCCGTGGCTGGCACGTCGCGGCTGTTGATCGCGATCGTCAATCCATGGTCAGACTGAAGGAGGAGCTGGGAAGCCGGATCCTGACCATTTGCGGGGATGTGACGGATTCCCAAGTGCGGGACAGGACCATGCAGGAAGTCGCCGTCCGGTGGGGGGGAGCGCTCGATCTGCTCGTGAACAATGCGGGGCTGTTGTGGTCAGGGGATTTCCGCTCTCAGTCGGACGAGAGCATTGAAACCGTTCTGTCTGTCAACAACCTGGCGGTTGCGCACTGGAGCAAGGCGGCCTTTCCGCTGCTTCAGGCAAGTGTGCAGGCGGGGCGGCGCCCGGCCGTTGTCAACCTGTCATCCGTGGCAGCGCTTTACGGGATTCCCAGCCTCGCAATCTATTCGGCAAGCAAGTTCTGGGTGTGTGGCTTTACCGAGGCCCTGTCGGTTGAATGGGCACGGCAGGGTATTGCAGTGCGGGACGTTATGCCCCCCTTTGTCGAGACGCCGATGTTCGAAGGCCCCCTGAAAGACAATCCCTTTGCAAGGAAACTCGGGGCTCATATCACCGCCGAGATGGTAGCCAGGCAGATCGTGGCAGCTGCTGGCGGCGCCCCGCTTCACAGGCTGGTTTCACTTCGATTCAGACTGGCTTACCTGATTGCCCGTCTTGTTCCCGGCGGGCTTGTCCGTATCGGGTTGAAAATGATCTACGGGCAGGGATCGTAACCCCGCCCGTCCTGTTCGCGGCAGATTCCGCTGATCAGCCCGCGCATCCATATATTCAGTTTTTCGTGTCTGAAGCGCCGGTGCCAGAATGTGTAATAATCTATTTCGGGAACCCTGAAGGGCAGTTCCTTCATCACGAATCCGCCTTGTCGCGCCAAATCCTCTGCCACCCGTTCGGGCAGGGTGACGATATGATTGTCACCGAGCAGAGCGGCATCGATCTGCGTGAAAAGCGGTACCGAGAGGCGGACAAGACGCTTGCGGTTCCCGCGGGCCAGCAGATCGTCGATATAGCCCTGTTGTTTGCCCAAAGGGGCCACCATCAGATGGCTGGCGGCGGCATAGGCATCCATTGTCAGCGGTGCTTCGGCCAGGGGATGATGCCGGCTCATCAGGCATATGAAACGGTCGCTGAAAAGATGCTTCTGCATCAATTGTTCCGGTGCATGCCAGTTGACGCCAATCACCAGATTGACATTGCCGGATTCAAGCCTGCGGATCGCGTAATCGGGGTCGAGGGGAATAAGCGTCAGCCGCAGGCCGGGGGCCGCTTTCTGCAGGCGCTGCCATAAACGGGGAAGCAGGCGGCGGGCTATTTCATCCGTGGTCGCCAGCACGAAATTCTGGCGCAGACGCGATGGCTCGAACGGCGTTTCCGCTGACAGAAGCGCCAGCTCATGGAGAATGACATCGATCCGCTCGGCCAGCGACAGGGCTTTTGCCGTCGGCTGCATGCCCCGGGCGGTGCGCACGAACAGTTCATCGCCGAACCAGACCCGCAACCGCGCCAGATGCTTGCTGATGGCGGATTGGGTGATCCCTCTGGCTTCCGCCGCCCCTACGACACTCTGCTGTTCCAGGATGGCTTTGAAAGTTTTCAGAAGCTGCAGCCCGGTATCCTCATTATTCCTTGTGTTCATATTTAATATACCAAACATTCCATAACGGAAACTATGGCCGGATCTTATGCTCCGTGCAACCGATAAATGGAAAGAGGATTGAAAAATGAGCATGGATCTGAACAACCAGCGCATCGTGCTGACAGGAATCACCGGCGGTATTGCCGGGGTTACGGCGCAATTCTTGTTGTCCCGGGGGGCGGAAATCGTTGTTTCCGCCCGCAGCAGGGAAAAACTGGATCGCGCCTTATCCGGTCTTGAGGGGGCGATTTCCGGCCATGTCATGGATGTGACCGATGCCGAGAGCGTTGCAGACTTCTTTGCCAGGGTCGGCGGGTTTGATCATCTGATAACGCCGGCAGCCAGCAGCATGTTTGCGCCGATCAGGGAGATGGATTTTCAGGCGGCTGAAAATATCATGCGCACGAAGCAATGGGGGCAGATGCTTTGTGTGCATCATGCCTTGCCCTATATCGGCAGACAGGGCTCGATTACTTTGTTTTCCGGGACCGTTACGCAGAAGCCTCTGCCGGGGGCAACGATGTTCGCAGCCGTCGGCGGCGCGACCGAGGCGGCGGCGCGGATCTGGGCCTATGAACTGGCCCCGATAAGGGTGAATACCGTTGTGCCCGGGGTGATTGCCACGCCCGTGTGGGAGGCATTGACCGGCAGCGAACAGGCAGCGCAGGCTCAGCTCGATACCATTGCAGCCGCTCTGCCGGTGGGCCGGGTCGGTACGGCAGAGGATATCGCCAAGGCCGTCGCCTTTCTGATCGATAACGATTTTGTCAACGGCATTTCGCTGGTCGTTGACGGCGGCCACCGGCTGATCTGACTGTGCGCGGCCTCAGTCCTTCAGGCTCTGCAGGGCGAGGCGGCGCCCGGCGGCGAGAATATCCCTCCGTGCCCGATCAGAGCGGGCGGTGCGCGCCAGTACGATGGTTCCGGCCAGAAGGGCCATCAGGCCCGAGGCCCTGGCCGAAGCCTCCTGCCCGCCGCCGCCGATTGCGGCGGCTATCAGCCCTATGACCCGTTCGCTGCCGCGGGCGAAGGCGGCCCGTTCCGCCGCCGGGGCGCGCGCGGCTTCGGCGCCGATGGCGGCAATCGGGCAGCCGGAACCCGGATCGGCGGCATGGCGTTCGGAAAGATAGCGTTCGATATAGATGGCGAGCGCGGCGTGGCCCGTATTTTGCCGCATCGCCGTTTCCAGCATCCGGGCGATATCCTCGAAGGCATGGGTAATGGCGGCGGCGGCCAGATCGTCCTTGGATCGGAAATGCCGGTAAAAGCCGCCATGGGTCAGCCCTGCCGCCTTCATCACATCGGCTACCGAGGTTGCCGCGATCCCCTTTTCACGAAACAGCCGCGCTGCTGCCGCAATGATCTTTTCATGGCTGGCGGCCTTGGCCTCCTTGCTGACGCGTGGCATGGCCCTGCGCCCCTCCTCTTGCCGTGCTTGACATTTAAGATGTTTTCTATCATCTATTTTTATAGATGACAATTATCATCTATTTAATGCGGCGGGCATGCCCGCCCGCGGTTGCCGGAAAGGGGTGGATACCGTGACAGTCAGGCAGTGGTTCCTCGTTCTGCTTACAGCGGCGCTGTTCGGCAGTTCTTTCTTTTTCATCAAGCTGGCCACCCCGGCGGTTCCGCCGCTGACCATCGCCGCGGCGCGGGCGGGGATCGCGGCCCTGATCGTGGCCATCGCCGCCATGGCCACCGGCATGCGCCTGCCGCGGTTCGGGCGGGATTGGCTGATTCTCATGACGGTGGGTCTGCTGACCGCCATCATTCCCTATGCCGCCATTGCCGCAGGGCAGCGTTATATCGATAGCGCCCTTGGCGGCATTCTGTTTGCAACCATTCCCCTGTTTACCGTTTTGCTGGCGCCATTGTTTCTGCCCGGGGAAAGGCTGACGGCAAGACGCATGGCCGGGGCGCTGATCGGTCTGGCCGGGGTCAGCGCCGTGATCGGCCCGCAGGTACTGGCCGATATGCAGGCACAGTTGCTCGGCACGCTCATGACCGTGGCGGCGGCGGCAAGCTATGCGCTGGGGGCGATCGTCTCCCGACGCAGCGGCCATATGGCGCCGATGGTGCTGGCGGCAGGCCAGCTTGTTACCGCAACGCCGGTTCTTGTGTTGCTGAGCCTGTATTTCGATGTGCCATGGCGGCTGCAGCCTTCGTTGTCTGCCCTGGCGGCACTGGGGGCGGCGGGGTTGATCGCAACCGCCTTGCCGGTGCTGCTGTTCTTTGTGCTCATCCGCGATATCGGTGCCACCCGCGCCTCTCTGCTGACATTCTTCATGCCGGTTTTTGCCGTCCTGCTCGGGACGGTCTTTCTCGGTGAAAGGCCAGGCCTGTTCGCCCTGGCCGGGCTGGGGCTGATTTTTGCCGGTGCCTTTCTCGTATCCGGGCCCGTGGCAGCCCCGGCGGCGGATGCCCGCTCATGAACAGGGAACGGCCCATCAGGGATGCCGGGCAGGGCGTCGGGCAGGGGCGTCGGGGAGACGACATGCCCCGACGCCCATTGCCCTTATGGCGGGTTCCCTATCCTTCCTTTGCCGAAGCTTTTCCTTCATTCGGGTGATGCCATGAAATTTTCCCTTATACCCGTGCTGTTTCTCCTTCAGATGCTGGGCATTCTCTATGCCGCGCGATATGCCCTGAACCGCCAGGACATGAAAGGATATGGCTGGTTTCTCGCCATCACCCTGATGCTGGCGCTGTGGGGGCTGATCAGTAGCTGGCTGGCCCTGTCGGGGGTTTATCTGTCGCCGGGTTTTCTTGCTGCCTATCCGACCCTGTGGCTGCCGTTCATCCCCCTTGTACCCGTTATCGCGGTGCTGGCGATTTCCGCCACGGCCCGCCGCGCCCTGCAGGTGGTGATCGATACGGTGCCGGTCGGCTGGCTGATCGGCATCCATGCGCTGCGCATTCTCGCACTCGGCACCATGATCAAGGCGTGGCGGGGCGAATTTTCCCTGTCCTTCGCGCTGTGGGTCGGGGTGCCCGATCTCCTCTACGGTCTGAGCGCCCTGTGGATGCTGCGCCTGGCGGCGCAAAACCGTCTCAGCGACAGGGGGTTGCTGATATGGAACCTGCTGGGCGTGCTCGTCATCCTGCCGGGAGCGCCGCTGATCGGCCAGATGGGGCTGCCCGGCATTTTTCATATGATCGAGGAAACGCCTTCCATGATCACCTTGTACGAATTTCCGATGGTGCTGGCGCCTTCGCTGGTCGTGCCGGTCTTCGTCATGATGAACCTGTTTACCGCAATACGCCTGATCGAACGGCGCAGACAGCCTCTGGCGGAGGTGGGCCGATGAAACCGCAGCAAAACCCGCAGGAAAAATTCACGCCGAACCGGGCGCTTTATCCGTACCGTTCCTGCCGGCTCACCCTGAAAAGCGGGGCCGTCATTCACTATGCGGATGAAGGGCAGGGGCCGGTTCTGCTGCTGCTTCACGGTAATCCCACATGGTCGTTCCTTTACCGCAACATCATTGCCGCGCTGAAGGACGATTTCCGCTGTATCGCCCCCGATTATCCCGGTTTCGGCTTGTCCGTGGCCCCGCCGGGCTTTGGCTTCACGGCAGCCGAGCAGGCGGCGGCGATGGCGGAATTCGTCGCGGCGCTCGATCTCGACGGGATGACCGTGATGATGCAGGACTGGGGCGGCCCCATCGGTTTTGCCCTTGCCCTGCAGCGGCCGGAACGGGTGCGCGGCTTCATTATCGGCAATAGCTGGGCCTGGCCGCTGGAAAGGCGGGGGCAGAAGATGTTCTCGCGCATCATGGGCGGGCCGGTGGGCAGGGGGCTTGCCTGGTGTTGCAACGGCATTGTCCGTGTCTTCATGTCGCGCGGTATTGCCACCAGCCTCGAACCGGGGGTGCTGGCGATGTATCTGGCCCCGTTCGGGAAGCGGAAAAGCCGGGCACCGACCCATATATTTCCCCGCCAGCTTTTGGCCGCCCGGCCGTTTCTGGCCGATATTCACCGCCGCCTGCCCTCATTGGCGGACAAGCCCGCCCTTATTCTCTGGGGGCTGAAGGACTTCGCCTTTCAGGAACCCGAACGGGAACGTTTTGAAGCTCTGTTTCCCGATCATGAAACCGTTTTGTTGCCGGATGCCGGCCATTTCATTCAGGAGGACGCGCCGGAGGCCATCAGCGCCGCGATCAGGGGCTATTTTCAGCGGCGCTTATCCGCAGGCGCCGCTTCGGTCAACTGAGCAGGGCGACGCTTTTGATCTGCGCATGAACGCTCATCCCGGGTTCGATTCCCAGCTCAACGGCCGATTTCCGCGTGATCCGCGCCAGCACGGGAACAGGGCCGATCAGCAGGCGGACGGTAACCTGGGCAGGGCCGTCGGGGCGCATTTCCTCCACCGTGGCGGGGAAGATGTTGAGAATGCTGGTGCCGTGCTGGCGTTTCAGGGTCAGGCTGACGTCGCGGGCCAGGATCTGCAGCCGTGTTTTCTGCCCCGGCGGCAGGCCGTTATGGGCGACGGCGAAGCGCCCGCCGGGAAAATCCATATAGGTCAGGGCGTATTCCGGATCGTGCCCGGTTACCGTGGCTTCGATCACGCTTTCGGTTTCCGGCCCCTGCGACAGGCCGAGATCGAGGCGGGTGAACAAGCTGTTGAGCGCGCCCGAAGCCCGCACCCGGCCATCTTCCATCAGCACCAGGTGATCGGCCAGTTGCGCGATTTCGTCCCGGGCGTGGCTGACATAAAGAACGGGCAGGGATAATTCGCGCTGCAGCGCCGCCAGCAATGGCAGGATTTCGCGTTTGCGCGCCGCATCCAGCGCGGCCAGCGGTTCATCCATCAGCAGCAATGAAGGATTGGCGGCCAGTGCCCGGGCGATGGCGACGCGCTGGGCCTCGCCGCCCGAAAGGTGTTGTGGCCGACGTTCCAGCAGATGACCGATATCCAGCAGATCGACCGCCCGTTCCAGCGATATCCGTCGTTCGCTTTTAGCCACCCGGTTAAGGCCGTAGGCGATATTGCCGCGCACGCTCAGATGCGGAAACAGGCCCGCTTCCTGAAACACGTAGCCGACGGCGCGTTTATGCGGCGGCAGGAAGTGGCGTTCGTCCTGCCACGGGACATTGCCGATGCGCAGCGATCCCTCGCATTTTCCCTCCAACCCCGCAATGGCGCGCAGCAGCGTGGTCTTGCCGCAGCCTGAGGGGCCGAACAGGGCGGTGATGCCCTTCTCCGGCAGGGAAAGGTCGATATCGAGGGTGAAATCGCCGCGTCTGAGGCGGAAACGGACATCGATCGTCATGGCCGCAGCCCGGTGAAACGGCGGTTCAGGGCATAGACCGCCAGCAACAGCAGGAAGGAGAAGATCAGTAACCCGCCGGAAAGCCAATGGGCCTGTGCGTATTCCAGCGCCTCCACATGATCGTAGATGGCGATGGAAAGCACCTGGGTGACACCCGGAATATTGCCGCCGATCATCAGCACGACGCCGAATTCGCCCAATGTATGGGCAAAGCCGAGAACGGCTGCGGTAAGGAAGCCGGGCCGCGCCAGGGGCAGGGCGACGGTGAGGAAACGGTCCCATGGTGCGGCGCGCAGGGTGGCGGCGGCTTCCAGCGGCTTCTCGCCAATGGCGGCAAACGCCGTTTGCAGCGGCTGGACGACAAAGGGCATGGAGTAGAAGACCGAACCGATCACCAGCCCCGGAAAGGTAAAGGCCAGGGGGCGGGCGCCCAGGCCCTGCATCAGCGCCCCGACGGGGCCGTTGGGGCCGAGAAGGATCAGCAGATAGAAGCCCAGTACCGTCGGCGGCAGTACCAGCGGCAGGGCGATGACCGCCTCCAGCAGGAATTTGTAGCGCCAGCGGCTTCGCCCCAGCCACCAGGCCAGCGGCGTGCCCAGAAGCAGCAGGATTGCCGTGCTCAGCGCGGCCAGCTTCAGGGTGATCAGCAGGGCGGCGAGATCTTCGCTTCCGGGCATCATGGCATCGTGTATCCGAAACGCTGAAGGATATCCCGTGCCTCGGCCCCCCGCAGAAAGGCGAGAAAGGCGCGCGCCTGGGCATTGTCGTTCAGCAGCACGGCCTGCTGGGCAATCGGATCGTGCAGTGCCGACGGTACCACCCAGGCGGAGCCCCCGGGCGGCCTCGTGCCGCCGCGCAGCTGCGACAGGGCGATAAAGCCGAGTTCGGCATTGCCCGAACGGATCAGCTGGTAGGCCTGGCCGATATTTTCGCCCCGGACGATGCGTGTCTTGAGGGCGGGCCAGAGCCCTGTTTTCCGCAGCACCTGCCGCGCGGCGCGCCCGTATGGGGCCAGTTTCGGGTTGGCCATGGCCAGATGGCGGAAGCCGGCGCGTTTCAGTACTGCGCCTTCGGCATCGATCAGGCCGGGATCGGGGCTCCACAATACCAGCGTGCCGACGGCATAGGTGAAGCGGCTGCCGGGCAGGGCCATGCCTTGTTGTTCCAGCCGCACCGGACGGGCCGTATCGGCGGCGAGAAAGGCATCGAAGGGGGCGCCGTTGACAATCTGGGCATAAAGCCTGCCGGTCGATCCCGCCACCAGTTGCACGGGCCGGCCGCCGGCGGCCTCGAAGGCGCGGGCAATGGCCCGTGCGGCGGCAATGAAATTGCTGGCCACGGCCACCCGGGCCTTGCCTGCCTCCGCCGCCCGGGGGGCGGCGCCCGCCGGGCCGGGCAGCAGCGCGGCTGCCAGCAACAGGGCAAAAGGGGCCAGCCATCGCACTGAGATCACGCCAAGCCTCCACTTCGGGCAGTTCCATAGGGTCCGGGCCCTGACAGAGCAAGCTTCTATATAGCGGGAATGGGGAAGGAATGACAGACCGGCCTTTATCCCCGCTTGTGGGGAACAGATGCCCGAACCGCCGTCACGGCTCCATGCCGCCGGTTCATCCCCGCGTGTGCGGGGAACAGCTGATGCTGCGTATCGTTATGTCCAGCTCTGGCGGTTCATCCCCGCGTGTGCGGGGAACAGGGGTGGCACACCTGTCGGAGCCAATGAAGTGGCGGTTCATCCCCGCGTGTGCGGGGAACAGATCTGGGGTTTGTAATTACCAGACAGCGTTATCGGTTCATCCCCGCGTGTGCGGGGAACAGCGCCAGGGCGCGGAACCGCTCGACCGGCATGCCGGTTCATCCCCGCGTGTGCGGGGAACAGGGCGCCGGCCAGCGTATAGGTCACCTGCCAGCCGGTTCATCCCCGCGTGTGCGGGGAACAGCTGACTAAGATAAAAGAAGAACTCGGTGACGTCGGTTCATCCCCGCGTGTGCGGGGAACAGGGACACGGTTATTGTTTTTCTTGCGGGAAGGTCGGTTCATCCCCGCGTGTGCGGGGAACAGAACACTAGTGAACGGATGATGGCTAGTAGTCATGGTTCATCCCCGCGTGTGCGGGGAACAGGCCGTCCGGAACCTACGGTACACGGCATCGCCCGGTTCATCCCCGCGTGTGCGGGGAACAGCCGAACAGATAGCCGCGTTGATCCGGCGCTATCGGTTCATCCCCGCGTGTGCGGGGAACAGCCTCCTCGCTCACAACGCGCGCCCTCCCTCGTCGGTTCATCCCCGCGTGTGCGGGGAACAGATATTGCCGTTCTGATCGCGCAGGACAATGCCCGGTTCATCCCCGCGTGTGCGGGGAACAGATCCGCCCGGAGGCCAGATCGTAGTGAATGACCGGTTCATCCCCGCGTGTGCGGGGAACAGGGCACGGCGAGCCTGACCAGCGGCGGCGCATCCGGTTCATCCCCGCGTGTGCGGGGAACAGCAGCGCCGCCGCGTTCAGCTCCTCGAACACGGCGGTTCATCCCCGCGTGTGCGGGGAACAGGGGCTCCGCACACGCGGGGATGAACCGCCG
>JALXAG010000220.1 GCA_026992315.1 Sneathiellales bacterium | reverse complement strand
AGCAGACGGCGACGATCAAGGGCGTTGTCGATCGTCTGGCGAAACGGGGCATAACGCAGCTCGATCCCGATCCGCATGACCGTCGCCGTCTGCTTGTCACCCTGACCGATGAAGGCAAGCGCATCGCCGCGGAAGCGATCCCCCGGGCGCATGAGATTACGGAGCAGACCCTCTCCCCCCTGGCGGAGGAAGAGCAGAAGCTGTTCCTTTCCCTGCTCAGGCGGATGCGCTGATCATTCCTCAAGCTGGGCATAGACGCTGCGGGCCAGGCGCTGCAGGGTGGCCCTGTTCACTTCGCCGGCCAGGGCATAGGCCAGCGGTCCGTCGATCCAGTAGAAGGCATTGATGCCGTTTTCCCTGGCATAGCGGAATGCCGTCTGATTGCCGCCATCTCTGCGGACGGTGTATAGCGTGATGCGCCTGCCGTTTTTGTCTTCATACATGAACTGGGCGGCGGGACCGTTGCTTGCCGGCAGCAGCCGCCCCCCCATCAGGGCGAAACCTTCGCCGTCGAGGGTGGGGATGCGGACCGGATCGCGCAGCCGTTTCGACAGCCATTTGGCCAGATGCGCCTTTTCATTCGCCGTTACCTCCACCGGATGCAGCACCTCGACCGTATAGATGCGGTGGGCATTGAACGCCTCCTCCACCAGGGAGGCCTGCTGGATTCCCGCCGGGGCGGGTGGCCCGAACAGCGGTCGCGCCAGCCAGCCGCCGGCACCGCCAAGCGCCAGCAGGAGCAGGGCCGCGGCCATGGCAGGCCAGCGGCGGCCATGGCGGGATGTTTTCTTCCGGGCCAGGACAGCGGGGCGCAGGCGTTCGGGCACCGTTTCCTCGCCAATCGGGGCGAACAGGGCCTGAATGGCTTCGTTCTGGCGCTGCCATTCGTTCACTCTGGCGGCATCGGCCGGATGATGGCGCAGATGTTCCTCGATTTTTTGCCTGTCCTCGGCGGCAAGCTGGCCGTCGACATAGGCATGAAGTTGCTCTTCGGCGATGGTCCGGGTTTCCTTGCTCATGATACGGGCCTCAGATGGGCAGGCGGGGAACCGTTTCCTTCCGCGCGCAGTTTTCGGCGGGCACGGCCGATGCGTGACATCAGCGTGCCCACGGGAATATCGAGAATGGCGCCCGCCTCCGCATAGCTGAAACCTTCCAGCGCCACCAGCATCAGGGCTTCGCGCTGTTCATCGGGCAGGGCGGCAATGGCGTTCAGCGTATCGTTCAGGGCCAGGCGGTCATGCTGTTGCGGCGGCTGGGCGGGCGCATGCAATGCTTCCTCGAAGGGCGTTTCGTTGCGCCGGCGGGTATTGCGGTAATGGTTGCGGAACAAATTGACCAGAATCCTGAACAGCCAGGGCTGTACCGGGCCGCGCCGCCACAGGCGACGCTTGCGGATGGCGCGTTCCAGACAGTCCTGAACCAGATCGTCGGCAAGCTCGCCTTCCAGAACCAGCGAACGGGCATAGCGCCTGAGGGCGGGTATGCAGGCTTCGACCTCGTCCAGAAAACCGTCATCCATCCCTGTTACCGCGCCCTGATTTTGCCGTTCCTGCCATGATAACACCGCAGAGGCGCCGTTTATTCCATCGCCGCTGAAAAAAAGCTCAAGTGAACACTTTAGGGGAGTAGGCCAGTCGCATGGCGCTCCTTGGGGGGCACCGCCACATGGATGAGACCTTGTTCCTCAGCAGTAATGGTTTCGGTGAATCGATAGCGGTGGGAAGGTAAATCAGCAGCCAAATCATGGGTATCAGTGCTATAGAAGTTCCTAAGAACAAACTCAAGGAACCACCTGGGAGTCAATGGTGCTGAAACTGGTATCCGGCAACCCTTCACATCGCCCAAAGTCAAGTGACAAGCTGGATGTACAACATCCCGTGCAGCATTCACATCGAAATCGAACCTCAATGGAAACGGTACGATTCGTCTCGAAACTATTTCGAGGTAGAGTTCGCCCCGTAGATACTCTTCAGGATCATCCTGAAACGGGCATAGAGAAGGAGAGGGCAAGAAAGCCAGTCGATGTTTGACGAGTCGCCCCCTTTCGAAGAGATATTGCAACTGAAGGAGGCCACCATCGATCAATTTCGCATTGTAGGAGCGTTTTTTATATAGCTCCCGATGAATGTCGGCATAATCGGAATCCTCCATGGCTATCGGCACGTGCTCGGCATTCCCAAACGACACTTCCCACATTTGATTCGGGAGTTCACGGACGATGGAAAAGTTTTGATCGTCGACGATTCCCTGTGCAATCGATTGTGACAAGAGAGCGTCAAGGTCTTCTTTCGTATCGATTATTACTCGCGGCGCCGTCACTGGTTGCCTCCGAGCAGCTGTATCAATTTTCTCTTTGTCTGATCATCCAAGTCCTCCGGCCTCAGTTCGCCATTTTCCAAAGAATTTAACACGTCTTCGAGCTGTTTTTTCTTTCCTTCCAACCGATTTTTCTCATGCTGCGACAAGTCTCGATGCACGACACGCAGATGTTGTAGTAGGTCATCCGTTGGATACTCGAAATCGAGTCTGAATTGTTTTTCTTTCAGCTTTCCAAACTCTTCGGAGATTCGCTCCATTCTTCGTCCATACCCCACAACCCTCACCCAAGCCTTGCTCCGTGTGATGGCGGTGAACAATCTGTTGCGCAGGCTCGCGAGTCCGGCTCCCGGGCCTTCGCAGTCTTGCGCATTGATCACGTAGACCATCCCTGCCTCGTTCCCTTTGGCCCGATAGATGCTCGTGAAGACGACCGATGGCGTGTCGGTGCGGTAGAAGACGTCCGCATCGGTATCTACTCCAGCCATGTGATTCTGGATTCCCATGTCGAACAGTTTCTTGCGAATAGGACCGAGCTTTTCGCGCGCCGTGAGGGGGTCGGGGTGAATAACGACGATGTCGTCGTGGCGTAGTTCGTCTTCCTCGATATTTTTCTTGATTTCTCGGATGAGCCACCTTATTTGACAGTTCTCGTTGTCAAACGTCTTGAACACGAGCAAGTCGTCTATGGGGGAATGTTCTTCTAGGAACTTCGGGCTTGTTTCATCGGTTCTTTCGAGAACCACACGTTGTCCTCTATCGAGTACACCTTCCCGAACACGGTACCCGATCTCCTCCCAGAGTGCAGGATATTCGAACATCTGTACCAAGCCGCTTTGACCGTCGTTGGTCGACTCCCGATAGATGCCAAAACCGAGAGCGTGCGCTGTCACGAGAACGGGGCGAGAGTTCCGATAGCACACCTTCAAGATGACGTCTCGGTGCGAGTCACCTTCTAGGGTAACCAATGGCTGTCCATCATCGTCGTTTCCAAAAAGCTCCTCTGGAGGAGGAACGGAAACACCCGATAGATTCTGCAGTTCGTCGTATGCATATACCAATCGTTTCTTTTCATCCAGGATTGCATAACAGAGGCGAAGGAAGCTCGGCGCGAAATCTTGAGCCTCATCCACCAGGATGGCATCGTAAAGACTTGGGGGCTCCGGCACGCTATCGAGCGCTGTCCGACAGGCCCCGTCGAAGGCATTGTCACTGCCACCGAAGTGGCGTCGAGCAGAGCGGAAGTCATGATATTCGACCCCGGTGGAACGGCAGAATTCATAGTAGATGCCATCTCGGTCGTCGTTACCGGGTGCGCCCCAAGCGTTGACCACCCGAAGCTTCGTCCAGTCCGGCTCCTCCCCCGTCTGCTCGATACAAAAGTTGGTGATCAACCGCTTGAACTGCCCTTTCAGCGACCGTGTGTTGAACGTGACTGCAATTCGCCAATCGGGATGCTGTGTATGGAGGTAGGCCGCTTTGAGAGCCAAAACGATGGTCTTCCCCGATCCAGCCAACCCGCGGATACGCTGTACGCCATCCACCGTCTCGACGACGGCACGATTCTGTCGATGGTCCAGCGTGGCGATGGAATCCTCGAGCCGTTTCAGTTTGGCTCCCCGCGAATCTGGACGAGATACTTCCCGCTTCGATCGAGACTTTCGCAACGAAGACAGGCTCTCGACAGCGGACAATGTCCTGCGATATAGATCGTCCGATACCCCATCCCAGGTGAATTCTTCAAGTACATCGACGAGGTCGCTCTCATTGGCGAGTGGATAACCTTCCTCTCGCAATGCAGCGTAATCATGGATAGCAGGAGCGAAGGTCACGACTTCCAGAAGTGGCAGAAGTTTTCGTCTCCTCACCAATTCCTTGTGGAGCTTGAGTTTGGCCTCTATCTTGTTGGCCAAGTCGTCTTGCCGTTCGGCATATTCACCAAGCTCTGTGCCTTCCACAAGGTCGAAAAGGACGACACCCTTTTCGGGGCTGACTAGCGTGGCGTCGATGAAACTCTTTCCCTCTGGTGTAGCAATAAGAGGAAAGCCGAAGAAACACACTCCAGAAAGTCCATCGATGGAAGCTAGGACTTCCTCAAGGACGCTACTGGCCGCTGGTTTGCCATTCGCCCCCCGAACGAATTCTATGTTGTTCATGTATTTCCTCCATTTCTCGTTCTTTCGGAAGACGCCGATGGTTTGTTCCTCGCTGCTCGATAAAGTCTTTTTCCAACAGGAAGTCTATGACCTTCTTCCAGTCAGTTCTGTCGATTCTTGGGCCGCTGACGATCTCTTTCTTCCCATGCCATACGGGACGTGCGGCCAGCCAGACTAAGATCTGGTCGATGGACTCGCCTTCCTTGCCGGAGGATAGGGGGGGAATTTGTGAATATCTCCATCTGTGGCGACTCAGGTTCAGTGGCCTTGGGGATATAACGTTCAGTAAAGGATGATACCCCATAGACCTTGGCCGTTCCGTTCTTCTTTTTCGGCTTGGCTTTCTTTTTTGCAGTCTTTTTGCTCACGTGTAGTCGTTGAGCGACTTCTTCCTCGTAACGTTCCTTGTTCAAATTGGCAAGCTGATGTAGGAGTTTGCTTTGGACCTTCCCGAAAATACTGAAGCATATATTGCCGTTTTCGGGAAGATGGTCAATCGCATGGAAACCGTGTTCTAAGAGCTATACTTCTCAGGTGGCCTGAAAAAAGATCGGGATCTTGTGAGCCGGTATCCTAAAGGACGATTTCAGGCAGCGTTGTGGCCGGCGGCGTATTGCGGCTGCGCTGGCTTCGGATCTCGCCGTCGATCACGGTCATGCCGATGCCGGGCAGATTGCCCTGTTCGATGCTTTCCAGAATGGTCTTGCCCGGCGCATGCTGGGCCCGGTCCATCAGGATGAAATCGGCGGCGCGACCCGCTTGCAGCAATCCGCAATCGAGATCGCGCATCCGCGCCGTGTTGCCGGTGGCCAGACAAAACGCCTGTTCGGCGGGCAGATCGCCGAGGCTCGAGAGCATGGCGATCATGCGCAGAATGCCGAGCGGCTGCACGCCGGAGCCGGCCGGGCCGTCGGTGCCGAGGATGACGCGCTCCAGCTGGCCGAGTTCGCGGGCGGTGCGCATCGCCAGCAGGGCCGCGCGTTCATTGCCGTTATGGACCAGCTCGATGCCGCGGCGGCATTGTTCGCACAGGCAGGTGATCTGATCGTCCGGCAGGGCGGTATGGCCGCCATTGATATGGCCGATGATGTCGGCATCGGCTTCCAGGACCACATCCTTGTCGATCAGGCCGGAACCGGGAATGGAGGGGCCGCCGGTATGGATCGTGCTCTGGATGCCGTATTTGCGCGCCCAGGCGACCATCTTCTGCGCCTGTTCCCCGGCCTTGACCGAACCGAGCCCCACCTCGCCCAGCAGGCGGACGCCGGCATCGGCCATGTCCTTGAAATCCTGTTCTTCCATTCCCTCCTCGATCACCGGGGCCCCGGCATGGATCTTGACGCCGGAGGGGCGGAAATTTTCGTACCAGCGTTGCGAGGCAATGGCCATCGCCTTCAGCCCGACAATATCCTTCGGGCGGCCCGGAAGATGCACCTCGCCGGCTGAAATCATGGTGGTGACGCCGCCGTGAAGGCTGGAATCGATCCAGTTGATCTGCTGCTGGCGCGGTGTGTAATCGCCGATCACGGGATGGACATGACTGTCGATCAGTCCCGGGGCCAGGGTGGTGCCATGGGCATCGACGATGCGGGTGGCGCCTTCGGTATCGATATCCCTTTCATGGCCGATGGCGGTAATGCGTCCCTTCACCGCGACAACGCAATCGCCGTCGAGAACCGGGTTTTCCAGATCCCCGGACAGAATCAGCCCGATATTGCGGATGACCAGTTTCTGCGTTGAGGTTTCCATGGCGTTCCTCCCCCTTGATTGCGTTGTGCCGGGGCCTGGCGCCCGGCTGTCCGCCTGGCGAAGATTATACGCCGGGATCGTTTGTATTCAAATGTCAGTGCTGTCGATGAAGCGGACGCCGGCCTGGCGCATCTCTTCCCTCATGCGGGCAAGGCTGCCTTCCATATCGATGGCGCGGCAGCCATCCTCGATCAGATAGACGGCGAATCCTTCCCGCCGTGCGTCCAGGGCGCTGTAGGCAACGCAGAAATCGGTGGCGAGGCCGGCCAGATACAGGGTGTCGATACCCCGGCTCTTCAGATAGCCGGCAAGCCCGGTCGAGGTTTTGCGGTCGTTCTCATAAAAGGCGGAATAGGAATCGATCTCCCGGCGGAACCCCTTGCGGACGATCAGTTGCGCCCTGTCCGTGTCCAGATCCCGATGAAATTCGGCGCCGTGGGTGCCCTGAACGCAATGATCGGGCCACAGCACCTGAGGGCCATAGGACAGTTCCGTCGTCTCGAAGGGCTGTTTTCCTTCATGGCTGCTGGCGAAGGAGAGATGGCCGGCCCCGTGCCAGTCCTGGGTCAGCACGGTGTTGGGCAGCCGTGTCATCAGCCGGTTGGCGAGGGGAACGATTTCATCGCCGCCGGGTACGGCCAGGGCCCCGCCCGGGCAGAAATCGTTCTGTATATCGATAAGGATAAGGGCGCTTTTTTCGCCGTTTTTCATCTTTTTTGCCTCCAATAATTGTTAGTATGCAAATTATCATGTAATATTGTCTCCATAAAAGGAAAAAAACCGGCCCGGCACAAGCTATTATCGGTATGACTTTTGGGCCATATATCAGGGATGAATTGCAACCAGGGGAGGGTGCCATGACCCATCAATCACGTCGTCGATTTCTCGGATCCGCCGCCGCCGCCGGCATGCTGGCCGCGGGCGGATTGCCGCGTTTTGCCATCGGTGGGACGAAAACCATCAAGATCGGCGCGGTTCAGCCCTTCAGCGGCGGGCTGGAACTGTTCGGCAATCAGGCCAAACTGGGGCTGGATCTGGCGGCTAAGGAAATCAATGACGGCGGCGGCATTCTCGGCCACAAGGTCGAAATCCTGTATGAGGACAACAAGACCGATCCGAAAACCTCGGTCGAACGCACGGCATCGCTGATCCGCCGCGACAAGGTACTGGCGCTGAGCGGGCCGATCACCTCGAACGCCCGCGATGCAATGACGCCGACGCTGACACGGATGAAGACGCCGCTGCTTTATGCCACCAATTACGAAGGCGGCGCCTGCGGCCGCTATCTTTTCAGCTTCAATACGGTGCCCAATCAGGAACTGGAAAAGCTGCTGCCGATGATGAATGCCAAATTCGGCAACAGCTTCTATATGTTCGGTGCCGATTACGTCTGGCCGCAGAAAATGTTCGAGGCGGCGGAAGGCATCGTCAAGGGGCTGGGCGGCACGGTGGCCGGCAAGGAGTTCACCCCCTGGGGGGTGAAGGATTTCGCCCCCGTCATCCGCCGGATCAGGGAATCGGGCGCGAAGGTTCTGGTTTTCGCCCTGCCCGGCGCCGATGGCATCACCTTCATCAAACAGGCGGAGGATTTCGGCCTGATGAAGGATGTGACGGTGGCCTTTCTCGGTTTCGCCGAAACCTATCTGGGGGCCTTCGGTCCCGGCAAGGGGCAGAACATGTGGGTGACGGTTCCCTTCGTCGCCTCCGACCCCAGCCCCGGGGTGCGGGATTTCGTCGGCCGCATCCGGGCGATGGCGGGCAAGGACGTGCCGATCTCCCATTATGTCATGACCCATTACAATTCGCTGATCGCTGTGCGGGATGCGCTGAACAGGGCCGGAAAGGTGGATCGCGAGGCGCTGATCGACGGGCTGGAGGGGCTGACGATCGACAGCCCGACCGGCAAGACGTCGATCGGGGCCCGGGACCACCATGTCACCATGAACATGTATCAGGCGGTAACCGAAGGCGCGGGGCTGAAACTGGTTGAGGCCCTGGGCCCGATTGCCCCCCGGGCCGGTTGCGGCTGAGAGCGGGACCCGGTATTCCGGCCCGCCGGTCGCAAGACAAGACCGGCGGGCCGGGCGCGGAAGCGGCATTACGGTTTGGCGTGGTCATGGATTTTCTGAAAATCGAAGGGCTGGTCCGGCATTTCGGCGGCACCCGGGCCGTGGACGGGATGGATCTGTCCCTGACGGAAGGTGAATTGCTGTGCATCATCGGCCCGAATGGCTGCGGCAAGACGACGCTGTTCAACCTGATTTGCGGCGAGTTGCGCCCCCAGGCCGGGACCATCCGCCTGCAGGGGCGCGATCTGACCCGTCTGAAGCCTCATGACATCGCCCGCTGCGGTGTGATCCGGAAATTCCAGGTGCCAAGCGTCTATGACGGGCTGAGCGTCGAACGAAATCTGCGCCTGGCTTCCGGGGCGCCGTTGCTTCGCCGTGGGGTGCGGCTCGACATGGATGAGCTGGCCGCGATGGCGGGGTTCACGCGGGTCGAGATGGCCCGCCCGGCCGGGGAGTTGGCGCATGGGCGCAAGCAGTGGCTGGAAATCGCCATGGTTCTGGCGGCCGGCCCCTCCCTGGTGCTGCTGGACGAGCCGACGGCAGGCATGACCCGGGAGGAAACGGCCAGAACCGTCCGCCTGATCCGCGATATCCATGCCCGCTATGGCATTTCCATGATCATGATCGAGCACGACATGGGCTTTGTCGAACGGCTGGAATGCGATGTCGCGGTAATGATGCGCGGGCGCGTGATCACCCGCGGCAGTTTTGCCGATGTCCGCGGCGTCGATGCGGTGAGGGAGGCCTATCTTGGCGCCTCTGCTTGAGATCGAGGGCTTGTGTGCGGGCTACGGCACCGGCACGGTGATCGAGGATCTGTCGCTGCGCCTGCGGGCAGGAGAGGTGCTCGGCCTGCTCGGACGCAACGGGGTCGGCAAGACCACGCTGTTGAAGACCCTGATGGGCATGATACCGCCGCGGGCCGGGCGGATATTTTTCGACGGTGCCGATATTGCCGGATGGCAGAATTACCGCATCGCCCGGCACGGGATCGGCTATGTGCCGCAGGGGCGCGAGATCTTTGCCGATTTCACGGTGCTGGAGAACCTGCGTCTCGGTAATCTCGACCGTGACGACTTCAGCGATATTTTCGCCCTTTTCCCCGATCTGGCCGAACGCCGCCATGAACGGGCGGGATCCTTTTCCGGCGGTCAGCAGCAGCAACTGGCCATCGCCCGGGCATTGGTGGCGGGGCCGAAGCTGCTGTTGCTCGACGAACCCTCGGAAGGGGTGCAGCCGTCGATTGTCGCCGAGATTGCCGAAAAGCTTGCCGCCATTACGCGGAAGAGGGGCATGAGCATCATTCTCGTGGAGCAGAACATCGATATGGCGCTTGGCCTGTGCGGGCGCATTGCCTTCATGGAAGGGGGGCGTATTGCCGAAGAGCACAATACCGCCGCCCTGCGGGCCGATCCGGCGCCCATCGAACGCTATCTGGGGGTTTAGGCATGGATCAGCTGGCCATCTATTTCCTCGATGCCGCCAATTACGTGCTGATACTGGTTTTGGTGGCGCTGGGGCTGGCCATCGTGTTCGGTCTGATGGGCGTCATCAACATGGCCCATGGCGAGTTCATGATGCTGGGCGCCTATGCGGTGATGGTGACCGACCGCCATGGCGGCAGTTACTGGCTGGGGCTGCTGCTGGCGCCATTGGCCGTGGGTGTGGTCGGTTTTCTGATCGAAGAGGCGGTCATCCGCCGCATCTATGCGCGGGTGCTGGATACGATACTGGCAAGCTGGGGCATTTCACTGATGCTCAAGCAGGGCATCGTTCTGATCTTCGGGCCGGGTTCCTATTCGATGGCGACGCCGATTGCCGGCAATGTCCTGGTGTTCGGTGCCCCCTATCCCGTTTTCCGGCTGTTCATCATGGGGGTGTCGCTGGCGGCGGTCGCCTTCACCTTCTGGATGTTTTTCGCCACCCGCTTCGGACTGGCGGCCCGTGCCGTCATCGCCAATCGCGCCATGGCCGGCTGTCTGGGCATCAATACCCGCCGTCTGGACCGGCTGACCTTTACCTATGGGGCGATGCTGGCCGGGCTGGCCGGGGCAGTGATGGCGCCGCTGATTTCACTGGATCCGCAAATGGGGCTGGGCTTTCTGGTGCCGGCCTTTCTGTCCATTCTGGTCGGCGGGCTGGGTTCCATCCTCGGCCCGCTGGCCGGGGCCGCCACTGTCGGGGTGACCGATAATCTGATCGCCACGCTCTATTCGCCGGTTTGGGCGCAGCTTGTGGTCTTTGCCGTGGTCGTCGTCCTGATCCGCTTATTCCCTTCGGGCCTGGCGGCCCGGCGGCGGCGGGAGTTGTGAGCATGCGGGCCGGGGCCTTTCTGGCTGGGTTGCGCCGTCTGGGCGGGGAGGATCTGAGCGCATTGCTGGCGCTGGCGGTTTTTGCCGTTCTGCCTGCCTTTGTCGAGGAATGGCGGCTGGCCGAATTTGCCATTTTCTTCATTTACGGCCTGTTCGCCGCCAGCCAGATGTTCATCTGGGGGCATTGCGGGGTGCTCAGCCTCGGGCAGGCGGTATTCTTCGGTGTCGGGGCCTATGGCATGAGCACCCTGACGCTCGGCATGATTCCGGGGCTGGAGGGGGTAACCTCCACCTGGCTCGGCCTGCTCTTTGCCGCGGCGTTGTCGGCCGGTCTGGCCTTTCTGCTCGGCTGGTTTCTGTTCTCGGCCCCGCGCCTGCAGGGCGCCTTTTTCGGCATTGTCATGCTGGCGGTCGCTTTTATCGCCGAAAGGCTGGCGATCAACTGGGATTTCCTCGGCGGGCTCAACGGGCTGATGAACGTACCGCCGATCAATCTGGGTCTGAACGGCGATGGTGCGGAGATATGGGAATCGCTGCCGGTTTATTATATTGCGCTCGGGGTTCTGGCGGTGGTGGCCGCATTGCTGCGCCGGGTGATCGCCAGTTCCTTCGGCACCGTGCTGCTGGCCATCCGCGAACGCGATTACCGCACCCGGGCGCTCGGCTACGATATCATTCGCTATCGGGTGCTCGCCTTCACCCTGGCCGGCGGGGTGGCGGGGCTTGCCGGGGCGCTGTTCGTGACCCAGTTCGGTTTTGCCTCTCCGGCGCTGATCGGCTTCGCCCTGTCGGCCGAAGTGCTGATCTGGGTGGCCGTGGGCGGGCGTCAGTCGCTGGTGGCGGCGATATTGGGCGCCGTATTGGTGCGGGCGCTGGAAAGCGGGCTGTCCGCGCAACTCGGCGATTACTGGCTGTTGTTTCTCGGCGCCGTGTTCGTTGCCGTGGTGCTGTTGCTGCCCCGCGGCGTGATCGGCGAAGCGATCCATCTTGCAGGCCGGGGGCTTGGCCGCCTATCATCCGGCCATGATACGGATCAATGATCGCTTCACCCTGACGGCCGCGGATATCGAGGAACAGTTCATCCGCGCGCCCGGGCCGGGCGGGCAGCATGTCAACAAGGTGGAAACGGCGGTGCAGCTGCGCTTCGATGCGCGGCGCCTCAGGACAATCGATGAAGCGGCTTTCCGGCGTCTGCGGCAAATTGCCGGCAGCCGCATGAGCCATGATGGGGTAATCGTCATATCTGCCAGCCGCTTCCGCTCGCGGGAACGCAATCGCGAGGATGCCCGCATGCGCCTGAGGGAAATGCTGCATGCCGCCTTTCAGCGGCCGCGCCGGCGCCGGCCGACCCGCCCGGGCCCGGGGGCGAAACGCCGCCGTCTCGAAGCCAAGAAAAGCCGTGCCGCCATCAAGAAGAACCGCGCCCCCGTCCGCTATGACTGACCGCCCTGACCGGCGATGCGCGAACACCGGAACATCAAGCCCGAGAGGAGTACCCCCATGGACGATCAGACCCTGCGCCAGTTGCTCGATACCGTTTCCCGTTACGTGCGCGAACGTCTGATTCCGAACGAAGCCCGGGTGGCGGAGGAGGATGCGATTCCTGCTGAAATCGCCGGGGAAATGCGAAAGATGGGATTGTTCGGCCTTTCCATCCCTGAAGAATACGGCGGGTTGGGGCTGAGCATGGAGGAAGAGGTCCAGGTCGCATTCGAACTGGGCCGGGCCTCGCCTGCTTTCCGCTC
>JALXAG010000219.1 GCA_026992315.1 Sneathiellales bacterium | reverse complement strand
GCTTCACTCCGGCTGTTCATCGCGGCGGTCCTCACGCCGGGCAGGGATGTCAGCGGATGGGGGCAGGCGCGGAAGATCGCGGCTGCTGGCCACGGTTACGGCAAGCTGGCGCAGCCAGAGGTCGAGAAAACGCCGGGCCGCCCTTGCGCAGGCATCGTCCCTTCCGCCATCGGCGGCGGCAGCAGGAGCATCCTTATGGTCATCGCATTCGGCCATGGTGCCAGTATAGCGGTCTTGCCCTGGCCATGGATAGACGGGAGCATGCCGGCCCCGGCCGATGGGAGGATTTGCCGCAGCAGAGTTACGCATCGCACAATGAGGGCTTGCGCATTGCAGCAAATGCCTGTCAAAATACCCGCTTCCGGGAAGCAGTCGAGGGTTCGTAACGTGACAGATGAAGTGAAGACCGACCAGCAGGAGCCGATCACCATCAAGAAATACGCCAACCGGCGTCTGTACAACACGGCGACATCCTCCTATGTGACGCTGGAGGATCTGGCACAGATGGTGCGCAGCGGCCGGGAATTCGTCGTCTACGATGCCAAATCGGGCGAGGACATCACCCGCACGGTGCTGACGCAGATCATCTTCGAAGAGGAAAACAAGGGGCAGAACCTGCTGCCGATCAATTTTCTCCGCCAGCTTATCTGCTATTACGACGACAGCCTGAAGGCGCTGGTGCCGAGTTATCTCGACATGACGATGGACAATTTCGTCCGCCATCAGGATCAGCTTCGCGGCAATCTGGAAAAGGCGTTCGGTGAACCCTTCCGCCAGTTCGAGGAACTGACCCGACAGAACCTGAAGATTTTTCAGCAGGCGATGGGCAGCCTGAATCCCTTTCTCAACATGACGGGCGCCGCCACAGGGCAGACACCGCCCCGGTCTCCGGCAGAAACGGGAACGGAAGACAAGGAAAAGCCCGGCAGCGATGTGGAAACCCTGCGCCGCCAGCTCGAAGAGATGCAGAGCCAGATCAATCAGCTTATGGAAAAAAAGGGCTGAGGGGCGTTTTTCTTAAACGCTCCGCGCCCTCATCCCCCGCCTTTTCGTGTTTCCTTGCCGCGGGCTTCCTTGAGGATTCGCCATTTTTCGGGGCGGTCCGCCGGGATTTTCTGCCCGGTCGCGTTGTCCGGATTGTGAACGGACATCGTGATCCCGATTTGTTAACCTGCCGTATGTAGCATTATCCGGAAAATTTTATTCAAAGTGTGGGCATCGTGCAGGTCGAACCCGTTGGCGCATTTGCAAGCAGCCTTGCCGCATATCGTAATATGCGGCCCCTGCGTCATGCCCGGGGCGGTGCGGAGGGAGAGGGTATTGCCGCATCCCCGCCGGATCGCTATGGCCGCAGCGCTGAGGCGCGGCCGGAACGAAATTCGTCTGCGCAGCGTCGCGAAGGGGTGGCCGGGCAGCAGGGGCAGAAGACCCGGCGGCTTGGCGATCTTGATGAGCTGTCCCGGAGCGGTACGGCGCAGAGCCGGCAAAATGCCGCTGCCGGGGACGGAACAGGACCGCTGCGCCCGCGCCATCGGCTGCCGCTCGGCTTTTCCGCCCCTTTCACCGCCCAGCTTCTGGCACAGGAAAATACCGTCTCCGTCCCGGCCAGCGACCAGGCCCGTCTTGCCGCCAATCTCGCCGCCTATGAGGCGGCCGCGGCGCGCGGGCGGCAATATTTCGGGCCGCAGATGCCCTTCACGCTGCGGGTATAGGTCTGTCGTCCCGCTTTCCCGGGGCCGGGTTCCTTCGTGTTGTCCTGCTTATTGTTTGGCAACGAAAATGCCCGCGGCCTTGTAGCTGCCCGATTGCGCCGTGAATTGCCCGCCGGTTTCCGCTGCCGGATTGCCGCCGCCGGCATAGAAGGCCCCGTCCATCTTGCCGCTGAAGCCGCCGGGGCTTGTCAGCCCGCCGGAATAAACGGCGCCGGTGCCTGAAAGATTGTACTGGAAGGTGTTGCCGTCGAACTGGCTGATGGTGGCGGTGCCGCTGGCGGTTGAAAAATTCCAGTTCATGGTAAAACTGCCGCGTTCCAGATAGAAGCTGCTGCCGTTGAAAACCTGTCCGAAGGCATGACCGTTATAGGTGGCGGTGCCGCTCAGCCCGTTAATGGCCAGGTCCGGCGGCTTCACGCCGGCAACCCATGGCATCATGTGGAACACATCGCGAATCTGCCCGGCGCTTTCGATTTCCCCCGCCATCAGCCCCCATTGGGTATAGAGGCAGGCGCAATAGGCCGCATCGCCGAGGTTGTCTTCGATAGCGCCGTCGGATTTCGGCCTGTTGTCATTGATCATGCCGATATTGGCGGCGGCCGCCACGCCATTGACCAGCGCCTGGTTGTCGGTGGCGGTGGCGGCAAAAGCGCTGTCATCGCCGAAAAAGCTGAAACCGTCCGAACCGTCCGGGTCGCCGAAACGGATATCGTAGCTGCGCGTGGTACCGGTGGTGCGAATGAACTGGAAACGGGCTTCGATCTCATTGCGCAGAGGCCGTTTGATGATCCGGACCCGGCTGGTATCGGGAATGGTGCTGATACTGCTTGAGACGATTTCCACCTCATTGGCGAAACTGCCGGCCGAGGCACCGCTGTTCGGATCGTAAAGAATGTTCAGCCCGCTGGTGAATCCTTCAAGGATTTCTGCCGTGCGCGGCTGGCTGCCGAGGGGGACGTCGCCGGGGAGGGGCACATGCGGAACCAGGGGGATGTTGATGTTGTAGCTGACCGTGCCTGAAGGGGTGCGTTCGCTCAGGCCGCGGCTGAGAATATTGTCGTTGGCATCCACCCGTGCCGCTTCCAGCATCATGTAGCTGCAATCGGTACCGAAACAATCGTGGCCGCTGCCGGCATCGGCACTGGCGAGATAGCCTGAAACCGCGGCAACGGGGAGGGCGCCGTTGGCAATGGCCGTGCCCGCCATCCGGGCGGACAGAAAGGGCCGTACCTGTGAATCGGTGCGCATCGTTCCGGTAGCAATGCTCAAAGCGGATATCTGCCCGCTGCCGCTGCCGACGATGCCTTTGCTGAACATGCCGAAGCTCCGGCTGCCTTCTGCAGGTGCCCCTACCGTGAATATTTGTGCCGCGTCGGAATTGGATCCCGCGCTCAGATTGCCGGTTGCGACAGGACGAAATAGTGCCAGCCCGCCGCCGAGGCCGAAATCGGGCAGGGTGTCGTATTCGTTAATCGGTACGGCCGGCGGCAGCAATGTCGGGTGTCCGGCGAACAGAACGCTTTTATTCGAGGGAAAGAGGATGTTTTCCAGCTCGTAATAAAGGAAATCGCCGCCGGAATAGAAATGTCCCAGACCCTGCACCGCCGTCGAACCGAGCAGGTTGGGGCCGAGGGCGGTCGATACGGTGAAGCTGCCCGATGGCTCTGCCCGCAGGGTGAAAATATCGCTGCCGAATTCCCCGACCAGGGCGCCGTTGATGATGGTCGAGGCGAGAATGGGTACATTGCTGGACAGGATCCCGTCATCGGTGCCAAAATTGATATTGGAGGCGAATTTGATTCTGCCGGTGAATACGGTCAGCAGCGATTGGGCGTTTTCCAGGATGAACTGGGTCAGCGACCCCTCGCTGGCCTCGTTCAGCCTGGCGGCAAGAGGGTCGTCCTCAGCCACGGGCCGCCGTACCGAGGAAAGAGCCGCCGGCAGGAACAGGCGCGGATTGATGCCAGATCCGATCCGCTGAATGCCGCTGCGTTTCAGCCGGTTGCGGATGCGGCGGATAACGGGCTGAACATCATCGGCTTTTGCCTTGCTTTCCAGCGCAGCGAGAGCGGCATTCAGCTG
>JALXAG010000218.1 GCA_026992315.1 Sneathiellales bacterium | reverse complement strand
ACCATGGTTGCCCGGGTCGGTGAACGGCTGGAAAAGGCCCTGGATGAACTGCTCGGCACCGATGGCGATGAAATCCGCCGTCAGCGCCATGAAAAATTCCTCGCCATGGGCCGCGCGGCCTGAGCCCAAGCACCCGCTACAGACAGTTCACGCCATTTTCCGTCGGCAGACAGGACAACGCCCCGGCCGGTGCCGGGGCGCATTGCCTGTTCTTTTTATGGCCGGCTTTAATTGTTGCGGTTTCGGAAGTGGGGCGTTACTGCACCCGGCCGTGACAATGCTTGAATTTCTTGCCTGAACCGCAGGGGCAGGGGGCGTTGCGCGGCACCTTGCCCCAGCTTGCCGGATCGGCGCTGTCCGGCCCCACCTCGTTTTCGCCGGTGGCGGGGTCGATATGGGTTTCCTGCGCGCCTTCGAAGGGCGATGGCTGTTCCTCCATCGGGTTCATGGCGGCCTGATCGCCGATCTGCAATTCGACCTTGGCCAGGACCGTGGTCACGGTTTCACGCAGCCGGTCGAGCATCTTCGAGAACAGGTTGAAGGCTTCGGTCTTGTATTCGTTCAGCGGGTCGCGCTGGGCATAGGCGCGCAGGCCGATGCCCTGGCGCAGGAAATCGAGATGCTGAAGATGTTCCTTCCAGATCTGATCGAGGATCTGCAACAGCAGGCTCTTTTCGACCATGCGCATCACTTCGGGGCCGTAACGGGCCGCCTTTTCCGCCGCCTGGCGGTTGACCGCATCCATCAGGCGTTCGCGGATTTCCTCATCGGCGATGCCTTCCTCCTGGCTCCATTCGGCGATGGGCAGGTCGAGGCCGAAGATCCGCTCCACCTCATCATGCAGGCCCTGCACGTCCCATTGCTCGGGATAGGCGCGTTCGGGGATGTGTTCGGCGATCAGGGAATCGATCACCTCGCTGCGCATGTCGGCGATGGTTTCGGACACATCCTCCGTATCCATCAGCTCCAGGCGCTGTTCGTAGACGACCTTGCGCTGATCGTTCATCACATCGTCGAATTTCAGCAGGTTCTTGCGGATGTCGTAGTTGCGCGCCTCCACCTTCTGCTGCGCTTTCTCCAGCGCCTTGTTGATCCAGGGATGGATGATCGCCTCGCCCTCCTCCAGCCCCAGCTTGCGCAGGACCCCGTCCATGCGCTCGGAGCCGAAAATGCGCATCAGATCGTCTTCGAGGCAGAGGAAGAATTTCGAGGCGCCGGGATCGCCCTGCCGGCCGGAACGGCCGCGAAGCTGATTGTCGATGCGGCGGCTTTCATGGCGTTCGGTGCCGATGATGTACAGCCCACCCAGCTCCTTGACCTTGGCTTTTTCGGCCTCGTGCTCGGCGGTCAGCTTGTCGATGATCTTCTGTTTTTCGGCCTCGTCCTCGATGCCGGCCGTCGCTTCTCCGATGCGGCGTTCGAGATTGCCGCCAAGCTGGATATCGGTGCCGCGCCCGGCCATGTTGGTGGCGATGGTCACGGCCTTGTAGCGCCCGGCTTCGGCGACGATGCCGGCTTCTTCCTCGTGATAGCGGGCGTTCAGCACCTTGTGCGGAATCTTCTGCTTTTTCAGCAGCGCCGAAAGCTCCTCGGATTTTTCGATCGACGTGGTGCCGACAAGCACCGGCTGGCCGCGCTCGTAACAGTCCTTCACCGTTTCGATGATGGCGGCATATTTTTCGCGCAGGGTGCGATAGACCTCGTCATCGTGATCGATGCGCGCCACCGGCAGGTTGGTGGGAATCTCCACCACTTCCAGCTTGTAGATTTCGGCGAATTCGTCCGCTTCCGTCGCCGCGGTGCCGGTCATGCCGGCGAGTTTTTCGTACATGCGGAAATAATTCTGGAAGGTGATCGAGGCCAGGGTCTGGTTTTCCGGCTGGATCGTCACCCCCTCCTTGGCTTCCAGCGCCTGATGCAGCCCTTCGGAATAGCGGCGCCCCTCCATCATGCGGCCGGTGAACTCGTCGATGATGATCACCTTGTCGTTGCGCACGATATAATCCTTGTCGCGGGTGAACAGCTTGTGCGCCCGCAGGGCCTGGTTGACGTGGTGAACCACGCCGACATTTTCGATGTCATACAGGCTGCCCGTGTTCAGCAGACCCATTTCGCGCAGGCGGGCTTCGATCTTTTCGACGCCGCTGTCGGAAAGGTTGACGGTGCGCTGCTTTTCGTCGAGTTCGTAATCCTCTTCCGTCAGATCCGGTATGAGGGTGTTCAGCGCCTTGTACATCTCGCTGGAATCCTCGGCCGGGCCGGAAATGATCAGCGGCGTGCGCGCCTCGTCGATCAGGATCGAGTCCACCTCGTCGACAATGGCATAATGATGGCCGCGCTGCACCATCTCGCCGCGGCTGTGCTTCATGTTGTCGCGCAGGAAGTCGAAGCCGAATTCGTTGTTGGTGCCATAGGTGACGTCGGCGGCATAGGCGGCCTGGCGTTCGGCATCGTTCATGCCATGGGTGATGCAGCCGACGCTGAGGCCGAGAAATTCGTAGATCTGTCCCATCCAGGCGGCATCGCGGCTGGCGAGATAGTCGTTGACGGTGACGACATGAACCCCCTTGCCGGGCAGGGCGTTGAGATAAACGGCCAGGGTGGCGACCAGGGTCTTGCCCTCGCCGGTGCGCATTTCGGCGATCTTGCCTTCATGCAGCACCATGCCGCCGATGAGCTGCACATCGTAATGGCGCTGGCCGAGGGTGCGCCGCGCCGCCTCGCGCACGGTGGCGAAGGCTTCGGGCAGCAGATCGTCGAGATCCTCGCCCTCTTCGAGGCGGGCACGGAATTTTTCCGTCTGGGCCTTCAGCGCCTGATCGTCGAGGGCGGCAATGTCCTCTTCCAGGGCATTGACGCGTTCGACCTCTTTCCTGTATCGCTTCAGCATACGGTCATTGGCGGTACCGAACAGTTTTTTGGCAATGGCGCCGAGCATATCGATCCTCACTACATCGGTCGGAACCTGCGTAAACCCGCGCAGGCGTAAATCCTTGAAACGGCAGGTCCCATCCTCTTTTCCGGCAGGGCACCTGTTATTCGCGGGTGCCGGTATCGTGCGCCTTGCCGGGAAAGGGGGCGGGAAACCGCCGGGAAAGCCGATAATATACGGCTGTCCGTAGACAGTGAGACATAAGCGCCGCTCCGGCAACTGTCAATGTCGGAACCGGTCTGCGCCCGGGCCTTCATTTTGTCATTATTTGCCCTTATCGCTGCCGGAGAACTTCTCCTGGCCGGGCAATGGCTCTATGCTGTCGCCGATTCGCGCGGCAGTTATCGCCGGGAGCTGACCGTTTCAGCGGGTTTTCCGCAGGCTCGATCGTTTCATCCGGCAGGCCCTGCCGCCGGAAACAGAAAGGGACAGAAGACAAGATGAAGATTTCGTTTCGCATGGCTGCGCTGGCCGCCGGTACCGTTATTGCCCTGTCGGCCGGTGTGGCGCAGGCTGCCTCGGATGATGCCGGCAAGAACAAGCAGGACAAAAAGGCCGAGACCGCCGCACCGGCCTATACGGCCAAAACCGTCGTCGCCCGCGTCAATGGCCGGGAGATCACGGTCGGCGATCTGGAAATCCTGCGCGCGACCCTGCCGCAGCAGTATCAGCAGCTGCCCCTCGAACTGCTGTTCGCCAATCTGCGCGAGCAGGCGGTCAGCCGCCAGCTTGTCACCGATGCGGCCGACAAGTCCGGCCTGCGCGACGATCAGGAATTCAAGGATCGCCTGGCCGTTGCCGAACGGCGCATTCTGCAGCAGATCTATCTGACCCGCGCCATCGAGGCGGCGGTGACGGAAGACGCCCTGAAAAAGGCCTATGAGGAGGCTGTCGCCAAGATGAAGCCGGTTGAAGAGGTTCGCGCCCGGCACATTCTGGTCAAGACCGAGGACGAGGCGAAGAAGATCATCGGCGAACTGGACAAGGGCGCCGATTTTGCCGAACTGGCGAAGAAATATTCCACCGGGCCGACGGGCAAGGATGGCGGCGATCTCGGTTATTTCACCAGGGGCGACATGGTGGCGGAATTTTCCGATGCGGCCTTCAAGCTGAAACCCGGCGAATACACGAAGAAGCCGGTCAAGAGCAGCTTCGGCTGGCATGTCATCAAGCTGGAGGACCGCCGCCAGAAGGCGAAGCCGAGCCTGGATGACATGCGCCAGGAACTGACGGATCAGCTTTCCCGTCAGGCACTGACCGAACTTCTGACCGATCTGCGCGGCAAATCGAAGGTCGAGGTGTTCAAGCTCGACGGCACGCCCGATACCGCCGCCGGTGAAGAGAAAAAGAAGCAGTGACCATCTTCTCCATGCCCCGGGGTCCGCGCCCCGGGGTCATGCTCCGGTTTGGAGAGTGAGTTTGCATAAATGACCGAGCTTCCTCTTTCCCCCCTGGCGCCGGAAGGTTTTCCGCAAATGCCGCCGGTCGGCGGGGTGCGCCTGTGCGGTGTCGAGGCCGCAATCACCTATCGCGGCCGTCCCGATCTGATGCTGGCGGTTCTCGATCCCGGCACGGCGGTTGCCGGGGTGCTGACACGTTCGCGCATGCCCGGCGCCCCGGTGGAATGGTGCCGCGCGCTGCTCGATGACGGGCGCGGGCGCGCCAGGGCGCTGGTGGTCAATGCCGGCAATGCCAATGTCTTTACCGGCGAGGCCGGGCGGGAGGCCGTGCGCCGCACGGCGGCGGCGGTGGCGGCGCTGGCCGGATGCGATGCGCGCGAGGTCATGGTCGCCTCCACCGGCGTGATCGGCGAAATCCTGCCGGTGGAACGGCTGATCACGGCGCTGCCCGCCGCTTATGAGCGCCTCTCGCCCGAAGGGTGGGCCGATGCGGCGGCGGCGATCCGCACCACCGATACCTTCGCCAAGGGGACGACGCGCCGCATTAGCGTGGCCGGGCGCGAGATCGTTCTGTGCGGCATCGCCAAGGGTTCGGGGATGATCGCCCCGGATATGGCGACGATGCTGGCCTTTGTCTTTACCGACCTGGCCATTGAGCCGGTGCTGCTGCAGCAATGCCTGAAACGGGCGGCGGATCGCAGTTTCAACGCCATCACCGTCGACAGCGATACCTCGACCAGCGACACGGTGCTGCTGTTTGCCACCGGCGCCGCCGGAAACGGGGCGCTGACGCCGGAAGAGCTTGCCGCCTTCGAGGCGGCATTGACCGATTGCATGGCCGATCTGGCCCGTCAGGTGGTGCGTGACGGCGAGGGGGCGAGTAAGTTCGTCACCATCCGCGTCAGCGGTGCCGAAAGCGATGCCTCGGCCCGGATCATCGGCAAGGCGATCGCCAATTCCCCTCTGGTGAAAACCGCCATCGCCGGGGAGGATGCCAATTGGGGACGCATCGTCATGGCCATCGGCAAGGCAGGCGAACCGGCGGATCGCGACAAGGTTTCGATCGCCGTCGGCGGGGTGCGGGTTGCCGTCAACGGGGCGCGCGATCCCGATTATGACGAGGCGGATGTGGTGCCCCATATGAAGGGGCGGGAAATCGATATCGCCGTCGATGTCGGGGTGGGCGACGGCCGGGCGGAGGTCTGGACCTGCGACCTGACCCATGGCTATATCGACATCAATGCGGATTACCGTTCATGAGCGACATTCTGCTGGTGGCCGCGGTGGCGCTGATCGATGCGGATGGCCGGGTGCTGCTGGCCCGTCGTCCCGAAGGCAAGCCGATGGCCGGTCTGTGGGAATTCCCCGGCGGCAAGATCGAAGCCGGCGAAACCCCCGAACAGGCCCTTGCCCGCGAATGCCGCGAGGAACTGGGGATAGAGATCTGCCAGCCCTGCTGTGCGCCGCTCAGCTTCGCGTCCCACGCCTATGAAGACTTTCACCTGCTGATGCCGCTGTTCGTCTGCCGCCAGTGGGAGGGCATGGTGCGGCCGCAGGAAGGGCAGGAACTGGCCTGGAGCCGCTGGAACACCCTGTCGCGCTATCGCATGCCGCCGGCGGACCGGCCGCTGATGGTGGCGATCCGCGACCATCTGCGCAGCAGCGTCCCGGGCGGTACATAGCGGACGGCGCCTGGTCCGCGGGACCCGCTCTATTCTTCTTGTTCCCGGGACAGGCGTCTGCGGCGCAGATGGGCATAAACCCGCGCCTGCAGAAAGGCGAGAAAGGCGATCAGGGCCAGGGTTGCGGCGCGGTCGGCCAGGACGACTGCAATCTTGCTGCCGAGCAGGGGCAGGGTGATGGCGATGATCAGAAACGGTGCCAGCGCCACGACAGCCATGGCGAAAATCTGCCTGCTTTCTGCGGCAGTCTGGGCGATTGAGGAAGCAATGGTTTCCTTCGTGCCCAGGGCCGGGGCGCTCAGCCACGGCAACAGCCGGCCGAAAATATAGGCAAAGGCCAGAATGACGATGCCGGCATTGATCAGCAGGGCATTGATGCCGCCGGTCAGGCCCAGCAGGATCTGCGTCGGGATCGAGGCGGCGAGAAACACCACGACGGAAACGGCGAGCAGACGAAGGAACAGCTGCAGCTCCGCCAGACCGACAGGCGGGATCAGCTGGCCCCGAATGCCGGTGGTGGCCATGCGCAGGCATTGATTCCAGAAGGAAAGATTCATTGTCACGGTCAGCAGGACCAGGGCGGTGAAGCGGTAGCCGGAAAGCATTTCCGCCAGGTCGGATCTGGGCAGGGTCAGCTGCAGCAGCACGATGCTGAAATAGGGGATGACGGCGATGCGCAGGACATCGTGCCGTCGTTCCCGCAGATGCCGGGCGGTGGCGGTCAGAAATGCCGGCGGCGACAAGGGGGGAAGGGGCGTTTGGCTCACGGTCCGCATTCTCCTACGGGTGTCGGACGGTTATAGCATCAACCCCGGCCCTGAAGCCACAGAGCATTGCTTGTTCCTTTTCAGCAGCCGGATTCATCGCTTTCGTCCATGTTTTCGACCGCACTGGCCAGGCTGATCCGGCCCGATCCCGGCGCCAGGGGCTTCGGCTGGCTGGCATGGGGTTTCCAGCCGATGAGGAACAGAATGTCGAAGCGGGCTTCGATCCGCCCGTCTGCATCGCTGAAACGCTGCTGATAAAGCGCGGCCGTCTTCATCATCACATCGCGGCGGGTAAAGTGCTTCTGCCGTCCGGCCAGCACGTTGCCTTCGCCCATATGGCGCAGATCGCGCATCAGCGAGAAAGCGTTTTCATAGCTGACGGTCACGGTTTCCAGATCGGCGACGGGCAGGGCAAAACCGGCGCGCTGCAGCAGGGCGCCGCCGTCGCGGATATCGATAAAGGGCGAGACGTGAGCCCCGGCGCCGCCGCGAATATCCAGTTCGGCTTCCATGAAGCAGCCGCGCAGGGCATCGAGGGTTTCACCGCCGATCAACGCGGCCAGGAACAGGCCGTCCGGTTTCAGGCAGCGGCGGATCTGCGCCAAGGTGCCGGGGGTGTCGTTGACCCAGTGCAGGGCCATGTTGCTGATGATCAGGTCGATGCTGTTTTCTGCAAAGGGCAGGAATTCCTCATCTGCGGCGAGGTGGCCGTGGGCCCTGGCGAAATCCGGGGCGATGTCGCAGCCGAAGACGGTGCCGATGCGCGGATTGGCCGCCAGTTTTTCCGACAGGGCGCCATGGTGGCACCCCAGCTCCACGGCAAGGGGAAAATCGCGCAGCACGTCGCCCAGCCGGTCGTCGAGGCGCTCGGCCACTTCCCGGTGGAGAAAATCGCATGCCGGCTGCCGGCGGGCGGCGCGCCGGCGCTGGCGGCGCAGGGCGCGGCGGTCGAAAATCAGCGGCGAGGAAGAAGAAGCTGTCTGCATCATCGCGCCTTGATACAATCAAGGGCAGGGGGTTGCAATGACCGAGGATGAGGAAACATATCCCGCCGTGTGTGCCGGACCGGAACCAACATCCTTTCCTGCCGCCGCATTGCGGACGGTGGGCGGGCTGTTGCTCGATACGGTGCTGCCGCCGCGCTGCCCCCTCTGTGGCGGGCTGACCGGTGAAGGCGGCGATTTCTGCGCGTTCTGCTGGGCGGGTCTGGATTTCATATCCCGCCCCCATTGCCATCGCTGCGGCCTTCCCTTCCCTTACGATCCGCTTCTGGAAGGCGATCATGAGGAAGCGGTCTGCGCTGCCTGTCTGGCGGAGCCGCCACCCTGGACAACGGCCCGCGCGGCCCTGGTCTATAATGATCGTTCGCGGGCATTGTTTCTTGGCCTGAAGCACGGCGACCGGCCGGAACTGGCAGCGGTGCTGGCCCGGGTGATGGCTGGCCGTTTCGGCCGTGAATTCGATCCCGCGGCGCTGGTGGCCCCGGTGCCGCTGCATCCCTGGCGCCTGTGGCGGCGCGGCTATAATCAGGCGGCGGCGATTGCCCGGCATTTCGCGCGGCTGACCGGGCGCGACTGGGCGCCCGATCTGCTGCGCCGTCACCGTAATACGCCGAGCCAGGGCCATCTGAACCGGCAGGCGCGCCGGCGCAACGTTGCCGGCGCCTTTCGGCCGGGGCGGCGGGAACGCATTGCCGGTGCGCACATACTGCTGGTCGACGATGTCATGACCTCGGGCGCCACCGCTGCCGCCTGTGCCCGTTGCCTGCTGGGCGCGGGCGCTGCATCGGTTGCCGTCGTGACGGCGGCACGGGTACCGATGGAGGCATGATTTTGCAATACGGCTTGTCTGGCCCTATATTTCTGGCATGATACCGCCGCATTTCGCAGCATGCCGCCCCTGGCGGCAGAAGCGGAACAGACATTCTCCAACCGACGGAACCGGCCACCATGTCCATCACCATCTACACGACGCCCATCTGCCCTTATTGTTATCGTGCCAAGGCGCTGCTCGATGAGAAGGGCGTCGCGTATACGGAAATCGATGTCATGATGAATCCGGCGAAACGCCAGGAAATGATGGCCCGCTCGGGGCGGCGGACGGTGCCGCAGATCTTTATCGACGATTATCACGTCGGCGGTTGCGACGATCTTTACCGGCTCGACCGGGAAGGCCGCCTCGATCCGCTGCTGCGGCGCTCTGCCTGAGGGTGGCGGCGATGGGGGATGCGCGTTTTCGTGCCGCCTGCGTGCAGCTCAACAGCGGTGCCGACATGGCGGCCAATCTCGATGCCGTCACCGGGCTGATCCGGCAGGCGCGGGAGGCGGGGGCGGATTTCATCGTTACGCCGGAGACCACCAACATCATGCAGCCGGATACGGCCGCCCTGCACGCCGCGATCCATGGCGAGGCGGAGGATCCCGTGCTGCGCGCCTGCCGTGTGCTGGCGGCGGAGCTGTCCTGCTGGCTGCTGATCGGTTCCCTCGCCATTCGCCATGAAAGCGACGAGCGGGTTGCCAACCGTTCCTTTCTGATCGCCTCCGACGGCACGATCCGTGCCCGTTACGATAAGATCCACATGTTCGATGTCGATCTGCCGGGGAGAAAACGCTATCGCGAAAGCGCTGCCTACCGTCCGGGGGCGGAGGCCGTTATCGCCACCCTGCCCTGGGCGAAGCTGGGCATGAGCATCTGCTACGATATCCGCTTTCCCTATCTTTATCGCGCGCTGGCCCGTGGCGGCGCCACGGTGCTGAGCACGCCGGCGGCCTTTACCCGAACCACCGGGCAGGCCCATTGGCATGTGCTGCAGCGGGCGCGGGCGATCGAGAATGGCTGTTTCGTGATCGCCGCCGCCCAGTGCGGCGACCATCCCGGCGCGCGCCAAACCTATGGCCATTCCCTGATCGTCGATCCCTGGGGGCGGATACTGGCAGAGGCAGATGAGGCGCCGGGGATCGTCGTTGCCGATATCGATATGGGCGAGGTCGATCGCGTGCGCGCCATGGTGCCTTCGCTTTCCGCGGGGCGGGATTTCACGCTGAAGACGTTCTGAAGCGTTTTTTACACCGTCGGTTCCGTGTCGTCGTTCAGCCGCCGCGCGACAATGGCCTGGCGCATGGCCGGGCCGGGGGCGGGGCCTTCCCGAAAGGCGACGATCTCGCAATGCGGCTCCAGGCGCCGGCGCAGTTCGCCCGGCTGCAGCAGGAAATCGGGGTTGCGCGGTCGGCCCAGCTTTTCCTGTCCCTGCATGAAGGTTTCATAGATCAGCACCCCGCCGGGGCGCAGCGTGGCGATGAGGGAGGCGAAGCCGGGCCGCCACAGGTAGTTGGTGACGATGATACCGGTGAAACTTTCAGGAGCGAAGGGCCATGGCGCCCCTTCGAGATCGCAGGCGATGACGGTGACTTCCGCCCGTCGGGCCAGATCGGCCAGCCGGGTGGTATCGATGTCGGCGGCGGTGATGTTTTGATAGCCCCGTTCCAGCATCAGGCGGGTGTGGCGGCCCGATCCGGCCGCCAGATCGAGCACCGGCCAATCCCGTTCGATCAGGGGCAGATGCTCTGCAACCCAGGGGCTGTATGGGGTTATCTTGTCTGGCAATGATTGCATTCGGGGCTTTCCGATCCTATATCTGCATTGTAGTGTGGTTCACTCTTTGGGCGTGATCAAGGGATGACGGGTCCTGTCTTCATCCGGATCCGGATCTCCCGCACCGCCATGAATGGAAAGCGTTTCGCATGATCCTCTATGATTTGAGATGCGCCAATGAGCACCGTTTCGAAGCCTGGTTCCGCGACAGCGCCACCTTCGATGCCCAGGCGGCCCGCGGTGACGTGACCTGTCCGTTCTGCGGCAGCCATGAGGTGAGCAAGGCGTTGATGGCGCCGAACCTTGCCACTTCGCGCCATGCCGGGGCGGAAGGGGAACAGCCGCCACCTTCGGAAGAAGCCGTGGACACGCAGGCGCAAGAACATCGGCAGATGGCGATGACGCCGGCCGAATTACCGCCGGAGGCCTTTCAGCTGATCCGCAAGCTGCGCGAGGTGGTGGAACAAAACTGCGATTACGTCGGCCCGAAATTCGCCGAAGAGGCGCGCAAGATTCATTATGGCGAGACGGAAACGCGCAATATCTACGGTGAGGCGACGGCCGATGAGGCCGCTGAACTGCAGGAAGAGGGCATCGCTTTTTCCACCCTGCCCGGCTGGCGGCGCGGCGATGCGTAGAAATTTACCGGCCCGGCCGGATTTTCAGCATTTTTTAAGCTTTCATCCCCGATAATGATCGGGCAAGACGGCGGATACGTTCCTAGCCTCCCCCCCCAGGATGTCCGCCGTGGCGTGAGAGCTTGAAAACAGCAGGCCTCGAACGATTGCCCCGGTCCGGGATTACCCGGCCGGGGCTTTTGTCTGTTCCGGGGCATGCTCCGGGGCGGGAAACCGGAATCAGGACGATGGCTTGACGGCGGCGATCATGTAGTTGATGTCGAGATCCTCGCCGAGGGTCCAGCGGTCATGGATGATGTCATACGACATGCCCTGCAGGCAGGTGACCGAAAGCCCGGCATGGCGCAGCAGACGGGCGAATTCCGAAGGTTTGAGAAAGTGGCGCCAGTCATGGGTCCCGGCGGGGACCCAGCGCAGAATATATTCGGCGGCGACCTTCGCCAGGGCCAGGCTTTTCATGGTCCGGTTCAGGGTGGCGCCGAGAAACAATCCTCCCGGCGCGATCGACGCGGCGGCGGCAGTGACGAAGCCCTGCGGATCGGGCACGTGTTCGATGATTTCCATCGCCACCACCATGTCGAAACGTTCGCCGCCGGCGGCCAGATCCTCGGCCGTGCCGTGACGATAGTCGATTTCCAGCCCCACCTCGCGCGCATGCAGCCGGGCGGCGGCGATTCCCTCCGCCGATGCGTCCACACCGGTGACCCGGGCGCCCAGCCGGGCCAGCGGTTCGCTCAGCAGGCCGCCGCCGCAGCCGATATCGGCAACGCGCAGCCCGGCAAGGGGATGCAGGCTTTTTGCATCCAGGCCGAAATGCTCTTCCGCCCGGGCGCGGATGAATTGCAGCCGGCAGGGATTGATGCGGTGCAGGGGGCGGAAGGGTCCGTCCGGATCCCACCATTCGGCGGCCAGGGCGCTGAAACGGGCGACATCCGCCGCGTCTATGGCACCGCCTTGTGATTGTGTGATTTCGCTCATCTGCTGCCTGCGCTTAATCTGCGTGTTGCGGGCCGGGCCCGTGTTTCGGATTCGGTAACTGTGTTGCCTGAACAACGGGCGCAGGGTAGCCGATTGCGCCGCCGGCGCAAGAGCCGCCTTTGCACACGTCGCTGCGCTTAACCGCCCCTTGCGCGCCGCACCGTCTTTACGATATGTATACGCGCCTTCATCCGGCCGGCGGCGATCCGGCATTTCCGGCGCCTCTTCGGGGGGGCCGGATTACAGATTATGGCCGATCCGGCATTCTTGAGGAACGGAAAAAGCGGACATGACGCGACTGGTAATGAAATTCGGCGGCACCTCCGTCAGGGATAACGACCATATCCGCCGGGCGGCGGCGCGCATCAAGCGCGAGGTCGATGCCGGTAACGAAGTGGCGGTGGTGGTTTCGGCCATGGCCGGTGAAACCAACCGTCTTGACGAACTGGCGCGGACCATGGCGCCGATGCACGATGCGCGCGAATACGA
>JALXAG010000217.1 GCA_026992315.1 Sneathiellales bacterium | reverse complement strand
GGCGCAGATTTGTCATGGCGCCGGCTTGCCCGCTTGCCGCCGGGATATCGGCGCAGGACAGCGCCAGCGCTTCGCCGATGCGCAGTCCGGCGCCGTATAGCAGCATGATCGCGGCCAGATTCCGGGCCTCCACCCAGTCCGGGGCGGCGGTGCCGCCTGCTTCGATCAGCCGGGCCGCGGCCGGTTCGGAAAGGGGACGGGGCAGGGTGGCCGCCCTTTTGGGGGTCTTCAGCAGCGCAATGGCATCGTTGTCGCACAGGCCTTCATGGCGCAGATAGGCAAATAAGGCCCGCAGCGCCGAAACGGCCCGGGCGGAGGCGCTCGGGCTGAACCCCTTGCCGTGGCGATGAGCCAGCCAGCTTCTGAAATCGCGCAGGTCGAGGCCGCCGAGATCCTCAAGCGACGGTGCCCGGCCCAGATGATCTTTCAGAAAGTTCAGGAAATGTATCGTGTCGTCCAGATAGGCGCGGATGGTCAGCGGTGCCAGGCGGCGCGGGCCGCGCATGTGATCCTGCCAGCGGGCCAGTGCCGCCGCGGTATCCGGGGCGAGCGAGGCGGGATCGCCGCCCCTTCCGGATTCCGGGCTCAGATTCCGGCGCGGAACAGCCATTGCCGGGTAATAAGGGCGATGGATTCGGCCAGAAATGCCAGCAGATCCGTCGCCTGTCCGGGATGGAAATGGCCGCGTTCGGTGGCGCCGAAGGCCAGAAGCGCCGGGGGATAGCCTTCGCCGAGATCGAGAAAGGCCAGCGCATCCGAATGAACCGTGGTCTCCAGATGGCCATAGAGGGCCAGGTTGCCCGGTGCCGCCACTTCGCGCAGGCGGAGGATTTCGCCCGGTTCCAGCAATTGGGCAATGGCCCCCGGCGGCAGGGCGATCACGCCGTCGCGGGCGGCGGCGCCGGGATGGGCGCTGCTGTCCTCGATGGCGATGACCACCGCCGCCATATCGAGGCGCAGGCGCAGCCCATCGGTGACGGTGGCCAGGAAGCTGTCGAAATCGTTGCAGCGCAGCAGGGCGAGAATGGCGCCGTGAATCTGCGACTGGCTGACCAGATTGGACCGGCTGGTATCGACCAGTTCGTCGCGTTCCCGTTCCAGACGGGCGATGCGTTCGCGCAGCCGTGCAATCATCGCCTGCTGAAAGTCGCGGACATTGCCCTCTTCGCCCGCATCGGGCAGATGCAATGCCGCCAGAACGTCCGGGTGTTCGATCAGAAATTCGCTGTGACGCTTCAGATAGGCCGCCACATCCTTCGCCGCCAGCGGTTCGTCCTCGGCCGTGGGTTTGCTTTTGCCGGTCACGGGGCGCTCCTCGGTTGTCAGAGTATGGACTGGCCGGTCTTGGCCCAGTCGGCGATAAAGGCTTCCAGCCCCTTGTCGGTCAGGGGGTGGCGGGCGATCTTGCGCAGCACATCCGGCGGCACGGTGCAGACATCGGCGCCGATCTTCGCCGCATCGACGATATGGCGCGGATGGCGGATCGAGGCCACGAGCACCTCGGTACGGAAGGCATCGTAATTGTCGTAGATCTGCACGATGTCCTCGATCAGGGTCATGCCGTCGGTGCTGATGTCGTCGAGCCTGCCGACGAAGGGCGATACGAAGGCCGCCCCCGCCTTGGCGGCGAGGATCGCCTGAGATGGCGAGAAGCACAGGGTGACATTGACCATGATGCCGTCATCGGCAAGGCTGCGGCAGGCCTTCAGCCCGTCCATGGTCAGCGGCACCTTGACGGCGATGTTGCTGGCGATCTCCGCCAGCCGGCGCCCTTCGGCCAGCATGGTTTCGGCATCCGTCGCCGCCACCTCGGCGCTGACCGGGCCGCTGGTGATGGTGCAGATTTCCCGGATGACTTCGAAAAAATCGCGCCCCGTTCTGGCGACGAGGCTGGGATTGGTCGTCACGCCGTCGACAAGGCCGCCATCGGCCAGTTCCCGGATGGCTTCGGTATCCGCCGTATCCACGAAAAACTTCATAAAACAATGCTCCTGTAATCGCGATGCCCTGTAGCCGCTGCCGTTTCCGCCTTCAGATGGGCTGCCGGGCTGCGCCCGCGACAGCCCTGTTGCCGGGCGGGGCCCGATGGCATTTAATGCGGGCTCCGGGTTTCGAGCGGGAGTTTAGCGGATGGCCAGGGGCGGCGCCAGTTGCCTTTTTGACGAAGATGACGGGAAGGGCGCCGCGCGCGCAGGCGATGCGGTGCGCATTCCCGTGCTGCTGCCCATGCCTTTTCCCGGCCCCTTCGATTATGCGGCGGACGGGGAAGTGCCGGAACCCGGCAGTTTCGTGCGCGTTCCCCTCGGCCCGCGTCAGGTGACGGGGGTGGTCTGGGATCATGGCGGTCCGGACGATACCCGCGCCGCGGCGCAGCGGCTGAAACCGCTTGCGGCCGTGCTGGAGACGCCGCCCCTGCCGCAGGACATGCGCCGCTTCATCGATTGGGTGGCCAATTATTACATGGCCCCGCCGGGCATGGTCTTGCGCATGGCGATGCGGGTGCCCGATGCCATCGGCCCGCCGCGTGAAAAACCCGCCTATCGTCTGGGCGCCGTCCGTCCGCAGCGCATGACCCCTGCCCGGGAAAGGGTGCTGTCGCTGATGGCGGACGGTCTGGCGCGGAGGATGACGGAAATTGCCGAGCTGAGCGGGGTGTCGGCAGGGGTGGTGCGCGGCCTGGCGCAGGCCGGGGCGCTTGAACGGGTGATGCTGGCGGCGGATGCGCCGGTGCCGGTGCCGACCGCCGATGGCGGGCGGGTGCGCCTGTCCGCTCACCAGCAGGGCGCGGGCCGCGACCTGGCCCGGCGCCTGCGGCGAAGCCTGGAGGAAGGCCGGGCCGGCACGGTGCTGCTGGAAGGGGTGACCGGATCGGGCAAGACCGAAGTGTATTTCGAGGCCATTGCCGCCTGTCTGCAGGCAGGAAGGCAGGTTGTCGTGCTGCTGCCTGAAATCGCGCTGACCGAACAGTGGCTGGAACGGTTCCGCAGCCGCTTCGGCGTCGATCCGTTGATGTGGCACAGCGAGATCCGCCCCGGCGAACGCCGCCGCGTCTGGCGCGGGGCCATCGATGGCGCGGCGCGGGTGGTGGTCGGGGCGCGTTCGGCCCTGTTTCTGCCGTTTTGCCGCTTGGGATTGATTATCGTCGACGAGGAACACGATGCTTCCTTCAAGCAGGAGGAAGGGGTGCGCTATCATGCCCGCGACATGGCGGTGCTGCGCGGGCATCTGGCCGGGGCGCCGGTGGTGCTGTCCTCCGCCACGCCGTCTTTGGAGACGATCTACAATGTCCGTCAGGGGAAATACGATCACCTGCGCCTGACCGCCCGCCATGGCGGGGCCAGCATGCCGCGAATCGATGCCATCGACCTGCGGGCGGAGGATATGCCCCGCAATCGGTGGATTTCCCCCACCCTCGCCCGGGCGATGGCCGAAACCCTGGCGGCCGGTGAACAGGTGGCGCTGTTTCTCAATCGCCGCGGTTATGCGCCGCTCACGCTTTGCGGCGCCTGCGGTTTCCGGCTGCAATGCCCCCATTGTTCGGCCTGGCTGGTCGAACATCGCGCCCGCCGCCGCCTGTGCTGTCACCATTGCGGTTACGCCGCACCGGTTCCCCGCGCCTGTCCCGAATGCGGGGAAAGCGATAGTCTGAAACCCTGCGGCCCCGGCGTCGAACGGGTGATGGAAGAGGCTGCCTCGCTGTTTCCGGAGGCACGGGTGATGGAGCTGTCGTCCGACACGGCGGCGAAGGCCGGGGAACTGCGCGCGGTTCTGCAGGCCATGGATGAGGGGCGGATCGATATTCTGGTCGGCACCCAGATCATCGCCAAGGGCCATCAT
>JALXAG010000216.1 GCA_026992315.1 Sneathiellales bacterium | reverse complement strand
CGAGCACCGGCCCCCACAGGGTGCCGCGCCCGCCCAGGATCACCATCAGAATCATCCATACCCCGATGGTGGCGCCGGAAAAGGCGACATCGATCGGATCGACGAATTTCTTGATATTGGCGAATATCGCCCCGGCCATGCCGAGAAAGACTGCCGCAATCGTCCAGGCGGTCACCTTGATGCGGGCGGTATAATGGCCCATGGCCTCGGCCTTGTCCTCGTCATCGCGGATGGCATTCAGCGCCAGGCCGAAACGGGTCTGCTCCACCCAGCCCAGCACGAGGAAGGTGACGACGGCCAGAACGAAGGCCATGAAATAATACAGGAAGTTGGTATTGCCCAGTTCGTCCGGCGGTTCGGGCATCGTCAGGCCGGACCCCGCCCCCAGCCATTCCCAGCCGGAGGCGATCTCGCCCGCCGCAATGCCGAGCCCCAGGGTGCAGATGGCGAAATAATGGCCGCGCATGGTCAGGACCGCCGATCCCAGAATCAGCGCGGTCAGCCCGGCAGCCACCGCCGCCACCGGCAGCCCGGCCAGCAGGCCGGTGATGAACTGGGTGGAATCGAAGACGAATTCCATCCCGCCGCCCTTGGCCGCCGTGTAATCGCCGACATTGTAATAAAGGCCGATCTGGGTGACGGCGGCGGCATAAACGCCGATGCCGACAAAAACCACATTGCCGAAGGAGTTATAGCCCATCTGCCCGCCCGTCAGATCCCAGGTCAGGGCAAAGACGACGAACAGCCAAAGCTGCGCCATCTGGCTGAGATAGCCGGGAAACAAAAACGGCATCGCCAGCCCGACGGCCAGCACCAGAGCATAGATCAGCAGGCGGCGCGGTGTAAGCATGGTCGAATCCATTTCAGCCCCCTAGGTCAGACGTTCGCGGCGGCGCGCCAGCCACCAGCTGCGCAGCACCAGCACGACGACCAGCAGCGAGAAGACAAAGGCGATCTGATATTCCGCGCCCAGGATGAAACCGGCGAAATTCTCCGACACGCCGAGCCCGAGACCGGCCAGAATGACCCCGGGAATATTGCCCAGGCCGGCCAGAATGACAACCATGAAGGAACGCACCGTATAAGGCAGGCCGATATAGGGGTGAATGGTATAGGCCATGGCCACCAGCGCCCCGGCGGCGCCGCAAATGGCCGCATTCAGCGCAAAGGTCGCCGCATAGACCTTGTCGGTATCGATGCCGAGCACACGGGCGGCACGGGCGTTTTGCGCCGTTGCCCGGATTGCCTGGCCCAGCCGCGAGGTCTTGAGGAAAACCATCAGCACCGCGCCCAGAACCAGAACCAGAACGAAGGCGATCATCTTGATCTGCGATACCGTCACCAGCCCGCCGAGAATGGTCCAGGAACCGAGACCGCTTTCGGCGATGCGTACATCGGAACCGAAGACCTGATTCATCAGCTGCTGCAGAATGATCGACAGGCCGAAGGTCGCCAGAAGAGAGACGAACAGATCCCGTTCGACGATGCGGAAGACCACTGAGCGATACAACAGCCAGCCGACAATATAAAGAACCGCTGCCGATATCGGCACGCTGATCAGCGGGTGCAGCCCCAGATCTGCCAGTGTGATGGTGACGAAACCGCCCAGCATGACGAACTCGCCCTGGGCGACGTTGATAATGTTCATCACCCCCCAGACCAGGGCCAGCCCGTATGCGGCCAGCGCGAACAGCCCGCCGATCAGAATGCCGTCGATCAGCAGCTGAATGTTGAGGACAGGAGCCTCGAACAGGATTTGCAGATTATCCATGTGTTGTTTCCCGGCACAGCCGTTCCGTCCTGGGCCCCTGCCAGCGGAGCCTTGCCGAAACGCCTGAATAACAGACCCATTCTCTGTTTAATGAATGCATAAGGAAAACCGGCGGCATCATGCCGCCGGTCCTCACACCCCGATATCGATCAGGGACGCGGAATAACCGCTTTCTCGGCCGCCCATTCAGCCGGGGCCACCACCTTGTACTGACCGTCCAGCACTTGATAGAGGACCATCGGCTTGGCGATGTTGTTGCCTGCCGGCGAGAACTTGATCCGGCCGTAGAAGGTCTGCAGGTCGGTTGCCGCCAGGGCATCGCGCACCTTCTGCGGATCGAGAGAACCGGCACGTTCGAAGGCATCGGCGAAAGTCATCACCGCAGCGGCGGATTCAGCCGCCTGATAGGGCGGGGCATAACCGTAGGTCTTTTCGAACAGGGCCGCGAAATCAGAGGCCGAACCGAACAGATCGTCCTTGTAATTCAGCGTCGGCGCCCATTGCGAGGCGCATAGTGCGTATTCAGCAGCCTTGCCGAACTTCTTGATGATCTTGGCCGAATCGCAATGGGTCATGGCCAGGATCGGCACATGCACCTGCATCTCGCTGATCTGGCGGATGGCGGTCGCCGCACCCTTGGCATGGCCGGAAAGGATCAGCATGTCAGGTTTCAGCGCCTTGAACTTGGCCAGGGTGGCGGCCATGTCGTTCAGTTCCTTCGGCAGCTTGTCGTCAATGACGATCTTCATGCCGTATTTCTTGGCATCCTCGATCACGCCGGCGCGCACATCCTGGCTGAAGGGATCGTTCTGGAAAGCAAGCGCCACCTTGATTTCATTGGGCTTCTTGCCGAGATTGCCGGCATTGTCCGCCGCCAGCTTCAGCGCACTGGCCAGATACTGTTCAGAGGTGGACAGAACGGCGAACAGATATTTGTAGCCCTTGGTGAACAGCGAACGCGAAGCGCCGTTTCCTTCGACCATCGGGATCTTGTATTTTTCCGTCACCGGTGCGATCGCCTTGGTCAGGCCCGAGCTGTAGGGGCCGAGCAGGAACTTGACGCCATCCTGCTGAATCAGACGTTCGGCCAGTTCGGCGCCGCGGGCCGGGGTCGATTCATCGTCATAATATTTGATCTTCAGCAGATGTTTCTTGCCGCCGACGGTGACACCGCCGCGTTCATTGATCTTCTTGACCGCCAGCTCATAGCCGTTCTTGGTATGATTGCCGTTGGTCGAGTATTTGCCGGTCAGCGATACCGCCGCGCCGAGCACGATTTCATGTGCACTGGCGCTGGCGGCGAACATGCCCGCCCCGGCCGCCATGGCCAGAAGAGCCAATTTGGGGAATTGCTTCATAATCTTCACATCCTCCCGGAATTTCCGAATTCTGGTTTTTCTTCTCCCGGCCACACAGACCGGTTTGTCCGCAGACGCTACCCTATTCCCGCCCTCAAGAAAAGGGGCTTGCGGCTTCCCCGCGGGCTTTCCCCGCAAGGGTTGAATTGTAGTTAGCCTCTCCGCCTGAATGGCGGGAATGCGCCCATGGACGCCTTTCTGTCGGAATCCGATGTTTCTAAATATAATCATTATTTACGAACAAAGCCGGAAACTAAATTACAATTACGGCACTCATATGAATAATATCCTATTATCTATATGGCGATATAACTATAATATATTTAAGTATTAGTTCGCACTGTTTACTTTTTATTATTGAAATTACAGTAATGTCCTGATGAAAGGCATCATCGGAGGGCATATCCGAACATCGGTGATCGCCATGCGTAAACCAGGAAACGGAATGAAGCCATGCAGTCTGCACAACCATCCGGCAAGGAGCGGTTCTTCGATGACGACGAAATCATCGTCAGCAAGACCAATCTGAAAGGTCACATCACCTATGCGAACGATGTGTTTCTGAAAATAGCCGATTTCCGGGAAAGCGATGTCCTGGGCAAGCCGCACAGCATCCTGAGGCATCCGGACATGCCGCGGGCAATTTTCAAACTGCTGTGGGATACGATCCAGGACGGGCGGGAACTGTTCGCCTACATCAAGAACCGCACCAAGAACGGCGATTATTACTGGGTACTGGCCCATGCAACCCCCAGCTATGACGCCGACGGCAATATTTGCGGCTTCCATTCGAACCGGCGTGTACCCGATCGCCAGATCGTCGGCGAAAAGATCATTCCGCTTTATCGGCAGTTACGGGCCGAAGAGGAACGCCATGCCAATGCCAGGGAAGGCATGCAGGCCTCCTGCCAATTGCTGAAGGATCATCTGCAGAAACTGGGGATGGGGTACGATGAATATGTTCACACGCTTTAGAAGCAACAAACCCGCTGCCCCGGCGGAAGCAAGTCAGATTCCGCACAGCACGCGTACAGAAAAGGGCGATGAGATGAAAAGCGAAACCGCAGCGCATGATTCGGCAGCATCCGGTTCGGATGCCATCCGCAGGATGCTCGATGTCTGTCGCGCCGTTGCCGCAGGCGACTTCGAAGCCCGGATCACCGGCTTCGAGGAATATGATGGCGAAACCAACGAACTGATGCGGGCCATCAACCTGATCATTGACCGGACTGATGCCTATCTGAGGGATTCGGTGGCCGCAATGGAACATGTCGAACGGGGTCAGTTCTTCCGCAAGATCCCGGAAAAGGGCATGACCGGTGCCTATCTGAAGGCAGCGCGAACCATCAACCGCACCATGCGGATGATGGAGGAAAAATCACATAGCTTCGATCGCGCCGTCAGATCGATGAGCGAGGTATCCGGCGATATTACAGCCACAGCCACGGAACTGAACCATGCCTCTCAGGCCCTGAAGGAAACGGCATCGCAAACCAACGACCGGGCCCAGGTCATCTCCACAGCGGCTGAGAGCGCATCGTCCAATGTACAGGCAGTGGCTTCGGCGGCAGAGGAATTGTCGCATTCAATCAGCGAGATATCGCGTCAGGTCAACCAGTCCTCACAGATTGCCGATTCGGCGGTCAGCGAGGCCGAAAACGCCAGCGACATGATTCAGGAGCTGGCCTCGACCGCCGAAAAGATCGGCGAAGTCGTCAAGCTGATCAAGGACATTGCCGACCAGACCAACCTGCTGGCCCTCAATGCCACGATCGAGGCTGCCCGCGCCGGCGAGGCCGGCAAGGGCTTCGCCGTCGTCGCCGCCGAAGTCAAAAGCCTGGCCAACCAGACTGCGGCCGCCACCGGCGATATCAGCGCCCAGGTCAACAACATTCAGGAGGCAACCAACCGCTCCGTTGATGCCGTCGGCACCATCAACGATATCATCAAACAGATGAACGAAACCTCGACCGCCATTGCCGCAGCCATCGAGGAACAGGGCGCCGCCACCCAGGAAATCGCCCGCAATGCCGAACAGGCCTCCAGCGGGACCGCCGATGTCACCTCCAACATCCAACTCCTGACCGCAGGGGCGGCAGAAACCGGCCGCTCGGCCGATGAGGTTCTGCAGGCGGCGAATAAACTCTCCGACCTCGGCAATGCACTGAACAACGATGTAAAGGCCTTCCGCAAGCAGGCCTGAACCTTGCATCGTCCGGGGGAAAGCAGGCCGGGAAAAAATTCCCGGCCTTTATTTTTCCTCAGGCCCCTATCCTGCAAGAAGCAAGCTATAATTATTTAATAATATCGCCTGTTTACTAATTATTATTCATTAAGAAAAATAATGAGCAGAACAATTCCGGAAACCGATCTCTGCCCCAGGATCCTGCAAAAGGTCGCATGTCATGTGTGCTGTAGCATTAGGGGCCAGCCCCTCGGGCATAGAGCGTTTTTTCGGCAACGATGACATCATCGTCAGCAAAACCGACATCAGGGGCCATATCACCTATGCAAACGATGTGTTTCTGAATACCGCCGGCTACCGGGAAGAGGAAATACTGGGCAAACCGCACAGCATCATCCGCCATCCCGACATGCCGCGGGCCATCTTCAGGCTGATGTGGCATACCATACAAGAGAACCGCGAAATTTTCGCATACAGCAAGAACCGCACCAAAGACGGCGGCTTCTACTGGGTACTGGCCCATGTCACCCCCAGTCACGATGCAGACGGCAATATCTGCGGTTTCCATTCGAACCGCCGCGTTCCCGACCGCCGTATCGTTGCGGAAAAGATCATGCCGTTTTATGTCGCCCTACGTGCCGAGGAAAGACGCCATGCCAATGCCAGAAAGGGGTTGGAGGCATCATGGCGGATGCTGAACGAGCATCTGGACGAACTGGGTGTCGCTTACGATGAATTCGTTCATGGCCTGTAAGACAGGCGAAAACGGCAGGAAAACAGACAGCAAAAAAATAAGAGGGGCCGCGGATGTTTCCGCGGCCCCTTCTGCATTGTACATCGCCGCCGGACAAACCCTGGCGATGAAAGACGAAACAAGCGCCTTAACGCTTCGAGAACTGGAAGCTGCGGCGGGCCTTGGCGCGGCCGTACTTCTTGCGTTCGACAACGCGGCTGTCGCGGGTCAGGAAGCCGCCCTTCTTCAGCACGCCGCGCAGGGCAGGCTCGAAATAGGTCAGCGCCTTGGAAATGCCGTGGCGCACCGCGCCGGCCTGGCCGGACAGACCGCCGCCCTTGACCGTGCAGACGACATCGTACTGGCCGCTGCGGTTGGCGGCCTCGAAAGGCTGATTGATCAGCATCTGCAGCACCGGACGGGCAAAATAGGTGGTCACTTCACGGCCATTGACCGTGATCCGCCCCGAGCCGGGCTTGATCCAGACGCGGGCAACGGAGTTCTTCCGCTTGCCGGTGGCATAGGCACGGCCGTGTTCGTCGATCTTCGGTTCGGGCAGCGCCGCTTCCTCGGTTGCCGCGCCGAGATCCTTCAGATCCTCAAGCGTTTTGGTTTCCTCGGCCATGCTCTACCTCTTGTTCTTCGGGTTGGTGGAGGCGAGATCCAGAACTTCCGGCTGCTGGGCCTCATGGGGGTGGCTGCTGCCGGCATAGACACGCAGATTGGCAAACTGCGCCCGGCCGAGCGGCCCCTTGGGCAGCATCCGCTTCACCGCCTTCTCGATCACCCGTTCCGGGTGCTTGCCGTCGAGAATCTGCCCGGCCGTGCGCTGCTTGATGCCGCCGGGATAGCCGGTGTGCCAGTAATACACCTTGTCGGCACGCTTGTTGCCGGTCAGATGCACCTTTTCGGCATTGATGACAATGACATTGTCGCCATCGTCGACATGGGGCGTGAAGGTCGGTTTGTGCTTGCCGCGCAGGATGTTGGCAATCTGCGTTGCCAACCGCCCGAGAACGACGCCTTCGGCGTCGACGACATACCACTTTTTCTCGACCTCGCCCGGTTTGGCGGAATAGGTCTTCATTGTGTAATCCTGATTTCCTCAGATCCCGATCGTTATCTGCATATGCGGCGATCAAGCCCTTGATCGTTGCACCAGCACAAACGACAATGCGGGAGATGACTGTACCTCTGCGGCCCTCGCCGCGCGTGAGGGTCTTCTACCGGCAATCAAATCACAGGTCAACGGATTTTTCCGCATAAAATCATTATGTTGATGATGCGGTATTATATTACCTCAAAAAAACCATACCCTCAATCCGGCGGTATGGCATATGTGCAGGTGGCATGGGCGAAGGGCCCGGCCTCCCTGTCGGGGGCCCCGTCATCCTTCAGGTGGTACAGGCCGACCTCGCCAACCGCCAGCCGCCTGCCCAGCTTGAGCATATCGGCAACGGCAACGATGCTTCCGGGATCGGGCCGGCGCAGAAAATTGATGTTCAGCGATGTCGTGACCGCCATGGCCTTCGGCCCCACGGCAGAGAGGACGAGAACATACATCGCCGTATCGACCATGGCCATCATGGTCGGCCCGGAAACGGTGCCGCCCGGGCGCAGATGCTCGTAACCGGCATCGAGAACGACATCGGCCGATTTGCCGTCGGCATAACGGATTTCAAAGCCATATCTTTCCGATTGGGGAAAATGTTCTCTTAAGAATGCCGTGATCTCATCGGGTGTCATGCGCCCTCACTATCATCTTCCTGTTCCCGGATCGCCCCCCCGGGGTTTCTCCGGACCGGATTTTACCATATGGTCCATGGCATCGCTTTGCATGCAATGGAGCCGGCGATCGATGAGCCAGGATAACAAAATGCGCCGAAGCTGCCCCTGCGGCACATGGCCCAGCCCCATCAGCGCGGAACTTATCGCCGGCGCCACCGTGTCGCTGGGCGGGGTAAGCTGCGACGAAGAAGGCAATATCTACTGGCTGGAGGGGCGCCCGGCGGAAGACGGGCGCACCGTGCTGGTCTGCCGCGACAGAAGGGGGGAGATCCGGGACCTTACCCCGCCTCCCTTCAACGTCCGCTCCGGCGTTCATGAATATGGCGGCGGTGCCTATGTCGCCGACAGGAAGGGGATCTTCTTCTCCAATATCGCTGATCATGGCGTCTATCGCATTGCCGACGAGGATATCCTGCGCATCGGCCCGGAGGATCCCGGCCGCCGTTATGCCGATTTCCGCCTCAGCCCCTGCGGATCCTGTCTCTATGCCGTTCAGGAAGAACACCGCCAGGACTCGGTTATCAACCGCCTGGTCGCCTTTGACCTGCGGGTGGCGGAAAAGGCGCCGCGCATCATCCATCAGGGGCGCGATTTCTATGCCGCGCCGCGCCCTTCTGCCGATGGCGGACAGCTTGCCTTCCTCTGCTGGGATCTGCCCGATATGCCCTGGGATGCTGCCGAGCTCCGCCTGCTGGACATGCAAAACGGCACCCCTGCCAATGAGCGGAAAATCGCGGGCGGCAGGGGGGAAGGCACCGTCAGCGCCTGTTTTCAGCCGGAGTGGACCCCTGACGGCGCCCTGATCTATGCCGATGATCCGACCGGATGGTGGAACCTTTATCGCCGCGATCCGGATGGCACCGTCCGCCCCCTGCTGAGAATGGAAGCTGAATTCGGCCAGCCCCTGTGGCAATTCGCCATGGAAAGCTTTCACCCCTTGCCGGACGGCCGCATCCTCTGCCGCTATCAGCAGGACGGACAAACGCATATCGGCCTGATCGCACAAGGAAGGCTCCTTCCTTGTCCGCAGGACCGTTTCCGGGGCGCCCCCGGCCTGCCTGCCCCCCTTCCCGACGGCCGCTGGGCAATGGCGCGAACGACCCAAACCCGCCCCACCGCCATCGTGCTGACCCCGCCCTGCGATGCAGACGGCGATCATCGAGGCGATGAGGAGGAAGAGATTCTCGCCCGGTCAATGAACGCGGCGCCGGATGAAGACTACATATCCCGGGCGGAGGCCATCGCCTTTCCCACGGCTGACGGCATGCAGGCCCATGCCTATTTCTATGCCCCGCGCAATCCCGGCTATCGTCCGGCCGGCGGGGAAAGGCCGCCGCTGATCGTCATGACCCATGGCGGACCGACCTCCTCGGCCAGTGCCGGGCTGTCCCTGCCCATACAGTTCTGGACCAGCCGCGGCTTTGCCGTCGCCGATATCGACTACCGCGGCAGCACCGGCTATGGCCGCGCCTATCGCGAGGCGCTTTACGGGCAATGGGGCATCGCCGATGTCGAGGATTGCTGTGCCGCCGTCCGCCATCTCGCGGCCCTCGGCCGCATCGATCCGGCCCGCGCCGCCATCCGCGGCGGCAGTGCCGGGGGGTATACCACGCTCGCCGCCCTGGCCTTCACCGACACCTTCCGCGCCGGTGCGGTCTATTACGGCATCGGCGACCTGGAGGCCCTGGCCAGACACACCCATAAATTCGAAAGCCGCTACCTGGACAAGCTGATCGGCCCCTACCCCGAGGCGCGCGATCTTTATCTCGAACGCTCGCCGCTTTATCATGCCGATCGGATATCCTGCCCGGTGATCTTCTTTCAGGGGCTGGAAGACAAGGTGGTGCCGCCGGAGCAGACGCGCAGCATGGCCGCGGCGCTGAAGGAACGCGGTATCGAGACGGAAAGTCACTACTTCCCGGGTGAGGGGCACGGATTCCGCAAGGCGGAAACCCTGCACACCTGCCTGGAAGCGGAATTCGGGTTTTACCGGCGGATCTTCGCCATCGGCGAAGCAAAAGCCCGCAAAGACAAGGAGGAACGGCAATGAGCATCCGGCAAACGGCACAACGGGAAGAAGGCGGCGATCTGGTCCTCGTCGAGGACAGCGGCGCCGTCCGCCGCCTGACCCTGAACCGCCCGGCGGCACGCAACAGCCTGTCCATGGCCCTGATGGAGTGCCTGCTGAGCGAACTGGAGGCCGCGGGGCAGAACCCCGCCATTCATGCCGTGGTCATCGCCGCCGACGGCCCCGCCTTCTGCGCCGGGCACGATCTGAAGGAAATGCGGGCCAATCCGGGGCGGGAGACGATGGAGAAGCTGTTTACGCTCTGTTCCTCGCTGATGCAGGCCATCGTCAACCTGCCCAAGCCGGTCATTGCCGAAGTGCAGGCCATGGCCACCGCCGCCGGTTGCCAGCTCGTCGCCAGTTGCGACCTGGCGATTGCCGCCGAAAGCGCCCGTTTCGCAACGCCGGGGGTGAATATCGGTCTGTTCTGTTCCACCCCCATGGTAGCACTGTCACGCAATGTCGCCCCGAAACATGCCATGGAAATGCTGCTGACCGGCCAGCCGATATCCGCCGCCCGCGCCGCCGAAATCGGCCTGGTCAACCGCGTTGTCGCGGACGGGGAGCTTCGCCGGGCGGTCATGGATCTGGCCAATGGCATCGCCGCCAAATCGCCACTGACCCTGGCCATCGGCAAGGAAGCCTTCTACCGTCAGATATCCATGCCGCTGAAAGAGGCCTATGAATACACCGCCGCCGTCATGACCAAAAACATGATGGCCCGCGACGCCCAGGAAGGAATCGATGCCTTTCTCGCCAAGCGCCGGCCGGTATGGCGCGGCGAATAGGACAAGGGGCTGAACGGAACCGACCCATGAATCACGACAGTTACAGCGACAGCTATATCGCCGGCATTCTGCGCGACTGCCGCACCATCGCCATGGTCGGCGCCAGCGCCAACTGGAACCGCCCCAGCTTTTTCGCCATGAAATATCTGCAGGGCAAGGGATATCGGGTCATACCGGTCAATCCCGGACAGGCCGGCAACGAGATTCTGGGCGAAACCGTCTATGCCGGTCTGAAGGATATTCCCGTCCCCGTCGATATGGTCGATTGCTTCCGCAAGGCCGAAGCCATTCCCGCCATCTGCGCCGATGCCATCGATATCGGCGCCAGGGTGCTGTGGATGCAGCTTGGCGTGCGCAACATGGATGCCGCCCGTCAGGCGGAAGCGGCGGGGCTGAAGGTGGTGATGGACCGCTGTCCGAAAATCGAATACGGGCGCCTGTCCGGCGAACTGGGCTGGATCGGCGTCAACCGCGGCATTCTGTCCGCCAAGAAACGCCCCCTGCTTTAGGGTCCGCCCCCCAGGGAACACTCGCTCAATCCCGGCTCCGCAACGCAAAACGAGACACGATGACCGAAAAGAAACCCGATTTCGCCACTCTGGCCGTTCACGCGGGCAGCAGCCCCGATCCGGTGACCGGCGCCCGCGTCACCCCGATCTATCAGACCACATCCTATGTTTTCGACGATGCCGATCATGCGGCGCAACTGTTCAACCTGCAGACCTTCGGCAACATCTACACCCGGCTGACCAACCCGACCACCGCGGTGCTGGAGGAACGCATCGCCACGCTGGAAGGCGGGCGCGCCGGTGTCGCCTGCGCCTCCGGCCATGCGGCGCAGCTCATTGCCTTTCATGCCCTGATGGAGGAAGGCGATGAATTCATCGCCTCCACCCGGCTGTACGGCGGCTCCATCACCCAGTTCGGCCAGACATTCGCCAAAATGGGCTGGAAGGTGATCTGGGCCGATCCGGACGATCCGGAAAATTTCCGCCGGGCCATGACCGATCGCGTCAAGGCCGTCTTCATCGAAGGGCTCGCCAATCCCGGCGGGGTCGTCACCGATATCGAGGCCATTGCCGATATCGCCCATGAGCACCACGTTCCGCTGATCGTCGACAATACCCTGGCCACCCCCTATCTGTGCAATCCGCTGCAGTGGGGGGCGGATATCGTTATTCATTCCGCAACCAAGTTCATCGGCGGCCATGGCAATTCCATGGGCGGCATCATTATCGATGGCGGCCGCTTCGACTGGTCGGCGGACGATCGCTATCCGACCCTTTCAGCCCCCAATCCCAGCTATCACGGGCTGCGTTTTCACGAAACCTTCGGCGATTTCGGCTTTGCCATGGCCTGCCGCGCCCTGGGACTGCGCGATCTCGGCCCGGCCCTGTCGCCGTTCAATGCCTTCCTGATCCTGACCGGATCGGAAACCCTGCCGCTGCGGATGGAAAAGCATTGCGCCAATGCGCTCAAGGTTGCGGAATTCCTGCGGCAGGATGAGCGCGTCGCCTGGGTTTCCTATGCCGGATTGACGGACAGCCCCTATTACGGTCTGGCACAGAAATACCTGCCGCGCGGCGCCGGGTCGATCTTCACCTTCGGCCTGAAGGGCGGTTACGAGGCCGGAACGGAACTGGTTGCCAGGGTCAATCTGTTCAGCCATCTGGCCAATATCGGCGATGTGCGCAGCCTGATCATTCACCCGGCCTCGACCACCCATCGCCAGTTGAGCGAGGAACAGCAGATCGCCGCCGGGGCCGGACCCGATGTCATCCGCCTGTCCATCGGCATCGAAGGCGCGGACGATCTGATCGCGGATCTCGATCAGGCCATGGGATAGGGATACCGTTACGGTTCAGACGGTTCCGCAATCTCGATCAGATTGCCGTCCGGATCGCGGATATAGACCGAACGAATGGCAAATCGCGCTCCGGTACGCATGACGGGGCCTTCCTCGATAGGCACACCCGCATCCTGCAGGCGACGGATCACCGCCTCAAGAGGGCAGGCACTGAGAAAGCACAGATCGGCAGAGCCGGGCATGGGAATGCGGGCCTTCGGCT
>JALXAG010000215.1 GCA_026992315.1 Sneathiellales bacterium | reverse complement strand
CCACAAACCAAAGATTGAAGCGATGTTCGCGGGCGTAATTGTGATTGACCTCCGGATGGGCGGAGACGATTGCCGCCACCGCCTCCAGCGCTTCTTCCGGCACCGCCATCGCCGCCAGGGTACTGGCCCCGGCCCGATGCGGCGGCACCACCGCCCCGATGCGTCCGATCACGCCGCTTTCCTGCAAATCGCGGCAGAGGGCGATGGTGTCCTCCTCGCTCAGGCCCAGTTCCGCGCCGATCACGGCAAAGGGGCGGGACGTCAGCGGGAAATCGCGCTGATAGCGGTTGATCAGGCGGCGCTGGCGGTCGTCGATCCGCATGGTCACAATCCGATCCTGTGTGCCCGCGCCGTGAAGAAGATCCCGCTCGGCTTGCGCACCGGCAGGGATTTGACGCGCTTCAGCGTCCGGGTGTCGTAAATATCGATACGGTCCTTATCGCGCACCGAGATCCATACCTGTTCGCCACGCGGGGTAAATTCCATATGCAAGACCGCCGGACCGGGAGTGAAGGTTTTGACGATCTTCAGGCTGGGCACGTCGATCACCTGCACCGTGTCGTTCAGCGGATGGGCGAAATTGACCCAGATCTGGCGGCCATCGGGGCGGGCCATGGCGAAAACCGGCTGGCCGTGCATCTTGATCCGGCCGATTTCGCGGAAATTGCCGGCATCGGCGACCAGCACCTCGTGACGGCCGATCGCAGGAAAGAAAAAGCGCCCGTCGGCCAGCGCCCATCCTTCCAGATGCGGCATCTTGTAGACCGGCAGCTTTGCCTCGCCCTTACCGTAACCGTCCATGATCCGGCGGATGACAGGCGGATCCTGCCACAGATCGACCATGGCCAGCCCGTCCTCGCCGAACAGGCCGGCGATATAGAAACGCCCGTCGCCGGTAATCAGCCCGTCATAGGGCAGTTTCCCGGCCCGGCCTATGCGGGTCAGCACCGGCTTGCCGCCGTCGATGCACAGGCGGCAATCGACCATCCAGATCTCGCCGCCATCGTAAAGGGAGAAGACAAACCGCCCGCCCGGCGCATCGACCAGCCCGACGACCTTCGAACGCTGGCCGGCCGGTCCGTAAATGGCCGCGATATCGGCCACCGGCGCCAGGGTTTTCGCATCGAAAATACGCACCCCGCCGGGGGTGTAGTTGGAAACGGCGACCAGCCGCCCGTCATCGGAAATGGCCCCGCCGATGGCATTGCCCGACTGGATGATCCGCCCGACCAGCCGGCGGGTCAGCAGATCGATCTTGCTCAGCCCGCCATCGCGGCCGAACACATAGGCATAGCGTTCATCGCGGGAAAAGACGACGGAAGCATGGCTGAGATCGCCAAGCCCCGTCACCCGGCCCAGCACGGTCTGCCCCGTGGTTTCGACGATCAGCACCGATCCGCCGGCCCGTTCGATGACGACGCCCAGATCGCCCGTGCCGCGCAGCCCGTCGGCCCGGGCGGTGGCGATGCCGAGAAACATCATCGCCAGAAGCTGCAGCGTCTTTCTGAAAACCGCGATCATTCCTTCAGTCCTTTGAGCAATTGCCCGGCCAGCCACAGGGCTTCGTCCTCGCTGATTTCGCCTCGCCAGGGCGGCATGGGCGTATCCGGCACGCCGTCGAGAATGCTTGCCGCCAGATCCTCCGCCCGCCGCCCTGCGAGGGCCTCGGGCAAAAGAGCCGGCCCCAGACCGCCCTTCAGCGTCATGCCGTGGCAGGAACCGCAATCCTGACGCAGCAGATATATGAGCTGCTGGCGGCGGGACGGATCGGGCACGGCGCCGCCCGCCTGCGAAACAGCCGGATACAGCAACAGGCTAACCAAGACAGACGCTGTGATCCTGCGTGCATTCATCCGTCTGAAATCCCAAAGCTGTGGCCGTATCCACCACCCGGCCGATGATATACAGCACCGGAGAGGTCATGCCAGCATCCCGTGCCGTCGCTGCAATGGCATGCAGCGGTGCGGCAACCTTCCATTCACGGCCCGTCGTGCCGCACATGATGGCGGCGGCGGGTGTATCCGCCTTCATCCCGTGGCCGATCAGACCCTCGGCGATGCGCGCCATGCTGGCATGGCCCATATAGACGACCAGCGTGCAGTCCTCGCCCGTCAGCGACGGCCAGTCCAGATCGAGTTCCCGCCCTTCCCGGCAATGTCCGGTGATGAAGCGCAGGCTGTTGGCAATGCCGCGATGGGTCAGCGGAATCCGTGCCGCTGCCGCACAGCCCTGGGCAGAGGTGATACCGGGCACGATGTCGCAGTCGATCCCGGCACGGGCAAGCGCCAGCGCCTCTTCCCCGCCACGGCCGAAAATAAACGGATCCCCGCCCTTGAGGCGGACGACCCGCCGCCCCGTCCGGGCCAGGGTAACCAGAAGATCGTTGATTTCCTCCTGGCTCATCGTGTGCCGGCCGGGGCTCTTTCCCGCACCGATCAGCACCGTGCCCGCAGGGATGAGGTCGAGAATTTCCGCTGAAACGAGGCGGTCGTAAACCACGACATCGGCATCGTTCAGCGCCTTCAGCGCCTTGAGGGTCAGCAGATCCGGATCCCCGGGCCCGGCCCCGACCAGAACGACCTTTCCCTGCTTGTTCATATGTCCGCTCCCCGCCCTGTTTTTCCGCTTAGGTTCCCTTGAGGGACGGGGCGGACGGTTGCCCGTCCGCCCCATTGCACGAAATCAGTAGATATCGTTGCGCGTATTGAAGACATTGAACTTGCCGGTCGGCGTGATCAGCCGCTTGTCGCGGATCACCGCCTTCAGCTTCAGGGTCTTGTCATCGACAACGACAATGGCCGATTCCTGTTCCTTGTTGTTCCAGACAGAGAACCAGATCTCGTCACCGGCCTTGTTGAATTCGCCCTGCACCACACGGCGCACGCCTTCCTTCAGGCCGGACCATTCGCCGATCGGCAGCACCTTGTATTCCGGCTCCTCCGTATCGAGCTTGTCGATATCGAACACGGCGACCGATTGCGAGGCCTCCTCATCCGGGTTCAGCGGCGTATCCACATACAGGTGCTTCGATTTCGGATGCGTCTTGACGAACAGGGCACCGCCGCCCTGGCCCTCCAGCTTCTGCACCACCTTCCAGGCATATTGCGGATGCCCCTCGGGATCGGTGCCGATCAGCGAAATCGTCTCGTCGCCCAGATGGCTGGTCGCCCATACCGGGCCGTATTTCGGATGCACGAAATTGGCGCCGCGTCCCGGATGGGGCTTGATTCCGCCGGTTTCGATGATGCCGACCAGCTTGTCGGTCTTGGTATCGACGACAACGACCTTGTCGCGGGCATTGGCGGCAACGATGAAGTAACGCCCGGTCGAATCGAACCCGCCGTCATGCAGGAAGCGTTCGGCTTCGATATCCGTCACCTTCAGGTTCTTGATATCCTCGTAATTGACCATGAGGATATGTCCGGTTTCCTTCACGGTGACGACGAATTCCGGATTGTAGTGGGAAGCGACGATCGAGGCGACACGCGGCTCAGGATGATATTCCTGCGTGTCATAGGTCATGCCGCGGGTGGAAACGATCTTCTTCGGTTCCAGCGTTTCACCGTCCATGATCACATATTGCGGTGGCCAGTAGGAACCGGCGATGGCGTATTTGTCTTCCCAACCCTTCATCTTCGAGGTTTCGACGGAACGGGCCTCGGACCCCACCTTCACCTCGGCGACAACCCGGGGCGGATCCATCCACAGGTCGATCATGTCGACCTTGGCGTCGCGGCCGATCGTGTAAACATAACGACCCGATGCCGACAGGCGGGAAATATGCACCGCATAGCCGGTTTTCAGAACGGTCACGATCTTCTTCGAATTACCGTCGATCAGGGCAACCTGGCCGCTGTCACGCAGGGTGACGGAGAAGAGATTGTCGATATCCAGATCGTTCATCTTCTTTTTCGGCCGCTTTTCGACCGGCACGAAAACCTTCCAGGTGGCCTTCATCTCCTTCATGCCGAATTCAGGCGGCTGCTGGGGGTCGAGCTGGATATACTTCGCCATCAAATCGATGTCTTCCTTGCTCAGTTCCCCGGACGTGCCCCAGTTGGGCATGCCTGCGGGCGAGCCATAGGTGATGAAGTCGCGCAGATATTCGAACCCCTTCTCGCGCGTGATGTCGGGGGTCAGCGGCTTGCCGGTCGCCCCCTTGCGCAGCACGCCGTGACAGCCGGCGCAACGTTCGAAAAAGATCTTGTTGGCACGTGCCAGTTCCTGATCGCTCAGCTTCGGCACGCTGGCATCGCCGGCTGCCATGGCGGCGCCGGGAAGCCCGATCGCCAATACGGCAGACAGCAGAATTTTGCGGGTCAGCGTGAACTGTCCGCGGGATGTGTCCCCTCTCATGACCAGAATCTCCTTAAGCATCTCTGGGTTGCGGACCCAGAGTAGCGCCCCGGTCAGTCAAAACATTGATAGAGGTCAACTAATCGGTTGACCTAAGTCAAATATGGCAAAAATCGCCACAATTGAGAGACTTGATTTCAATCAAGGCGTGAAACATCCCCTGACCTATCCTGAAGAAATCGAAGCCACTTGTTAAATGGGGGAAGCGGCATGAAAACGAAATCCGCAGCCCGGAATATCTTTTATGGCGGATCGCTGTTCTTTCTGGTGATCTTCGTCGCCCTGACCGTGGACAGCCATCTGTACGCCCTGAACGTCTCCACCGACCAGGCAGGGCTGACGGAAGCGGTCGTCCGCGGCAAGCGCGTCTGGGAAAAGAACGCCTGTATCGACTGCCATACCATTCTGGGAGAAGGGGCCTATTACGCACCTGAACTGGGCAATGTCTGGATCCGTCGCGGCGATCCGGACGATCCGGAAGTCGCGCGCGAATTTATCCGCGACTGGATGAAATCCCAACCGTCCGGGGTCGAGGGGCGGCGGCAGATGCCGCAATTCAACCTGACGGATCAGGAAATCAACGATCTGACGGAATTCCTGCGCTGGGTCAGCACGATCAAGACGCAGAACTGGCCGCCGAACGACGCCGGCTGAGGAGGCAAGCCATGAAATACCCAACACAGAAAATCGCACTGGCCTATTTCGCCGTGGCGATGGCGCTTTTCGCCATTCAGGTACTCGGCGGCCTGCTGGCAGGCTATGTCTATGTCGCACCGAATTTCCTCTCCGACATTCTGCCCTTCAACATCATCCGCATGCTGCACACCAATTCGCTGATCGTGTGGCTGCTGCTCGGCTTCTTCGGCGCTACCTACTACCTGATTCCCGAAGAGGCAGAACGGGACATCGAAAGCCCGATGCTCGCCTATCTGCAGTTGATCATCCTGGTCATCGGCACGCTGGGCGTCGTCGTCACCTATGTGTTCGACCTGTTTCCCGGCAACTGGCTGCTGGGCAAGGAAGGGCGCGAATTCCTCGAACAGCCCCTGTGGGTGAAGCTCGGCATTGTCGTGGCGGCGCTGATCTTCCTCTACAACGTCACCATGACCGTGCTGAAGGGGCGCAAGACCGCCATCACCAATATCCTGCTGATCGGATTATGGGGCATTGCAATCTTCTTCCTGTTCTCGCTGTACAATCCGGGCAATCTGGTGCTCGACAAGATGTACTGGTGGTATGTGGTGCATCTGTGGGTCGAGGCCGTCTGGGAACTGGTGCTGGCATCGATCCTTGCCTTCCTGATGCTGAAACTGACCGGCGTCGACCGCGAGGTGATCGAGAAATGGGTCTATTCCATCGTCGCCCTGGCGCTGTTCACCGGGCTGCTCGGCACCGGTCATCACTATTACTGGATCGGCACCCCGGGTTACTGGCAGTGGATCGGCAGCGTCTTCTCGGCGCTTGAGGTTGCACCCTTCTTCGCCATGGTGGTCTTTGCCTTCATGATGGTGTGGAAAGGCCACCGCGATCATCCGAACAAGGCAGCGCTGTTGTGGAGCCTCGGCTGCGCGGTGCTGGCCTTCTTCGGCGCGGGCGTCTGGGGCTTCCTGCATACGCTCGCCCCGGTGAACTACTACACCCACGGCACCCAGATCACGGCGGCGCACGGCCATCTGGCCTTCTTCGGCGCCTATGTATCGATCAATCTGGCGATCATCACCTATGCCATGCCGCATCTGCTGGGCCGCGAACCCTATAACCAGGTGCTGAACATGGCCAGCTTCTGGGTGATGAGTGCGGGCATGGCCTTCATGACCTTCACCCTGACCTTCGCCGGCACGATCCAGACCCACCTGCAACGGGTTCTGGGCGAAGGCTATATGGATGTGCAGGACCAGCTGCCCGTCTTCTACTGGATGCGCTTCGGTTCCGGCGCCGTGGTGGTCATCGGGGTACTGATGTTCCTCTATGCCACCTTCGTTCCGGCAAGCGCGAAGACACCGCAGCGGGCATCGGCAGCACCGGCTGAATGACCATGAACCGGATGTCTGAAAAACGGACAGAGGCCATGAAGACCGCGCCGTTCTACCAGCCGCAGGGCGGGGAATGCGCGGTCTTCGAGGCCGCCCACCGCCTGAGACTGCCTCTGCTTCTGAAGGGACCGACGGGCTGCGGCAAGACCCGCTTCGTCGCCCATATGGCACACCGGCTGGGTCTGCCGCTGTACACGGTCGCCTGTCACGACGACCTGACGGCGGCGGATCTGACCGGGCGTTATCTGCTGCAGGGCGGAGAGACGGTCTGGACCGACGGTCCCCTGACCCGGGCCGTGCGCGAGGGCGGCATCTGCTATCTCGACGAGGTGGTGGAAGCACGCAAGGATGTCACCGTCGTTCTTCACCCACTGACCGACGACCGGCGCATCCTGCCGCTGGAACGCACCGGGGAGGTACTGGAAGCCGCCGACAACTTCATGCTGGTCGTTTCCTACAACCCCGGTTATCAGAACATTCTCAAATCGCTGAAACCGAGCACGCGTCAGCGTTTTCTTGCCCTGACCTTCGATTATCCGCCTGCGGAAACCGAAACCGGCATCGTCGCCGCCGAAAGCGGCCTCGATGAAAGCCGCTGCCACCTGCTGGTGCGTCTGGCCGGCCGGCTGCGCGATCTCAAGGGACTGGATATAGAGGAAGGGGCCTCGACCCGCCTGATCGTTTATTGCGCCAGCCTGATCGCTGCCGGCATGCCGATGGAACAGGCCATCGACGTCGCCCTGATCGAACCGCTGAGCGACGACGAGGACGTCAAATCCGGGCTGCGCGATGTGGTCCAGGCGGTCATCGGCTGAAGGATCCGCCAAGGCGGGCAGGAGCGGAGATGAAATTCAGCCATTTCTTCGAACCCGAGGAGGCCGTCGGCGCCCTGTGGCACCGTCTGATCGGGCGGGCCACGGCCAGCGGTTATCCTCAGGCGGCCGTGACTTTCGCCAGCCTCAAGGGGCGGTTGGGCGTTTTCTATCGCGGGCTCGGGGGCGATCATGGCATCACTCTCAAGGCCATTGGCGCCGAAGCCTCCGCCCACCGGCTGCGCTGGCGGGAAAAACTGGGTATGGACGAGGCGCGGATCGTTCAGGCACGCTTGTCGGACGAGCACCTGTTCCTGCCCGAAGTCATCGACGCCTTGCCGGAAACCGCCCTCAACCGCGATCTGTATTTCTGGCTGACCGCCTGGGCGGTATGCGCCAGGGACGAGGCCCCCGCCCTGCCCGCCGATCCCCTGCAGCGGGACATCGCCTTCCTGCGCCACGCCCACCGGGTGACACAGCGGGTGCTGTTCCGTTTTCCCGGCCTGCGCATGCGCTATGAGACCCTGCGCCGCGCTTTCCTGAGCGAACGGCCCCTGCGCAACTTGCCGCCCCAGGAAGCCGCGGTGGAAACCTGTATCCGCCATCTCCTCGGCGACAGAACGGCCGGCGCCGATGCGGCATTGCTGGCCGCCATTCTCGACGACAGGGACACGACTGGGCAATGGCAGGCGGGGCGGCATTACCGCCCTTTCATGCCGCTTCTGCTCTGGGCGGTGCAAAGCCCTGAGAGGGACGGGGAAAGACACGGCACGGAAAAGGAAGAGGATCCGCAGACCTCCCTGCCCGGCAACGACGATGAGATGCCGGAGAAAACCTACAAGGCCCGCCGCCGCAGGGCCGATCAGGTCGAGCGGCGGGATTCGATCATCCTGCACCGTTTCGAATCCGTTCTTTCCTGGGCTGAAATGGCCAATATCAACCGCAAGGTCGAGGATGAGGACGAGGACAGCGCCCGCAAGGCCGCAGACGACATGGACGAAATCAGCCTGGTCTCCATCTCGAAAAAAGCCGCCAGCCGCCTGAAATTCGATCTGGATCTGTCGCCGGAGGATGCCGAACGCGAACGCCTTGCCGGCAAGCACCTGTATCCGGAGTGGGACTACCGCCAGAACGCCTATCTGCCCGATCAGTGCCGGGTGCTGGCCAGCACCGCCCCCGTCTGCCCGCCCGGGCAGGAATGGCGGCCGACTACGGCCGCCAGGCGGCGCATCCGGGCGGTAAAGCGCCAGTTCGAAGCCCTGCGTCCGCGCCGGGAAATCCTTCGCCGCCAGCTGGACGGGGCCGAATTCGACATGGACGCCCTGATCCGTTCGCGCTGCGACTTCATCGCCCAGGGGGAAGGATCGAACCGCATCTACCTGCAGCCCCGCGAACAGGGGCGCGATCTGGCGGTGGCGGTGCTGATCGACATTTCCCGTTCCACCGAAAGCTGGGTCCGCGGCCGCCAGGTGATCGAAATCGCCCGCGAAGCCATGGCCGCCCTGGCCCTGGGCCTGAGCGCCTGCGGCGACGAACACGCCTTGTTCGCCTTTTCCTCCCTGCGCAGGGACCGTGTTTTCGTCTCGACCGTCAAGGATTTCGACGAATCGCTGGGGGCACAGGTCTTCTCGCGCATCGGCGCCCTGAAGCCCGGCTTCTATACCCGCCTGGGGGCGGCCATACGTCACGTCTCCCGCCTGCTGGAAGCACGTCCCAATCAGCGCAGGATGCTGCTGGTCATCACCGACGGCAAGCCCAACGACCTCGACCATTACGAGGGGCGCTACGGCGTCGAGGACACCCGCCGCGCCATTCAGGAGGCCCGCCAGAAAGGACAGGCCGTTTTCGGTGTCACCATCGACGCCAGGGCTCAGGATTACTTTCCCCATATTTTCGGGCGCAATGCCTATGCCATCACCAGCCATGCCGACAAGCTGATGCAGGCCCTGCCGAAACTCTATCGCCAGCTGGTCAGCGCCTGATGCGGGATACGGAGCGGACAGGCACCGTCATGCCCGAAACCGCGGGCGATGCAGCGGCGGACGAGGACCGGGCGGAATGGGGGCCGCTGGCAGCATTGCCCGGCAATCCCATGATGTGGCTGCTGATCTGGAGCGAACTGGCGGTTTTCAGCCTCGGCCTTATCGGTTTCGCCATTGCCTGGATCCTGGATCCGGAAACGTTCCGCCAGTCCCAGGCAACGCTCAACCGTCTGGCGGGCGGCATAAACACCATGGTGCTGGTGTCATCCGGCTTCTGCGCGGCCCTGGCGGTCGAGGCCCAGTCCCGCAAACAGGGCAATGCGGCACGCTGGTGGCTGGCGGCGGCTTCCTTGCTCGGCCTGGTGTTTCTCGTGGTCAAGGGCATGGAATATGCCGACAAGGCCGCCCAAGGCATCGGCATCGATACCAATAATTTCTATACCCTGTATTATCTGCTGACAGGGTTTCATGCCCTCCATGTGGTTCTCGGCATCGTCATTCTGATCATTGTCGGCTGGCGCAACAGCCTGGAAAATCTCGAAACCGGGGCCGCCTTCTGGCATATGGTCGATCTGATCTGGATATTGCTGTTTCCCGTCGTCTATCTGATGCGCTAACGGATATCGCAATGCACAATCCCCCTTCCCGCAAAATCCTGATCACCGCCTGGCTGACGCTGCTGGCATTGACAGCCGGCACCATGATCAGCGGCCATGTCAGCGGAGGCGACGCTCTGGGACCGGCCTGGATCGCCGCACTTGCGGCCATTACTCTCTTCAAGGCCCGCATCGTTCTGCGCGATTATCTCAACCTGCGCGCGGCTTCGGGCGGCTGGGGCCGGGGGTTTACGGCCTTTCTCATATTGCTGCTCGGCATTCTGGCATTGTTGTTCATCATCCAGGGCCTGCGCCTTCTCCCCACATAGTGCACTGCAAAAATAATTGTTGGCCCGCCCCCCGGTTTAACAAGGTGTTTACCTGTTTGCGGCTAAACAAAGAGCATCGATATAACGCCTTGCATATGACCGTTGCCCCGAGGTGATCATGATGTTCCTGACACTCTTCAACGATATCCGCATCGGCCGCCGGATGGCCCTGGCCCTGGCCCTGCCGATGATCGCTTCCCTGTTCCTCGCCGGCATGCTGCTTTATGAACGCTACGGCACGGCTACGGAAATGGATACCGTCAGGGACATGGCCATTCTGGCGCCGAAGATCGGCAGTGCCGTCCATGAACTGCAGAAGGAACGCGGACAATCGGCGGTTTTCCTCAGCAGCAAGGGAAAGAAGTTTACCGATTCCCTGCCGCGGCAGCGCCGCAGCAGCGATAAGGCACTTCAGGATTTACGCGAAGCTTTCTCCGCTTTTGATTTTTCAGCCCTGTCCGAACGCTTCGCCACCGATGCCGCCGCCGCCATCAAGCGCCTCGACAAGCTGGCGGCCATGCGCAAGGCCGTCGATGAACTCCGCCCCACCGTCGGCGACATGGCCGCCTATTACACGCCGACCATCGCCAGTTTGCTGACCCTGATCGATGAAATGGGGCATTTGAGCGAAGATCCGCACCTGGTGCGCCAGATCGATGCCTATTCCGGGCTCCTGCAGGCCAAGGAACGGGCCGGGCTGGAACGGGCCATTGGCGGGGCCGGCTTCGCCCGCCGGCATTTCAGCCCTGAACTGTACCGGAAATTCATTTCACTGCGCGCCCAGCAGGATGTTTTCATGGAACGCTTCCTGCAGGATCCCTCGCCTGCACAGGCGGCCCTGTATCAGAAGATAAAACAGGATCCGTCAATCGCCGAGGTCGAAAAAATGCGCCGCATTGCCGATGAAAGCGTTGCCACCGGCAAACCTGCCGACGTCGACCCCGGCGCCTGGTTCAAAACCATTACCGTCAAGATCGATCTGCTCAAGAAACTCGAAGATCTGACAGAGAAAGAACTGACAGCCTATGCCACAAAAATGCGCAACAGCGCACTGACCGTCCTGTTCGCCGATCTGGCCGGTATTCTGTTGCTGCTGGCCGTTTCCTCCTGGCTGGGCATACGCATCGCGCGCAGCATCACCGAACCGCTGGCCGAAATAGTCGAACGGATGAAGGATCTGGCTGCAGGCAGGCTGGATATCGACATCAGCGGCCGCAGCCGCCGCGATGAAATCGGCGACATAGCCCGTACCGTCGAAGTGTTCAAAGAGCAAGCCATCGAAAACCGGCGCATGGAGGAGGAAAAGCGCGCCCGTGAGGAACAGGACAAACGGGAAGCCATCGCCCGCGCCGATGAACAGCGCCGCCTGGCCGAAGAAAAACTGGCCCGCGAAAACGCCGAGCGCCGGAAAATCGAGGAGCGTATCCGCGCCACCGAATCCTTCACGGCGGAAGTCACCACCATCATCGACAATGTCGCCAATGCCGCAGTGCAGCTGCGCCAAAGCGCCGAAACCATGGCAGAGAGCACCGGCATCAGCCAGCAGCGCACGGAAACCGTTTCCGCCACCATCGACACGGCACGGGAAAATGCCCAGGCCGTTGCCGCGGCGACCGAACAGCTGTCCAATGCCATTCAGGAAATCAGCCAGCAGGTGGTGCTGTCGAACAATATCGCCGATGGCGCGGTGAAACAGTCCGATTCCACCTATGTCACGGTCAAGGAACTGGCGGACGCCGTGCAGGCGATCGGCGAGGTCGTCGATCTGATCACCGACATCGCCGCCCAGACCAATCTTCTGGCCCTGAATGCCACCATCGAAGCCGCCCGCGCCGGCGAAGCGGGCAAGGGCTTTGCCGTCGTCGCCAATGAAGTCAAAAGCCTTGCCACCCAGACAGCGCGGGCCACCGATGAAATCCGCAATCAGATCGAAAACGTTCAGGGGCGCACCAAGGCTGCCGTCTCCGCCATTCAGGCGATCAGCGGCACCATTGGCGAGATGGACAACGTCTCATCCTCCATCGCGGCGGCGGTCGAACAACAGGGTGCGGCCACCCGCGACATCGCCCAGAACGTGACTCAGGTTTCCCAGGGGGCGGTGGCGATGTCCTCGGATATTCAGACCGTCGAAACCGCCATCACCGATACCGGACAAGCCGCGGACAGGGTGCTCGGCGCTGCCGACCAACTGGCACAAAGCGCCGCATCGCTGAAAAACAAGGTGCAGGAATTCACATCCCGCATCAACGCCGCCTGAAACGGCAAACCCGGAGAAAACGACGCCGGGCAACCCCGGCGCCGGCCTCGATTCCCGCGCGGGTGAAATAGGGAACGAGGCACCCCCGGCAAACTGGGGATTACGCCTTCACCCGCGCCATCTTCGGATCGTATAGCGGCTGCATATGGACTTTTGCCGGCACCCGTTGCGTTGCCACTTCCAGCTCATAGCGCCCCTCGCGGATATAATCGGCATCGACACCGCCCTCGTTACGGACATAGCCATAGCCGATATATTTCCCGATTGTATGGCCGAAGCCGGCGCTGGTCAGCCAGCCGACACGCTCGCCGTTGCGGTAGATCGTCTCCCGCCCCCACAATACCGTATCCGGATCGTCGATGGTGAAGCAGGCCAGCATCTTGCGCACGCCATCGCGCAACTGCGCCTCGATGGCGGCACGCCCCAGAAAATCGATATCCTTGCGCAGCTTTACCGCCCAGCGCAGCCCTGCCTCCACAGGCGTGTGATCGGGACCGATATCCGCCCCCCAGGCCCGATAACCCTTTTCCAGGCGCAGGGTTTCTATCGCCCGGTATCCGGCATTGATCAAGCCGCAATCGCGCCCCGCCGCAATCAGCGCCTCATAGACGTTGACGGCATATTCGCTCGGCATATGCAGTTCCCAGCCCAGCTCGCCGACATAGGTGACCCGCAATGCCAGCACCGGGCAGCCGGCAATGCCGATATGCCGTGCCGTGCCGAAGGGAAAGGCCGCATTGGAAACATCGGCGCGGGTCACACGCTGCAGAATGTCGCGCGCATGCGGCCCCATCAGCGACAACACCGCATTGGCCGAAGTAATGTCGAAAAGCTGCGCATTCAGACCGTCCGGAATATTGCGGGCGATCCAGTTGAAATCATGGGTGGCGAAGCCGGTACCGGTAACGATATAGAATTCGTCTTCGGCAATCCGTGCCACCGTCAGATCGCATTCGATGCCGCCATGGCGGTTCAGCATCTGGGTATAGGTCAGAGAACCGGGCGGTTTGGCGATATCGTTGGCGCAGATCCAGTTCAGGGCCGCTTCGGCATCCGGCCCCTTGAGGGCGAATTTTGCGAAGCTGCTCTGATCGAACAGGGCCGCCGCATTGCGTGTGGCCTCATGTTCGCGCCCGACCGCCGCAAACCAGTTGGGACGGGTGAAGCTGTAGCGATCGGCCGGTTCCTCCCCCCCCGCGATATCGGCAAACCAGTTGGGCCGCTCCCAACCCAGCTTTTCCCCGAAACAGGCACCCTGTTCCTTGAGCAGATGATAAAGGGGTGAGCGACGGCACGGCCGGCCGCTGTCATGTTCCTCCATCGGCCAGGCAATGGTGTAATGCTTGCCATAGGCTTCCAGGGTCCGGGTGCGCACCCAGTCGGTATCGAAATGCGGTCTGCCGAAACGGCGGATATCGACCGGCCACAGATCGTAAGGCGGCTCGCCGGCATGAACCCATTCCGCCAGCGCCATGCCGGCACCGCCGCCGGCAGCGATGCCGAAGGCATTGAACCCGGCCCCGACGTAGAAGTTCTTCAATTCCGGCGCTTCGCCCAGAATGAAATTGCCATCCGGCGTGAAGCTTTCCGGCCCGTTGATCAACTGGCGCACCCCGGCCGTTTCCAGAGCCGGGACACGGCCCAGCGCCAGCTCCATCAGCTGTTCGAAATGATCGAAATCGGCATTGAGCAATGTGTAGTGAAACCCTTCCGGGATACCGTCCACCGCCCAGGGAACGGGGTTGGGTTCGTAACCGCCCATGACCAGCCCGCCGACCTCCTCCTTGTAATAGGTCAGCCGGTCGGGATCGCGCAGGGTCGGCAGCCCCGCCTCCACCCCTTCGACAGGTTCGGTAACCATGTACTGATGCTCGACCGACACCAGCGGCACATTGACCCCGACCGTGGCCGCCAGATGGCGGGTCCATTGTCCGGCGCAACAAACGACGGTTTCGCATTCGATCCGCCCGCGCTCGGTGATGACGGCGGCGATGCGCCCGTTTTCGACCTCGATACGCCGCACCGGCGTATCCTCGAAGATACGGATACCGCTCCGGCGGGCGCCGCGGGCCAGGGCCTGGGTGATATCGGAAGGATTGGCCTGTCCGTCGGTCGGCAGAAAGGCGGCACCGATCACATCGTCCACCCGCATCAGCGGCCATAGTTCCTGCGCTTCGCCCGGGCTCAGCAGATGCATCTCCAGCCCGAAGGAACGCGCCGTCGTCGCCTGGCGCCTGACCTCGATCCAGCGTTCCTCGGTGCAGGCCAGGCGCAGCCCGCCATTCATCTTCCAGCCGGTCGACAGGCCGGTTTCTTCCTCCAGCCGGTCATAAAGGGCGACCGAATCGCCCAGAAGCTGGGTGATATTGGCATTCGAGCGCAGCTGACCGACCAGCCCCGCCGCATGAAAGGTCGATCCCGATGTCAGCTTGTGGCTTTCCAGCAGTACCGTATCGTTCCAGCCGAGCCTGCCGAGATGATAGGCCGTCGAACAGCCGATGATGCCGCCGCCGATGATCACCGCTTTTGCCGTTGTGGGAAATTCTGCCATGATAACGCTCAACTCCTTGTAAATTGATCATAGGCGGCCGCAAAGCGGGCAAGGTTTCCGGCCGTGTAGGCGGCATAGTCGAAATCGATGTCCGAATGGATTTCCGACACCATGCTCCACATCGTCTCGCGCAGGAGGGAGGCACATTTCATCGCCCGGTAACGATGGCGCAGCGCATCGTCCGGCGCCTGTCCGAAATACTGTTCCAGCAGCATTTCTTCCTGCGCCTCCGTCAGGGCATTGTTGGAGGCCAATCCGCCCAAATCGAACAGCGGGCTGTTGAAGCCGGCATAATCCCAGTCGATCAGCCAGAGGCGCTCCCCGTCATCGATGAAATTTCCCGCCAGCAGATCGTTATGGGCAAATACGATTTCCACGGGGCCGACCGCCTGTTCCAGCACACCGGCAGCCGCCAGAAGATCCGGCAGGCGCGAACAATGGCGACTGTCTGCCTCACGCAGGGTCCGGGCATAATCGCGGATGACGTGAAAAACCCAGAACATCAGCACCGGACCGCGCAGATGCCGGGCCACCTCGCAATGGCAACGGCGGATCAGGGGAACGATGCGCTGCAGCATCGCCGGATCGCGGATGTCCTCATCGCTCAGCGTCCGCCCCTCGATATAATCGATCACCAGCGCACCGGGTTCGTGATACAGCACGGCCGGCGACAGCCCCGCCGCCGCCGCCGCACGGCTGGCGGCAAGTTCGTTGAAGCGCATGACCTGATGGACGGGAATATCGCCGCCGATGCGCGCAACATATTTCCGCCCGCCGTCGCGTACCAGGAAATTGACATTGGTAATGCCCCCGCCCAGCGGTTCGGGCTCGACGGGTCCGCTCCAGAACGGCAGGCTGGCGGCCCTGGTTTTGGCATCCTTCACGGCAGCACCCTCCCCTCTCATGCCAGGCCAAGGCGGCGGCGTGTCCGCGCCGCTGCCGCGGCAATCAGCCGGTCGGCCATGATGGCGATGAAGGCAACGGACACCCCGGCGACGATGCCGCGGCCCGTATCGGCCTTGGTCAGTGCGATATAAACTTCCTGCCCCAGATCGCGGGTACCGACCAGCGCCGTGATCACCAGCATGGACAGGGCCAGCATGATCGTCTGATTGATGCCGAGCATGATTTCGGGCAGGGCCAGCGGCAACCGGATCCGGCCGAGCAACTGTCCCCTGGTACAGCCGGAAACGACTCCGGCCTCGACAAGCTGCGGGTCGATGGCACGGATGCCATGGGCAGTGTAGCGGACGGCCGGAGCCAGGGCATAGAGGATGACGGCGATCATCGCCGAGAAGTCGCCAACGCGGAACAGCATCACCACCGGTATCAGATAGACAAAGCTGGGCAGGGTCTGGAGCGTATCGATAAAGCCGCCGATGATGCGCCCCGCCCGTTCGTTCCCTGCCGCCAGAATGCCGAGCGGGATGCCGATCAGCGCGGCAATCACCACCGAAACCCCGCATAAATAGATGGTGACCATCGCCTTTCCCCACAGCCCGTTGACAGCGATGAACATGGACAGAAGAAAACACAGCAGCGCCAGTTTCCAGCGGCCGAGCTGCCAGCCGGCCAGCGTGATCAGAAACACCACCCACGGCCAGGGCAGCGACAGCAGAAAACGTTTCACCGGGATCAGGAAGGACAGCAGCATGAATGTTTTCGCCGCTTCGAGCTGATCGAAGAAATTGACATTGATCGCCCGCACCAGATCCTGCCAGAACGGTCCCGTGGTGATTTCGCCACCAGCCGGATAGTCCTGCAGGAAAGGCCAGAACAACCCCGCCACGGCCAGTCCCGCGATCACGGCCACAGACATTGTCATCCGCGGGAACCGGCGCAGGAAAGACGCATTCTCCGGCTGGCGGGAGGGCAACGAACGCTCGGCAAAGGCCTGGCTGAGCCGGTCCAGTGCCACGGCCAGCACCACGATGGCGATGCCGGCCTCCAGGCCGCCGCCGATATCCAGCCTGCGCAGGGAGGTCAGAACGTCATAGCCCAAACCGCCGGCACCGATCATGGAAGCGATGATGACCATGTTCAGCGACAGCATGATCACCTGATTGACCCCGACCATCAGCATCGGCACGGCCGATGGTATCAGCACCCGCCATGTCATCTGATGGCGCGTACAGCCAACCATCCGGCCAAATTCGCGGATTTCATCGGGCACGCTGCGCAGGGCCAGCATGGTGATGCGCACCATCGGCGGCATCGCGTAGATGACGGTGGCGACCAGCGCCGAAACCGGGCCGAAACCGAACAGAAACAGGATCGGCACCAGATAGGCGAAAATGGGCACCGTCTGCATCAGATCGAGGACCGGCACCAGCAACCGTTCGAACCAGCGCCAGCGATAACCGCCGATGCCGAGCAGCAACCCGCCGACAACACCGAAGGGCACCGCAATCACGATCGAAGCCAATGTGATCATGGCGCTGTCCCACTGGCCGAAGACCGCCAGATAGAGGAAACATCCCCCGACAAAAACCGCCAGTTTCCAGCTACGGACATAGTGCCCTATGGCCATGACGACGAACACCACCGCCAGCCAGGACAGTGGCGGCAGAATCTGTACCGCATCATTGCCCTGGCCCTGCACAAACCCGCTTTCCAGCAGGGCTCGGACCAGACGATAGGGCTGATCGATCGCCCAGGCGACAGCCCGGGTCAGATCGGTAAAGGTGACCGGGCCGAAATGCGCCTCATCCACCAGCCATTTCATGAAGGCGCCGATTTCCGCCTTCATCGGTATCCGCATGGCGAACGGTACTTTCAGCAGCCATCTGGCATCGAAGCTTCGGGCAATATCGCGTCCATACTGCGACAGGAATGCCGTCACCGCCGCCAGCAGCAACCACAGCACGGTGTTCGCGTGGCGGCCCGGATGCAATGCCCTCTTCATTGGCGGCTCTCCCGCCTCGTTTCCCGGCCGATCAGCACATCGACGATGATCCGCCCGTCGACGGTGCCGATGATATTGCCGTCCTCATCCGCCACGCCATAAGGCAGGGTGGCCGCTTCCACCTTGTCGGCCGCCGCCTCCACCCGCGTGTCGGCCGCCAGGATACCCGCGACCGGGCCCGATGGCGGCCCCGGTACCATGACCGACCCCAGGGTCAGCACCTTGGCGCGCGGAATATGTCTGGTGAATTCGGCAACGTAATCGTTTACCGGTGCCAGAACCAGTTCTTCGGGGCTTGCCGTCTGGATCACCGCCCCGTCCTTCATGATCGCAATCCGGTCTGCCAGACGGATTGCCTCGTCAAAATCGTGGGTAATGAACACGATGGTCTTGCGAAGCACATTCTGCAAACGCAGGAATTCATCCTGCATTTCGCGGCGGATCAGCGGGTCGAGCGCCGAAAACGGCTCATCGAGAAACCACAGCTCCGGTTCCACCGCCAGAGAACGGGCAATGCCGACACGCTGCTGCTGGCCGCCGGAGAGTTCACGGGGGAAATTGTCCTCCCGACCCTGCAGACCGACCAGGCGGATCACCTCCCGCGCCCGCTCCTCACGCCGGCGACGGTCAACCCCCTGTACCTCCAGCGGGAAGGCAACATTCTGCAGAACGCTCAGATGCGGCAGCAGGGCAAAGTGCTGAAAGACCATGCCCATTTTATGGCGGCGGATCTCGATCATCTCCCGTTCGCTGGCCGCCAGCAGATTGCGCCCTTCGAACAGGATCTCTCCCGCCGTAGGTTCGACCAGGCGCGACAGGCAGCGGATCAGGGTCGATTTCCCCGACCCGCTCAGGCCCATGATGACGAAAATCTCGCCTTCATGCACTTCGATCGTTGCATCGCGCACGGCGCCGATCAGCCCCGCTGCCTCGATCTCTGCCGCATCTGGCGGCTCCGGCCGGTCATGCAGGAAACGTTCGGCCCCCTCGCCGAACAGTTTCCATATGTTGCGGCATACCAGCTTTACGGGCTTCTGCGGCATTGCCTCTCACACTCACAGCTTATCCGGTTACCGGGGTCCGGCCGGAACCGGACATGACATGCCGTCACTCAAACACGAGCCGGGCGGCCTGGTGGCTTGTCCGGTTCATCGCGACGTGGCGCTACTTGCCGATCCAGGCCTTCCAGGTGCTTTCATTTCTGGCCATCCAATCGGCAACCACCGCATCCAGATCCTTGCCGTTCAGATCGACGTCTGTGATCAGCTTGCCCATGACGTCATTGGTGATGTGAAAGGCCTTGATCGCCTTGTAGGCACCGGGCCATTTGTCTTTCACGCCGCTCCAGGCAACCTTCCAGATCGGGCCGCGCGGCTTGCCGCAGTCATAGGCCATGTCGGGATTGATGCCCCAGGAAGGATCCTTGTAGCATTCGGGAGTGTATTTGGGGAACTGCACCCATTCTCCCTTGTACTTGATCGGCGCCCAGTGCGGTGCATAAACCCACAGCAGAATCGGCGCCTTGCGCTGATAGGCGGATTCGAGTTCAGCAAACAGGGCCGCATCGGTGCCGGCATGGACGACTTCGTAATCGAGTCCCAGCGCCTCTACACGCTCGTCATCGAATCCCCCCCAAGTGACCGGCGCCCCCAGATAGCGCCCGCGCGGCGCCGTTTCCGGGGTTGCAAAGGCTTCGGCACAATCGTTCAGTGCCCGCCAGTCCGGCAAACCGGGGCAGCGTTCCTTCATATAGGCAGGATACCACCATTCCTCGATCGCCATCATGCCGGTCTTGCCGAGATTTTCGACCTTGCCCGTTGCCGTCGCCTCGTCCATCGCCTCGCGGCCGGTGGTCTCCCAGATCTCCATCGCCACATGCAGGTCGCCGGTTTTCAGCCCCGCAAACTGGGCAATGTAATCGGCCTGAACATATTCAACATTGTAGCCGGCTTCCTTCAGCACCGACCCCATGATCCTGGTGGTGATCAGCTGGCCGGTCCAGTCATGCAGCGTCAGTTTGATGGGATCCTTCGATTCCACCTCTGCCGCCGCCGTGCCGACCCCCAGACAGATGGCAATTCCCGCCACCGCTGCCATTAATCCTGAAACGCGCATGATTCAGCCTCCCCTTGAAACCGGCCGCCGGTTTCGCCCCCCGACCGGGGGGCATGGCGTCCGGCAGACCATTTTCTGCTCCCAACCTAATTCGATAAGGAAAATCCACATATGTCAACATATATTATGTGTTTTTGTGGGATAGAGACGGTTATCATTGCCTGAAGGGCCGTGATTGCCATATCGTTCCGGCAATGTCACAGCCATGGCAACAGACGCACGGAGCACAGAAAGCATGCATGCCACGCACCGGGAAATGGCCATTCTGGAGGAACTGAAACTGTCCGGATCCTGCCGGATACAGGACCTTGCCCGCCGCCTCGATGTGTCGGAAGAAACGATCCGGCGCAATGTCAAGAAACTGGCGACCAAGGGGCTGGTGCGCAAGGTTCATGGCGGCGTCTACCTGCCGGAAGCCGCGCAGGAGGCGAGCTTCACCCAGCGCATGAACGAAAACCCCGAAGCCAAGCGCCGCATCGCCGCCCGGCTGGCGGGAATGATCCGCAACGGCGATTCGCTCATTCTCGATATCGGATCGACAACCGCCTATGTCGCCCGCGCCCTGCGCGGCCATCAGGATCTGTTCGTGGTCACCAATTCCCTGGCCGTTGCCCAGACCCTGGCCACCCGCAACAACAACCGTGTTTTCATGGCGGGCGGTGAATTGCGCAGCCACGATGGCGGTGCCTTCGGTCATGAGGCCATCCGCTTCGTAAGGCAGTTCAGCGTGCGTTATGCCGTGCTTTCCGCCGCCGCCATCGACGAAGAGAACGGCTTCATGCTGTTCGACATGCAGGAGGCGGAATTCTCGCGCGAGATCATGCGTGCGGCAGAAAACACCATCATTGCCGCGGATGCGGCAAAATTCGGCCGCCATGCCCCGATCCGCCTGGCCGCGCCGGAGGAAATAGGCACCCTGGTAACCGATGCCCCGCCGCCGCCCGATATCGCTGCCATGCTGGCGGAAGCATCGGTGCATACCGTCATTGCCGACGGTAAGGACAAAGCGGCCTGACAGCAAATGAAATGCCGGGGCCATAACGACCCCGGCATGATGCAAAAACCTTTCAGACGCCCGCGGCTATCAGCCAGCAAAAGCGCTTTCAGTCTGTCCTTCAGGACCGGCGCCTGCGTCGCAGCGCGCCCAGCCCGGCAAGGCCGATACCGAGAAGCGCCAGCGTCCCCGGCTCCGGCACAGCGGTGGCACCATTGCCGACTATGACCGTAATTTCCGATTCGGCCAGCAATGTCGATCCGCCGGCATCGAAGACCTGCAGCCTGAAATTCCATTCCGCATCGGCGGAAGGATCGAAAAAGGCCGGCGACCCGAAACCGAGATTCTGGGAATTCTGCACAACGTTCAGCCCGCCATAGACAGCAGGGTTGTTCGTTACCGTCCCGCCGCCATTGGGTGTGCTGTTGGTACCGTAGGCGTTATCGCCAAAAGCGAAAATCGGAAAGGTGACATAGCTGACCCCCGCACCGCCATCGGTATCGATGGAAAGCAGGATCTGCGTATCGGCCAATGTGTAGAAACTTGTCCCGTTATAATCGACATTGACGGCCATCTCGTAATTCCACAGGGCAACGCTGCTGCCGGGCGAATAGGGGCCGGCATCGTGGCTGTAGGTGCCATCGCCGTTGCTGTTGACATCGCCGACGAAACGCTTCTTCGCCCGCAGCCCCACTTCGACGCCATTGCGCCGGTCAACCGTCCAGCCGCCATTACTGTTGCCGGAACCGAAGATCACATCGGGTGTGACATTCTGATCGAAAAGAAGGGCCGCCTGTGCCTGCCCTCCCAACCATAAGGACAGAACGGCAATCACCCCTGCCAGAATATTGTTTTTCATGTTCCACCCCCTTGTAGCATGCTAGCGGGAAATTCCGCTCCGCTCATGAAAGGAAAGGGCGAAGCGGCACCAAACCACTCCGCCCGATCCCGTCGATAAAAATGACCGTTCAATCGCTCAGGCAGCAGATTTCCGCCGCCGCAGCGCACCGAGCCCGGCAAGGCCGATGCCCAGCAGCGCCAGCGTCCCCGGCTCCGGCACCGAGGTCGGACCGGCATTGCTGGTAAAGCGGAAATTATCCAGTCCCCAGACCCAGGAATCGTTGGGCTGAAGAATATCGAGGCGGGCAACGCCGCTCAGGCCGCTCAGCCCCGTATAATGGAAATTGATATATGATCCGGCAGGACCGCCCGCCGTGGTGCTGAGCAGAAGATTATCCGCCGCATCATAGGCCTTGAATTGCGTGTCGGGCCCGCTTGAGCCAAAGGGGATGAAATCGAACTCGATGCCGGAAACGCCGCTGGCAAATTCAATGCGGATCACATCGGCACGGGAATTGTTGACATCCCGGTTTTCCAGTACGTTACCCGCCACCGGCGCGCCGCCGTTTTCGAAGGAAAACGCCGTTGTTGCCAAAGGCTGTTCCACAGGAGAGCCGTTCTCGAAACCGGAAAAGGTCACCCCCCAGGCCGAATACTGATCGCTCAGCACCGAACCGTCAGCCAGGGCACCGCCGCCGGGAAGCGTGTCGAAATCGATCGTATAGGTCGCAGCCTGCGACTGCGCCGCCAGCCCAACCCCCATTACCAGGGTAAGAGCCATGAGTGCTGTGTTCATTTTCTTCAGCATGTCGTTCTCCGTAACGGCCTTGTTTTTGTGTGTGGCCTGCTCATTGCATCAAACTGCATCTACACAAAAACAAGCAAAAAACATGCCATGAAAAAAATTTGTTTGCTTACAATGAAATAGGATTCCATCCCCTGCCGGATCGCGGCAATGTGTAAAGAAACCCGACTCTCCTGCAGCCCGCCACACGCATGCAAGGGTTGCATATGTCGAAGATCATCACGCCTTATGAGAGAAACGCAGCCGCAGGGATTCCAGCAGATAATAGAACACCGGCACGACGAGGAGGGTCAGGAAGGTGCCGACCAGCAACCCGCCTATCGCCACCACCGCCAGCGGCGAAAGGCGTTCGATACCCACCGCCCATTCCATGGCGATCGGCACCATGCCGATGGCGGAGGCACCGGCCGTCATCAGAATGGGGCGGGTGCGCAATTCGACCGCCTTGAGAATCGCATCCTTCAGCGCCATCCCGTCTTCCTGGGCGCGTCGGGCGAAATCGATCAGCAGAATACCGTTGTTCACGGCAATGCCCATCAGCAGGATCAGCCCCATGAAAGCGGGCATGGAACCGTGTTTCCCGGCCAGCATCAGCGCCCAGGCCCCGCCGATCACCGATAACGGCAGGCTGCCCATGACCGCCAGCGGATCGATAAAGGAACGGAAGGTGACGATCAGCATCAGAAACAGCAGAATGAGGCCGAGCCCCAGCGAAACGCCGAGACGGCGGAAGGATTCGACCGCCTGCTTGTATTCGCCCTCATAGCTGATCGTATAGCCCTTTGGCAGCGGCAGATCGGCCAGGGCCCGTTCGACGTTTTCATGCAGGTGAATGACATCGATATCGCCGCGATAACCGAGAACATCGATCGTCGGCAGCAGGGCTTCATGGGTTTCCGCTGTCGCCGCGCGAATGATCTGCGGATCGGCCATGGCCGATAAGGGCACATAGCGCCCCGCCGCCGTACGGATCGGCAGGGCGGCGATATCCTCCGGCAGGGAGCGTTGCCCCGGCTGCAGACGCACCAGAACCGGAATGGCGTTTTCCGCCGGCACGCGCAGGGTACCGCCCGGAATGCCCTTGACCTGCGCGGCGACCTGGGCCGCCACATCGCCGGCGGTCAGCCCGTACAAGCGCGCCTTCACCGGGTCGATCTCAAGGTTGAGGCGGGCGGCATCGCCCTGCCAGGTGCGTTCTATCCCCGTCAGCCCCCTGACCTTGCGCAGGCGGGTCATCACCTCATCGCCCAGCCGGTTGAGCACGACCGGATCCTCGCCGGTGATCATCACATCGACCGTCGCGCGGATGGAGGATAAGGGCGTCGCCCCGAATTCGACGACATTGGCGAAAATCAGCCCGGCAATGCGGTTGACCCGCTTGCGCAGCCCTTCTTCGATATCGTAAATGCTGCGGTCGCGGCGGAACCGATTGATCAGATTGACGGTCACCGATCCCTTCTGAAAAACCTGATCGCCGCCCAGGGACTTCACCCCCGGTTCCGCCCCGATAACCGTGGAAACATTCAGGATCCAGTCTTCGGGCACCTCGGCCTTCAGCGCCTCTTCGATCTGCCGGGCGATGCGCTTCATCCGCGCTTCATCGGTATCGGGTTCGGCTTCGAAACTGATCTTCAGCACCCCCGTATCCATCAGCGGCATCAGCTCCCGGCCCAGAACCCTGAGCTGCGGCAGGGAAAAGGCGAATACAGCGACGAAAAACAGCACGACGGCCAGCGGACGGCGCAATGCCACCTTCACCAGCGCCACATAAAAGCTGCGCACCGGCGTAATGAAAAAGCGGTCGAAGGGACGCAGGACCCAGCCCAGCGGATCGCGGCTGCCCGGCTTCAGCAGCCAGGGCACCATCAGCGGAATGATGGTCACGGAAACGATCAGCGATGCCGCCAGCGCAATGGAAAGCGTCACCGTCAGCGGCCGCAGAACCGTCTGCACGAACCCGCCGACAAACATGATCGGCACCAGCACCGCGATGGTCGTGACCGTGCCGGAAGCATCGGCGCGAAGAATTTCCGACGTGCCGCGTACCGCCGCCAGCATGCCCGGTTCGCCATTCTGGCGCATGCGCCGTTCAATGTTTTCCATCACGACGATGGCATCGTCGGCCAGCCGCCCGACGGCAATGATAATGGCGCTGAGCGTCACCATATCGAATTCGTAACCGATCAGCCAGAGGATGGCGAAGGTCATCAGATAGGTGAAGGGTATGGACAGCGCCGTGATGAAGGCGGCGCGGGAATTGCTGAGAAACAGCAAAATCACCGCCAGGGTCATGATCACCGCATCGCGCAGGGAGGAGAGCATGTTATCCACCGTCAGATGGATCAGCCGCCCCTGGGTATCGGCAACGGAAAGATTGAGCATCGGAAACTGTTTGCGCAGTTCGGGCAGGGCTTCGTTCACCCTGCGCACGGTCGCATCGGCGGTGCCGTGTTCGCTGCGCAGTACCGATACGGCAACGGCAGGGCGCATATCGCCGCGATACAGCGATGTCGGATCCTTCGCCCCCCAGCCGACCCGGCCGAGATCGCCGACACGCACATGCCTGCCGCCGGGCAACGGCACCAGAACCGCCGCCAGATCGGCTGGCAGTTCCGCCAGACGCCTGGCCGTCAGCAGCAGACGCAGCCCTTCGCGGTGCACCAGCCCCGCGGGGAAGGAGAGATTGGCGTTTTCCAGCGCCCGGGCCACCTGTGCCACGGTAATGTTGTAGGCCTGCAGCCTGTTGCGGTCCAGATCGACGGCCACCTGGCGAATATCGCCGCCGAAGATCTCCACCTCGGCCACATCGTCAAGACGCAGCAGGGCATCACGCAGGGGGTTGGCGGCGATCCGGCGCACCTGCCCCAGATCCAGATCGTAGCCCTCGGCCGGGCTGGCCGCCAGCACCACGGCCGGACGGGCGGCCTCGGTGATCTTGAGCACCAGCGGGCTGCGGGTTCCCGCCGGGAAACTGCCGGTGACCCTGGGCAGTTCCGTGGTCACGCGGTTGGCGGCATCCTCGATGCTGATGCCGTATTCGAATTCCACCCGCACCGCCGACACCTCATCGCGCGAAGTCGATGTGACCTTGCGCACCCCGTCGATGGCGGCCAAGCGCACCTCCAGCGGGTGGGTGACCTCGCGCGCCACATCGTCCGATGCCGCGCCCGGCCATTGCACGACAACGGAAACCATTGGCCGGTTGACATTGGGGAACAGATTGTACGGTATTTTGCGATAGGCAAAGATGCCGGCCAGCACGATCAGCAGATACAGGGCAAGGATGACGTGCTTCTGCGAGAGAACCGCTTTCACTGGCGCGGCTCCCGGCTTTCCGGCTCCGGCACGACGGGATCGTTGTCCCGCAGGCTCAGCAGAATGCTTTCCTTCGCCGTCACCACCTTGTCGCCGGGCTGCAGATCGCCCTTGACGCCAACGCCTTCATGCCCCCGGGCCGCAATCTGCACAGGCACCCTTTTCAGCACATAGCCGTTTTCGCCATCCTTGCGCTGCAGCTTGAAGACGACGCCCCGCCGGTCATCGGGGGAAAACGCCACCGCCGCCAGCGGCACCACCAGACTGCCCGGATATTCGGCCATGATCACACGCCCGGGAATCCGGGCACCGCTGGGCAGGCGAAAGGGCATCCTGTCCACATCCGCTTCCACCGTGCCCAGAGACAGGGCATCGAGATCGGGAAAGATCCGGGTGACGCGAACCGTTTGCTGCCGGTCGTCCTGGGTGAGAACGATCTTGCTGCCGGGTTGCAGCTTCTCCAGCACGTGCTGGGGAACGGAGACGGATATTTTCACCCCGCCCTCGGCGGTGATGCGGTACAGCGGCCGCCCCGGGCTGGCCAGATCGCCCACTTCCTGCAGACGGGCGGCGATCACGCCATCGACGGGGGAAAGAATGGTGCCATAGGCCAGGCGGGTCTTCAGCGCCTCGATCTGCCCGCGAAGCTGCTTGACCCGCTGGCGGGATGCATCGAGCTGGGCACTGAGCCGGTCGACGAGATCCTGTGCGGCAAAGCCTTTTTTCAGCAATGCCTTCTGCCGCTTCAGCTCCTTGGCCTGATAATCGGCATCGGCCTTGGCCCCGGCCAGGCTGGCCTTCAGGGCCGCCAGGCTGTTTTCAAGCTCCAGCGTATCGATGCGGGCCAGCAGCCAGCCTTTTTTGACCGCCTGCCCCTCCCGCGGGCCCAATTGCTGAATGACACCGGAAATCTGCGGGGAGATCGTCACTTCGCTGCGCGAATCCATCCGGGCGAGAACCGGAAAGCCGACGGTCAGGTCCTGGCGTTCGACAGTAGCGCTGCGCAACGCCCAGGGATATTCGTTCATCGCAGGGGTGCGCTGCAGGGCTTCCAGTCTTTTCCCATGCAGGGCAAAAGCGCCATAGCCGATCAGCGCCAGCACGGCCATACCGACGACGGTTTCTGCCATGCGGCGGGCAAGAGAAGGCTTTTCCTTTCCTTCGCCGCCGCTCCGATCGGCGATGTCGCCCTGCCTGGAATCGCCCTGTTCCGTCATCGCTACCCCCATTGTCGAAAGATCGGGAATCCGCACCGCCGGCGGCACGGCCGCACACGAAGCTTAGCAGCCTCGGTGCGTATTTCTAACAGATATTCCCTATCCCGCTGGATTCAACAGGAGAAAAACGTAAAAATCAGCGCAGACAGGCAGCGATATTGCCGCCATCGACGGTGGTGACATCCCCTGTGGTCTTGCGTGCCAGCGCATGGTGCAGAAAAGCCTGGGCAACATCCTCGGCCGTAACTTCCAGCCCCAGCAGATTGCCGGCCATGTAATCCTCCTCGCTGAGGCCCCGGGCGCGGGCACGGGCGGCGATCATCTCGTCCGACAGCAGACCGCTTCTGATCCGGTCGGCATTGACCGCATTGGCGCGAATGCCGTCCCGGCCGTATTCGAGGGCATATTGACGGGACAGAAACAGCGTCGCCGCCTTCGGCAGGCCGTATGCGCCGAAATCGGGGCCGGGATTGATCGCCTGTTTCGAGGTGTTGTACAGCAGCACCCCGCCGGTGCCCTGGGCGCGCATCACGGCCACGGCAGCCTTGGAAACGTTCTGATGGGCGAAGAAGTTCAGCTCGAAGCTTTTGCGCAAAACGCCGTCATCCAGTTCCCCGATCCGTCCCTGCCAGGCAGCCCCGGCATTGGAAACGACGATATCGATGCCGCCGAAATTTTCACAGATGCGGCTGAAAGCGGCCTGTATTGCCGCAGGATCGGTCACATCGCAGGCCAGCCCCAGGGCATGAGCACCGGTTTCCGCCGCCACGGCAGCGGCGGCATCGCCGTCCAGATCCAGCACCGCCACCTCGGCGCCATTGGCGGCGAACAGCAGGGCGGTCGCCCGCCCGATGGCCCCGGCGCCGCCGGTAATCGCCGCCACCTGGCGCGCCAGCGGCTTTTCCGCTGCCTTGCCCAGCTTGGCCTGTTCAAGGGACCAGTATTCCATATCGAACAGTTTTTCGGGCGGCAGCGCCTCATAGCGGCCGACGGCCTCGGCATCGAGAATGCAGCTTATCGCCGCCTCGGCCAGATCGGCGGCGATGATGGCATCCCGTTTGCTCTTGCCCATGCCGAACAGGCCGATACCGGGCACCAGCGCCACCCGCGGCATCGGATCCAGTTCTGTCTTTACCCCGCCGAGACGGGCGTTGTTGCGGGTGAAATAGTCATGATAGAGCGCCTGATAATCGGCGACCCGTTCCCTTACCGTTTTCCTGAACGCGGCCGGATCTTCCGCCGCAGGCGCCGGCAGCACCAGCGGCCAATTCTTGGTGCGGATGATATGATCGGGGGTGACGACGCCCCGCCCGGCCAGATCGGCCAGGTCGGCATGGTTGACGAATTCGGTAATCCGCCCGCCGCTGCGGAAATCGCAGATCAGACGGTCCCATCTGCCATCGCCGCGATCCATGGCACAGGCGCCGCGAATAACGGGGGCAATATCGGCCGTGGCGGCAAGCCGCTGCGGCAGGGAAGCCACGGGAAAAACCCTGCGCCCGGCAGCGGCGATGCGCGCTTCGGCCCGGCTGACCATCGCGATCATCCGCTCATAGGATTCCCGGGCCGTATCGGCGAAGGTGAAAATACCGTGCTTGTGCAGGATCAGCCCGGCCACATCCGGATTGTTTTCGTAAACCTCCGCCGCGGCGCGGGCCAGGTCGAAACCCGGCATGATGAAGGGCACGATCGCCATTTCATCGCCGTAGACATCGCGGCAGATCGCCTCGCCATCGGGCTGATCGGAGATGGAAAGCACTGCCAGCGCATGGGTGTGATCGATGAATTTATGCGGCAGGAAGGCATGCAGCAATGTCTCCACCGAGGGGTTGGGCGCGGCGGGATCGAGCAGATTGGCCCGCTGAAAGGCCACCATGTCCTCATCGCTCAGCACGTCGCGGTCGCGCAGGCGCTGCAGGGGGGCAAGCCTGACCGCGGGCAGCCCCTCCGGTTCGATCACCGCCATGTCCCAGCCGCTGCCCTTGACGCAGAGCACCTCGTGCTCGTCGCCGAGCAGATCCTTCATCCGTGTCTTGACCGACGTGTTCCCCCCGCCATGCAGCACCAGGCGCGGATCCCCCCCCAGCAGACGCGTCGTGTAGACCCGCAGGGCCAGGTCCTCGCCAATGCCGCGTTCCCCATAACGGGCGATATAATCGGCAGCATCCCGATCACGCCAGAGCGATTCCATGAAATGCCCTCTCCTTCGAAATTGCACAAATGATCATTGATAGCGCCGGATGCCGTCAGCCGAACAGCGCGCGCAGATTTTCCTCATAAGGCGCGCGCACGATGCCTTTTTCCGTGATCAACCCGGCGACCAGCGCGTTGGGGGTGACGTCGAAGGCAGGATTGCGGACGCCGACCCCCTCCGGCGCCGTACGGCGGCCGCCGAAGGCCGTTACCTCTTCTTCGTCCCGCTCCTCGATCGGGATGTCCTCCCCCGTCGCCGCGTTCAGATCGATGGTCGAGGAGGGGCAGGCGACGTAGAAGGGAATGTCGAAATACCGTGCCAGAATGGCGACCCCCAGCGTGCCGATCTTGTTGGCGACATCGCCATTGGCCGCCACACGGTCGGTGCCGGTGATCACCAGGTCGATCCGGCCCTCCTTCATCATCTGCGCGGCCATGTTGTCGGTGATCAGGGTAACGTCTATGCCCGAACGCTGCAGCTCCCATACCGTCAGCCGCGCCCCCTGCAGCAGCGGGCGGGTTTCGTCGGCATAGACACGGAACTTCACCCCGCGGCTCTGGGCCACATACATCGGCGCGGTGGCCGTGCCCAGTTCGGAGGTGGCCAGCGCCCCGGCATTGCAGTGGGTGAGAATGCCCATGCCATCGCGGATCAGATCCGCCCCGTTCAGCCCCATCCCCAGGCACAGCCGGCGGTCCTCCTCGTGAATCGCTTCGGCCTCCGCCACCAGCACGTCATACAGCGCCCGCCCGTCACCGGCGGCGGAACGCCGGGCGGCATCGCACATGCGCTTCAAGGCCCAGCCGAGATTGACCGCCGTGGGCCGGGAACTGTCCAGATAAGCGGCCTGACGGTCCATCTCGGCCAGGAACGCCTCGGCCGTCAGATCCCTGTGCCCGCGCATGGCAACGCACAGGCCATAGGCCCCCGCGACCCCGATGGCCGGGGCGCCGCGAACCTTCAGCATCTTGATCGCCTGCCAGACCTGTTCGGCGCTTTCCTGTTTTTCCATCGCCGCTTCATGGGGCAGCCGGGTCTGATCGAGAAGGTACAGCTCTCCCTGCCGCCATTCGACGGCGCGCGGCAGGGCATCGGCGGATAGCGTGCTTATCGTGCTCTGATTGCTTGCGGACACAGGAAACGCTCCTTCTGCTGCTATCGTCGCGCCATGGCTCACACCATGGCCGCATTTCACGGGACAAGGATATTCCCCCCGTGAAGTGCGAGGATACCAGCCGAAAATACCGCTGTCCTCCGCCTTGGGCGGGGTTTCCCTCACCGCCCCCTTGCGGCACCGCTCATGCCTGCAGGCGGCCGCGGTCGGGGGCGGAAAAGTCATAGCTGTTCAGACAGGCCATGACCGCGGGCGGGGCAATGCCGTGCGCGGTGGCGGCAGCATAGGCCAGAAGGGCGGCCTCGCGGCGCCCCGGGGCATCGTAGCGGCCGCTGACGCCAAGATCGATCACCTCGATGCGCTTGCCTTCGCGATCGTCGATCAGCCAGTCGTTCTTAAGATAAACACCGCCTTCCGCCGCCTGGCGGAGGGACACGGGAACGATGATCTGATCGCCCGCTGCGCGCAAATGGGCCAGCAGGGCCGTGCCCGCATCGTCGTCGGCGAAGACGACGGCGCTGCGCGGATCGGTCTGGCGGTGGAACAGCATCTTCAGTTTTTCGCCCCCTCCCCCGCCGCCCGCATAGACAGCGACATCGAAGGTAATGGAAAAGGTGATATCCAGCTTGGATGCGGGCATGTCCAGAATGTAGGTACCGCCGAGATCCAGCGGATGCAGCGACAGGGCCGTGCGCGGGCGCCCGTCCGCCGGGGCGGGGCCGCCCGTCCATTCGCATTCCTGCCCCGACAGTTGCAGGATATAGGCCAGAAGGGCGACGGTCGCCGGCGCATGATGCCCCGAAATGCCGATATAGGCGGCATCGCGCTGGGCACGGATCAGAAGCTCGGCATCGCCGATCACCTCCGCCCCCGCCTGACGGGCCAGCGCAACGATCGGATGCGCATCCTTGCCCTCATGGGCAATTGCCGCCTCGATCACCAGGGACACCGGCTCGCGCCAATCGCATTCATATAGATTTTTAAGGGGGATACCCTCTGCCGCCGCGGCCTTTCTGCGCCCCTCGTCATCGTCCCAGGCCCAGACCGTGGCGCCGCTCAGGCGCAGGGCGGTGGCGGCGGTGCGGCCTTCATCGTTCAGGCCCAACACCGCAACGGTGAAACCGGAAAAGGGGTAAAGATCGATCATCGTGCCTCACCTTCGTTGCATCCGCCGGCCTGACAACAGGCTGCAGCGGCAAGCATAGCAGACTTCGCCCTGACAGGCGCTTCAGCCGAGCGCGAAACTGGCGCGCACCGGCACATGATCGGAGGGTTTCTCCCACCCGCGCGCCTCGCGGTCGATCAGCACATTGTCTATTGTTTCCGAAAGGTCGGGAGAGACCCAGACATGATCGAGGCGGCGGCCGCGATCCCCCTTGCGCCAGTCGCGGGCACGATAGCTCCACCACGAATAGATTTTTTCCGGCTCCGGAATGATATGGCGCACCGCATCGACCCAGCCGCCCGCGCGGTACAGGCGCTGCAGCGCCTCCACCTCCACCGGCGTATGGCTGACGATCTTCAGCAACTGCCGGTGCGACCAGACATCGTATTCGCTGGGCGCGATGTTCAGATCCCCGACCAGGATGCTTTTTCGCGGTTTGTTCTGGCTGAAAAAATCCGTCAGCTCGTCGAGAAACTGCAGCTTGTGAGCGAATTTCGGGTTTTGCTCCGGATCCGGTACATCCCCGCCCGCCGGCACATAGAGATTGTGAATCGTAATGCCGTTCTCCAGCCTGACGGCGAGATGGCGGCAATCCTGCTTGCCGCACCAGTAATGGGGCCTCTGCTCCGCAATCGGCAGACGGGAGAGAATGGCGACGCCATTATAGCCCTTCTCCCCCAATATGGCCTGATGCACATATCCCATCCCGGCAATCTCCGCTGCCGGAAAAAGATCGTCGCGCACCTTGGTTTCCTGCAGGCAGATGACGTCCGGGTCGTGGCGGACCGCCGCTTCCTGCAGCAGACCAAGGCGCAGACGCACCGAATTGATGTTCCAGGTCATAACGGACAAGGTCATGGAAAACGATTCCCCCGATGAAGTCGGATTGATGAAATGGGCTGAAAGGGTTCAGAACAGCGACAGGGAGCGGCCGACGACCCCGAGGGGCCAGCGGCCGAGCTCGAAGAGGCGGAACCTGCGGTAAAAGGGATGATCCTCTTCCGTCTCGCACACCATCATCAGCGCCGCATGATAGGCTGCCTGGGCCGCGGCACCGGCGGCAGCGCGCAGCAGGGCGGGATCGTTCGTCCCCTCGGCATCGAGCAGCCCCTCGATCCGCCCGTAGGCCGCCTCGCCGGCCACACCGCTGACCAGATTGAGCCCGGCCAGCAGGATCTCCTCATCCCCGATCAGTCGCGCGGCCTCTCCGGCCAGGGCGATGCGCCGCTGTTCCTCCGCCTCCCACCAGTCGGTGTTCCAGTCGGGATTGGCGGCAATTTCGGCAGCCTCCTGCCAATCCGGCACCGGAACGATGGCTGCATCGGGAAAGCCCATGCCATCGAGCAGGGCCTGCGCCGCCGCCCGTTCCTCGTCGTTCAGCCCCTTTCCGGTGGCAGAGAACCACGGCACCCGCCGGCAGAATGCCGCCAGATGAACGAACGGGGCGGGGATATCGCCGTATTCGGGGTTTTCCCTCTCCATGCGCCTGTATCCTTGTCTTCCGGCCGCAGGGCGTATTGCAGAATTTGGGGTGCCCGCCGGCCCGTCTTCGCTTATGATGGCGAAAAATCACAGCAGGATAAGATGCTGAAGCTTTCGGGGAAAGCAATGAACAAGAAAAAAAACAGCCGGGGGGGAGCCCGGAAGACCGATTACGGCCCGCTGCCGGATCTGATCGGATATCAGCTGCGCCGGGCCCAGGTGCGCGTATTCAACGATTTTTCCCGGCATATGGCGGATCTGGACCTGACACCGGGCCAGTTCGGCGTTCTGGCGCTGATCAATGCCAATGCCGGACTGAATCAGAGCGAACTCGGCAACGCCATGGGGGTCGATCGCTCCACCGTCGTTTCGGTGATTGACCGCCTCGAACGGCTGGGCCTGGCCGAACGCCGCCCGGCCCCCAACGACCGGCGCTCCTATGCCTTGTATCTGAGCGAGAAGGGAAAGAAGATCCTTGCCATGGCCCGGCGGCGGGTGATGCAGCACGAAAAGGACATCGCGCGCCATCTGAGCGAGGAGGAACACACCCTGCTGCTCAGCCTGCTCAAACGCCTGGCGGAGGATTGAACCGACAGAAATTGAAATAACGGGCGGCAGCGCCTATACAACCGCACCCGGCAAACCGCCGGGCGGCAACAATAACAAGAAAAGAGGATCCTCATGAAAAGACAGCGCATCGACGTACCGCCCGCAGCCTTCACCGATGCCGGTGCCGCCGTGGCCCATATCAGAAACCTGTACGATCGGCAGCGGGACATGCTCCGCCAGCGCTTTGCCGCCTTTGCCGACGGCGATCGCAGCAGCCCCGGCGTCGATGCCCGCTATCCCTATATCGCCTGCACGATCGGACCCGGGGATCTGCGCTTCGATACCCGGCGCTCCTACGGCGCCCTGGCCGAAGCGGGCACTTATCGCACCACCATCACCCGCCCCGACATATTCGAGGATTATCTCTTCGAGCAGATCGCCCTGCTGATCGACAATCACAACCGCCCCGTCACCATCGGCCTCAGCGACGATCCGATCCCCCTGCCCTATGTGATCGAAACCGCCAGCGCTGCCATCAGTGCCGATGACATGCGCGATCTGCAGCGGCTGTTCACCCTGCCCGATCTGGCGCGCATCGACGATGCCATCGCCAATGGCGATCATCACAGCCCGGCCGGACACGCCAAGCCCCTGTCGCTGTTCAGCGCCGAACGGATCGATTATTCCCTGCTGCGGCTGGCCCATTACACGGCGACGAGGGCTGAATATTTCCAGCGTTTTGTGCTGTTCACCAATTATCAGCGCTATGTCGAGGAATTCATTGCCTATGCCCGCCAGGCCATTGACGAAGGCGGCGAATACGATGCCTTTGTCGAACCGGGCAATGTGATTACGACCAAAAGCAACGGCACGACCAAAAGCCGGGGCGCGCGGCCGGAGCACCTGCCGCAGATGCCCGCCTATCACCTGACCCGGGCGGGACGGGCCGGCATCACCCTGATCAATATCGGCGTCGGACCCTCAAACGCCAAGACGATCACCGACCATCTGGCGGTGCTGCGCCCCCATTGCTGGCTGATGATCGGCCATTGCGGGGGATTGCGCCGCACACAGCTTCTCGGCGATTACGTGCTGGCCCATGCCTATGTGCGCGACGATCACGTGCTCGATGCCGATCTGCCGCCCTGGGTGCCGATTCCGGCCATTGCCGAGGTGCAGGTGGCGCTGACCGCCTCGGTACAGAAGATCACCGGCCTGAAAGGCCGCGACATGAAGACCCGCCTGCGCACCGGCACCGTGTTCACCACCGACGACCGCGACTGGGAACTGCGCCGCGATGCCTATGTCAAGCGCTTCAACCAGTCCCGCGCCATTGCCGTGGACATGGAATCGGCCACCATCGCCGCCAACGGCTATCGTTTCCGCGTGCCCTACGGCACCTTTCTCTGCGTTTCCGACAAGCCGCTGCACGGGGAAATCAAGCTGCCGGGCATGGCGAATAAATTTTATCGCGAGCGGGTGGGGCAGCATCTGCGCATCGGCATCGAAACCATCAACAGCCTGCGCGATTCGGTGGTCGAACAGCTGCATTCACGCAAGTTGCGCAGTTTCGACGAACCGGCCTTCCAATAACCCCCAACCGCATTGGCCGGGCAAAGGGCAACCGCTTTCTCAGTCGGCGGGGCCGTCCTGCTGCGGGGTACAGACCAGCACATCGCCGGCCTCCAGAACCGGCAGGATTTCCTCCGGCGGTTCCTGATCGGTGAACAGCACGTCGATGTCGGCGATATTGCCCAGGCGCACCATGGCATTGCGGCCGAACTTGCTGTGATCGGCGGCCAGGAAAACGCTGCGCGAATTGCGCAGAATGGCCTGGGCCACCCGCACCTCGCGGTAATCGAAGTCCAGCAGCGTGCCATCGAGATCGATACCCGAAATGCCGATGATGCCGAAATCGACCTTGAACTGCGAAATGAAGTCGATCGCCGTTTCCCCGACCACCGCCCGGTCGCGGTTGCGCACCACCCCGCCGGCGACAATCACCTCGAAGGTATCGTTGCGCAGCAGGATATTGGCGACGTTCAGGTTATTGGTGATGATCCGCAAGCCCTTGTGATGCAGCAGGGCGGAGGCGATTTCCTCCGTCGTGGTACCGATATTCATGAACAGGGAGGCATCGTCGGGGATGTGCGAGGCCACCAGCCGGGCAATCGCCCGTTTCTCGCGCAGGTTCATCACCTGCCGCGTACCGTAGGAGGTGTTCTCCACGCTCGACGGCAGCCCGGCGCCGCCATGATAGCGACGCAGCAGCCCCTTGCCGCACAAATCGTTGATATCGCGGCGGATCGTCTGCGGCGTCATGCGGAAATGCTGGGCGAGGAAATCGATGGAAACAAAGCCTTCCTTGCGCACCAGATCGACGATTTTGGTCTGTCTTTGACTGAGCCTCAATTCCCGGCCCCCTTCTGCTGCCCGTCCCCGTTTGTATGTATTCTATTGATTCGGGCCCTTCTGATCACTGCTGCTCTTCGCCGCACCATGGCGGCGCTGCGAATGGCGCCGGCGCGGAACCCTTCTGCCGCCGGCATCGGGCAGGAACGCCGCCCGGATACAAAAAAGCCCGCACGAGGCGGGCTTTTCCAGATCTGCAGATCATCAGGCGCTCAGCGCCGTCAATATATCGCGCAGATGATCGAGACGCTCCTGCGCCTGACGGCGGCGCTCATCGGTCTTGGCGTCCTCGACATCCTCTTCGGCGTTGCGGATCTGCCTTTCGATCGCCGCCCGGTCGAGATCGGCGATCGGTATCACCTCCTCGGCCAGAATCGTCAGACGGTTGTTGGCCATTTCGGCTAGGCCGCCACCGACGAAATAGCTCACCGGCTCGGACCCGCCGTTATAGATCTCGACCCTGCCGGGGCGCATGGTCGAAACCACGGGCGCATGCCCGGCCAGCACGCCGAAATCGCCGTCTGTACCGGGAACGACCACCTGCTCGACCTCTTCGGACATCAGCAGCCGTTCCGGCGATACGAATTCAAAGGCTAACATTTCTGCCATGGCTTCTCTTCCCGGCCGGGTCAGGGAGACCCGGCTCTTAGCTTATCCTCAGGCCGCCTCGACCGCCAGCTTCTTGGCCTTCTCAACCGCCTCATCGATGGTGCCGACCATGTAGAAGGCGGCTTCAGGCAGATCGTCATGCTTGCCCTCGATGATCTCCTTGAAGCCCTTGACCGTGTCTTCAAGGTTCACGAACACGCCCGGCGTGCCGGTGAAGACCTCGGCCACATGGAAGGGCTGCGACAGGAAGCGCTGGATCTTACGGGCGCGGGCCACGATCAGCTTGTCCTCTTCGGACAGCTCGTCCATGCCCAGAATGGCGATGATGTCCTGCAGCGACTTGTAGGTCTGCAGAATACGCTGCACTTCACGGGCGACCTCGTAATGCTCTTCGCCGACAACCCGCGGCTCCAGAACGCGCGAGGTCGAATCGAGCGGGTCCACCGCCGGGTAAATGCCGAGCTCGGCAATCTGACGCGACAGCACCGTCGTGGCGTCCAGATGGGCGAAGGATGTTGCCGGCGCCGGGTCGGTCAGGTCGTCGGCGGGCACGTAAATGGCCTGCACCGAGGTGATCGAGCCCTTCTTCGTCGAGGTGATGCGTTCCTGCAGGGCGCCCATGTCGGTCGCCAGCGTCGGCTGATAACCCACCGCCGAGGGAATGCGGCCCAGCAGCGCCGACACTTCCGAACCCGCCTGGGTGAAGCGGAAGATATTGTCGACGAAGAACAGCACGTCCTGGCCCTCCTGATCGCGGAAATATTCCGCCAGCGTCAGGCCGGTCAGGGCCACGCGGGCACGGGCCCCGGGCGGTTCGTTCATCTGGCCGTAAACCAGCGCCGCCTTGGAATCGTTGGTATCGAGCTGAATAACGCCCGATTCGATCATTTCATGATACAGATCGTTGCCTTCGCGGGTCCGTTCGCCGACACCGGCAAAGACGGAATAACCGCCATGGCCCTTGGCGATGTTGTTGATCAGTTCCATGATCAGAACCGTCTTGCCCACGCCGGCACCGCCGAACAGGCCGATCTTGCCGCCCTTGGCGTAAGGGGCCAGCAGGTCCACGACCTTGATGCCCGTGACCAGAATTTCCGTTTCCGTGGACTGATCCTCGAAAGCCGGGGCCTCGGCATGGATCGGGGCCGTCATCTTGGTCTTGACCGGACCGCGTTCATCGATCGGATCACCGATGACGTTGATGATGCGTCCCAGCGTTTCCGGGCCGACGGGAACGGAAATCGGCGCGCCGGTATCGACCACCTCCTGCCCGCGGACCAGCCCTTCGGTGGCATCCATGGCGATGGTGCGCACCGTGTGCTCGCCAAGATGCTGGGCCACCTCAAGAACCAGTTTCTGCCCGTCGTTTTCCGTATGCAGGGCGTTCAGAATATCGGGCAGCTCGCCTTCGAACTGGACGTCGACGACAGCGCCGATAACCTGGGTGATCCTGCCGACTGCACTCGTAGCCATCGATCAGCTCCTCAATCTTGTAAAACTTCCGGCAGCCCTAAAGGGCCTCGGCGCCGGAAATGATTTCAATCAGTTCCTTGGTGATGGTCGCCTGACGTTCCCGGTTATAGGTCAGCGTCAGCTTGTCGATCATCTCCCCGGCATTGCGTGTGGCGTTGTCCATTGCCGTCATGCGGGCACCCTGCTCGCTGGCGGCATTTTCCAACAGAACCCGATAGACCTGCGTCGCCATGTTCCGCGGCAGCAGATCTTCCAGAATTTCTTCCTCGCTCGGCTCGTATTCATGCACGGCGCCGCCCAGATCCGCATCGAGGCTCTCGCCCGCCGTTTCGACATGGGCGGGAATGAGCTGAAGCGGCGTCACATCCTGGGTCAGGACGGTGACGAATTTGGCGTAGAACAGCGTGCAGACATCGAACTCGCCGTCATCGAACATGCGCATGATCTTCTGGGCGATCGGCAGGGCATCGTTGTAGCCCAGACGCCGCACATGCGACATGTCGATCACTTCGAGAATCCTGTCCTCGAATTCCCGGCGCAGCAGGGCGAAGCCCTTTTTGCCGATGCAGATCAGCTTGACCGTCTTGCCCGCCGCGATCAGCTCGTGAACATGCTGACGGGCGCCCTTGACGATATTGGCGTTGAAGCCGCCGCAAAGACCGCGTTCCGATGTCGCCACGATCACCAGATGCACCTGATCGCTGCCGGTACCGACCAGCAGTTTCGGCGCCCCGTCGGACCCCTGCAGGGACGACGCCAGGGATCCGATGATCTTTTCCATGCGCTCCGCATAAGGACGGGCCGCTTCCACGGCTTCCTGCGCGCGACGCAACTTCGAAGCGGCGACCATCTGCATCGCCTTGGTGATCTTCTGCGTGGAGGTCACGCTTCCGATCCGCTTGCGAAGCTCCTTCAAATTGGCCATGAGGGTTGCTCCCTACTCCCGCGCCGTCGCCTCAGGCGAATGCCTTGGTGTATGCCTCAAGGATGCCTTTCAGCTTGCCCTCAAGCTCGTCGTCCAGCGCGCCGCGCACGCGGATCGCTTCCAGCACTTCGGCGTGACGCTCGCGCACTTCGCGCAGCAGGCCTTCCTCGTAACGGACCACATCGCGGGTATCGATGCCATCGAGATAGCCCTTCACGCCGGCATAGATCGACACCACCTGCTCTTCCACCGGCAGGGGCGAGAACTGCGGCTGCTTCAGCAGCTCGGTCAGGCGGGCGCCGCGGTTCAGCAACTGCTGCGTCGCCGCATCCAGATCGGAGCCGAACTGGGCGAAGGCCGCCATTTCGCGATACTGCGCCAGCTCCAGCTTGATCGAACCGGCCACCTGTTTCATCGCCTTGATCTGGGCGGCGGAACCGACGCGGCTGACCGACAGGCCGACATTAATCGCGGGGCGGATGCCCTGATAGAACAGATCCGTTTCCAGGAAGATCTGACCGTCGGTGATCGAAATCACGTTGGTCGGAATATAGGCGGAAACGTCGCCGGCCTGGGTTTCGATCACCGGCAGGGCGGTCAGCGAACCGGCGCCATGTTCGTCGTTCATCTTGGCCGCGCGCTCCAGCAGGCGGCTGTGCAGATAGAAGACGTCGCCCGGATAGGCCTCGCGCCCCGGAGGACGGCGAAGCAGCAGCGACATCTGACGATAGGCCACGGCCTGCTTGGACAGATCGTCATAGATGATCAGGCCATGCATGCCGTTATCGCGGAAATATTCGCCCATGGTGCAGCCGGTATACGGGGCCAGGAACTGCAGCGGCGCCGGATCGGAGGCCGTGGCGGCGACGATGATGGTGTAATCCATGGCGCCGTTCTCTTCCAGCGTCCGCACGAGCTGGGCGACGGTGGAACGCTTCTGACCGACCACGACATAGATGCAGTAGAGCTTCTTGCTCTCGTCATCGCCCTGGTTGACGGCACGCTGGTTGATGATGGCGTCGACGGCAACGGCGGTCTTGCCGGTCTGACGGTCGCCGATGATCAGCTCACGCTGTCCGCGGCCGATCGGCACCAGCGCATCCAGCGCCTTGATGCCCGTCTGCACCGGCTCATGCACCGATTTGCGCGGGATGATGCCCGGCGCCTTGACCTCGACCCGGTGACGGGTGACATCCTTCAGCGGCCCCTTGCCGTCGATCGGATTGCCGAGCGCATCGACAACACGGCCCAGCAGCCCCTTGCCGACCGGCGCATCCACGATGGCGCCGGTACGCTTGACCACATGGCCTTCGCGAATGCCACGGTCGGAACCGAAGATCACGACACCGACATTGTCTTCCTCAAGGTTCAGCGCCATACCCTTGACGCCACCGTCGAATTCGACCATCTCGCCGGCGCGGACATTGTCGAGCCCGTAGACACGGGCGATGCCGTCACCGACCGAAAGCACTTCGCCGACTTCGGAAACATCCGCTTCGGTACCGAATTCAGCGATCTGTTTCTTGAGAATATCTGAAATTTCTGCGGCGCGGATGTCCATCACCCCACCCCTTTCATAACAAGCTGGAGATTCTGCAGTTTGGTGCGGATCGACGTGTCGATCATCCGCGACCCCACCTTGACGACAAGCCCGCCGATCAGGCTGTCATCAACGCGGGTGCGGAGCAACACGTCCCGACCGGCGACGTCTTTGAGCGCTGAAACCAGGGATGTCATCTGCCCCTTGGTCAACGCCTTGGCCGACACCACCTCGGCCTCGACCTCGCCGCGATGGCGGGACAAGAGGCGCGAAAAGTCGCGGATGATATCGGCGAGAAGATTGAGACGGCGGTTTTTGGCCAGAACACCGACGAAATTGCTGACGATATCGCTGGCGCCCGCCTTGGAAAGCACGGCGTCCATCGCCGCGGCCTGAGCCTCACGCTGAAGAATCGGGCTGGAAACAAGGCGCCGGAGATCGGCGCTTTCCTGCAGCAGCCCCGCGAGCTGGTTCAGTTCATCCGCCACGGAATCGAGCGCATCGCGCTCCCGGGCGAGATCGAAAAGCGCGGCCGCATAGCGCCCGGCTATTCCTGATACGATGCTTGTTTCGGCGGCCAAGAGGCTACCCCTCGTTTTTCTGTAAAGGCCGGCCACCCCCGGGGAGAAGCCAGCCTTTGCCGGATAAAACCAGATCCGCCCCGGCACATTTCCGAAAGCGGCTCGTTTAAAGACAGCCTGCCGCGGCGGGCTGTGCAAAACGGTGCCATTGATGAGGGAACGCGCACGCCCCCCTTGGCAAAAAGCACCGGGGTTCTAGCACAGGGTTTTGCCAAGCGCAACCGGTCAGAAAGCGATAATTCGCCCCACGCCGCCGCCCGTGCCGCTGCCTGCAGGCAGCGGCGGAACACATGGCGGAAACCACCCCGGCGAAAACAGCATGAACTACATGAAGGATTGGGGATCGATATCGATGTCCAGGCGCAGATTGCGCGGCGGCGGGCAGGCATCGAGCCAGCGCCTTATAAAGGGTTGCAAAAGCACTTCACGCGGCCCCTGAACCAGGAAGCGGTAGCGGTGGCGGCCGCGGATCAGTGCCAGCGGCGCCGGACCGGGCCCCAGAACGCGAATGCGCGCATCCTGCGGCACATGGCGGGCCAGGGCGTTGGCGAAGGACGACACCAGCGCCTGATCCTCCGCCGAAAGAATAATCGCCGCCAGCCTGCCGAAAGGCGGCATGCCCGCGGAACGCCGCGCCGCCAGCTCGGCGGCGATGAAACCGGAGACATCGCCGTTCACCAGGGCGCGAAGCACCGGCTGATCCGGGGCGTGGCTCTGCAACAGCACCCGCCCCGGCCGCTCGGCCCGCCCGGCGCGTCCGGCCACCTGCGACAGCAGTTGATAGGTCCGTTCCGAGGCCCTGAGATCGCCGCCTTCCAGCCCCAGATCGGCATCGATCACCCCGACCAGGGTCAGCATGGGAAAATGATGGCCCTTGGCGATGATCTGGGTGCCGACCAGAATATCGATCCGCCCCTCATCCATGGCCTGCAGAACCGCGCGCAGTTCCCCGGCCTTCGCCGCCGTGTCGGACGACAGCTCCATCACCCGCGCCTCCGGAAACATCGAG